>JASJDR010000138.1 GCA_030065615.1 Xenococcus sp. MO_188.B8 | reverse complement strand
TTGAACAAAGATCCTTTTGTATCAGCGTTTAACGTGATCGAATTCAAAATTAGCGATCGCCATTTGATATTTGAGAACTCGATCACGTCGCCTGAAAACCTCATTATTTCGTGACTTTTCGATCTACTGAATATAGATGATTTCGATCCAGAGAATAGAACTCTGGCGATTGCGGGAAAAGGTTGGGGAAGCGAAAAACAGATAGTAAGTTTGCCACCTGCTACTGTCCGTTCTATTTCTGAGTGGCTAACCGCTAGAGAAAGAGAAAATCTACGTCGCGCAGAAGAAGAAATAACTGCCGACGCTCCTTTATTTATCGCGATTGACAATGCCAATTACGGAAAAAGACTAAATGGTAATGGGATCTACACCATTGTCGATAGGCTTTGTAAAAAGGCTGGAATAAAAAAGAAAATGTCTCCCCATCGAGTGCGACATAGTTCTATTACGGCGGCTTTAGATGCAACCGACGGCAATTTAAGAAAGGTACAGAAATTTAGTCGTCATGTAGATATCAAGACAGTGATGACTTATGACGACAACCGAATTAACTATCAAGAAGAGATCAGCCGATTACTAGATAATTTAATTTGAGGGAGCAATTTTAACGATCAAACAAACCGTGAGGCTTTTTTTGACTTAATAGTGTCACTAAATTCGCAAGCGTCCAGCGAACAGAAGTGGCTTATAGAGGGGAGTTGACTCGCTGGACGCTCGTGTAAAAGTGGCTAAAAAAAAATGCGAATTAGTTTTTTTTTCTCTGACTAAGGCGCAAGCGTCCAGCGAACAGAAGTGGCTTATAGAGGGGAGTTGACTCGCTGGACGCTCGTGTAAAAGTGGCTAAAAAAAAATGCGAATTAGTTTTTTTTCTCTGACTAAGGCGCAAGCGTCCAGCGAACAGAAGTGGCTTGGAGAGGGGGTTTGACTCGCTGGACGCTCGTGTAAAATTACAAACAAATAATTTTAGTGACAGTTTTTTTTGCCCAAACCATTCTCTGGAAAATTCAATTTTTATTTTTCATTTACGCAGCTCGATCTTCCTCTGGAAATTTAGCACCAAAGGCAACTTTTACTCGACCATTATCGAGATCGTTTCGGTTGAATACAGCTACTTCAACTCCTTCGCGAAATAATTCCACTTGTTTTTCCAGAACCCAGTAATAGACAGCTTCAGGAGTCCCCGTAACAACGAAAGAATTGTAGATGGACATGGTATTCATCTCCACAAATAAATCTGGTTCGTTTACCAATGTCTGAGCGATATAGGGATACTTACCATCTAGCTCGTATAAGATTCTGGGTGAGTCATCCATAATGAAAACAGATTGGTTGATGAAAATAATACTATATATCTAAAATCTTAGACAAAATCAACCAGACATCTTCACTCTAATTCAATTTTTTAGAATCTACAATAGTCGTAACTCTGTTAAACGATGCCAGAGAACTTGACCGCCCTGTATTCCTTTTCGTTCGTCCCAACAAACTTTCGCACCATCGCCATCGAAACCAACAATCTTACCGTGCCAGTTATAGGACTTTTTCTCGTGGTTATTATTGGCGACACGAGAACCAATTTCGAGGATGGACGTTTCTGATTTATCGACTGTTATTCCATCGCTTGAATTTGAAACATCATTTTTTTCATCTTCGCGTCCAGCACGATCGTCATCATTACGAGTTGGGGCTTTAGTACGCTGGACGTTTTCGATTAAATTGTTAGTCTTTGGCTTGGTGTCCATCGTCTCCGATTCTGACGGAGTGGTAGTTTTACTCACGCTGGACGCGTTAGGAAAATAATAAACTTTATATCTGACAGCATTGCCATTGTCCAAAGTTTTTACTTTCGATTGGCAGTCGAGTAAACCTGTTTTATGCAGTCGAGCTAGAGCTTTGCGGATAGCGTCGCGACTTTTACCGAATTCATGAACTAGCTCGCTAGGTTCAAAAATTACCCCTGGACGCTCTTTTAAATGAGCTAGCAATGTCGCACCAGTAGATGAAGATGATGTCCCTCGATCCTGTCCTTTGGGGTCGTATTCACCCAGGTCTTGCCAACTGAGATCGTAGGTATCTAACCGTAATTCTCTGGTGCCATTACAACCAGCGCGAGATTTTTCAACTTGTAGCAATCTGTGAGTAGAGGAAAGCTTGTCGCAGGTTTTGAGATGCCATACCTCGGACACATTAGCTTTAATTGCCGTCGTTCCCCTTACCTGTCCATTTTTATTTTCGTGGTGGAGGACGATAATCGCACAGCCAGTTTCCATCGCAATGTCTCTAAGTTCGTAGAGAGTACGGGCATATTCAACATTTTTTTCTTCTACTGAACTGTTGCGATTACAGCTAGTCAGACTATCAATTACCACTAATTTAGGCTTTTCTTTTTCAATGGTTTCTCTTAGCTTTGCCATCTGGCTAAACTGCCACTTGAAGTAAATAGTGAGGTTTTCGTTGGGAACAGATTCAAAGCCAGCTTCTTTGAGATTGTGGGCGGTGTTGACTTCTGGTTCGTCGGTTTGGATATAGAGAACTTTGCCGTGCTTGGTAGGGTAGCCATTCCAATCTTGACCGCCAGCTACAGCTTTAATGATGTTGTTAACAAACAAAGTTTTTCCCGTTCCTGCTTCGGCATAAAGTAGGGCTGTGGTTGCCATCGGCATTAAGGCAGCTACCAACCAGTCAAATCTTTCTGGGGTTTTAGCTAATAGATCTTTAATTCCTACCCCTTCAAAAGTAGGTTGATTTGTTAAAGCTGCTTCATAGGCAGTCATAATTTGTGGGACGGATACCCGATTTTCTTTAGCTAGTTTGTATAACATCCACTTACGTTCCCCTGGACAAGAAATGGCGTTAATTTCGTCAACTTGAGCGCACATCAGAGAAAAGCTCGATATCTGAGTTGCTTCTTTTTGCATTTGATTGCGCTTTTCTCCGACGTGATAGAGAACCCGCTTGGCATCTAATTTGTAATCGGCAATCCAATCGGCTACGTCCGCACCTTGAGATCTGGGGAGTTTATTCCAGAAAGGAGAATTGGGAAAAGCATAAAGCCATAAGGCACCAGGAAAATCCGCAGCAATAATTTCCATGTGTTCGATTCCTGGTTTATCTCTGTCAGGACAGAGGACGGTTTTGACCGTGCTAGCTAAATCTTCCGTATCCGATGATTGCCATTTTTTTGAACCGCCAATGTTAGTTGTAGCTGGCAATCCTATCGACCACATAGCATCGGCACAGGATTCTCCCTCGACGATAAAGATAGTTCTTCCTTGGCTAATTGCCTCTTGAATTTCTGCGTAACGATAAACGGGAATATCTTCTCGTTTAATTCCTTTCAAACCTTTGACCCATGTTTTGCCGTTCCAATGTTCTTGCCAGCGTTTGGGCTTACTTCCCTTTCCATCATCAATACGAATAATACGGACAAAAGGATTACCTTCACGGTCGGGATATTCCCAAATTCTTTTTTGGGCTGGTCTGATAGCTTTTTGCTGTTGTTCTAAGGGAGCAAAGAAATAACCTCCATCTTTATCTCGCTTAGATGTAAGTCTCCAACCAGGGGCTGATTCATTACTGCGCTTACAAATTGAGAGTTCCCCTAAAAAATAACACCAGTCGGGTTTTCCGCAATGAGGACAAGGATTTTGTGCGGTTACGCGTTGAAGATTTTCTGTTATCATAATCCCATAATGAAAAAAACAATATAAGAGTTCCGCAATTTCTTTTCGAGAAAAAGCGGGACGGGTTTTCTGAAAGGCAGTTGTCAACTTTGGTCGGTGAGCAGCTGCTTTTTTAGTTTCGATCTAGATAAGTGAATTGTAAAACTATTTGAGTAGTTATGTTAGACCGAACGAGCATAGTCTTCATATTCTGTTAATTACTCCAAAAAACTTTGACTATTTCAAGAAGATATAGGCTTGAATTAGTTTAAGCTTATCCTTGATATTCTCTTTATTTGACCTCCCAAATTAGATGATTCCCTACATAATATACACGAAAACCACCATCAAGTTCCACTTAAATTTTAAAACCAGAACTTTACGGGGAAATAGTTTCATTGCTTAAAAAGTTTCAAATCCCTTCAAATTAAGGCTCTACAAGACATTAAATATGAGCGAGTATTTAAAAAATAAATTTTACCTGGCTTGATGAACAGAAAGAGAACGAACGCCGCCAAAAAAGCCAAAGAATTAGCAAAATATTTGCGTAAAGAAGATCCAGACTACAGCTATCTAAGAGATGTCTTTCGACATCTTCGCCAGGAATTAAAAGTAGAAGTTCCAAGTCCCTCAAAGAAAACATCCGACCTTAGAACTAGCTCGCTAACGAAAGAAGATATCAAACTTTATTACGATACAGTTCAAAAGTCAGGAAATTTGCAAGATATGGCGATCGTGAAAGTATTGCTCTGTATGGGATTGAGAACTGGTGATTTAGTCAATATCAAATTGACGGATGTAGATTTAGAACGCTCTCAAATAAGATTGAATATCTCTAAAACTGGTAAGAAAACAGTAGTGAGATTTCCAAAATCGCTTCGAGAAATTTTGCGAAAGCATATTGAGGTGATGACTCAAAAAAAAGCGATAAATCTTTTTGAGTCTTCTTGGGGGAAAAAATACACTACCAGGGGAATCTACAAAATAGCAACTAAGTATGGCAAGCTCGCGGGATTTTCTCAACCAGTCTCACCCAATCAATTACGGAATTTTTTTCTCAAGTGGTTGGAAGAACAAGAAGAAAAGGAAAAATTCAGTAAGTCTCAGATCGATCTGAAAAATTACGAAAAATTTATGGAGAAGTTTCCTATCTGACAAAAATTTTCCACAGCATTTTACCGACGATGAGAATCCCTAGAGAGCGATTTTGGCTCCGAAATTTGAGAGTGCTTTTCAGCTACTAGCGGTTGTGAAGCAAGGTTTTCAGATTCTGCTAATAGTTCGTTATCTTCAAATATTTCTGGGCAAGAACGCCGTAAATTCTCCACAAAATTCTCTGCGGTCAACTCGGAAAAATGTTGGCGAATTAGTTTGGCAGCTTTTTTAGGATTGACCATTATATTTCTGGGAAAAATCAGACAGACGATGGCTATTACTTTTCTGTAGAAAAAGCTTCTAATTCTTGTTGTTTAACTTGTTCTTTTCTCTCTTGTTCTGAAACGACTTCATGAGATAAACCGCGCAGATTTTTGACAAATTGCTCCGTCGTTAATTCTTCAAAATGCTGACGAATCAGCTTGGCTGCTTCTTTAGGATCTACCATTATATTTTTCTCTATATTTAATTCAACGCCGTAATTGACGAAATTCTTCAACCAGTTCGTCTTCTGTAATTTCCTTTTCTGCTAACAAGCGATCTAGCTTCTCTGCTGCCCGCATCAAAGATTCTAATTCTGGAGTTTGCGAGCTATGAGGAGATTTTAAATGCGCGAGACGATCGCCTTGTTCTGGATGTTTACGAGAGGGCAAAAAATAACCAATAGTTTCACCGCGATCCACGATGGCTACAGGTTCGTTAGCACCGAGATATTTAGCTAAGTTATTCCGAAATTCTCCCATGCCAATTTTTTTTAGCATTGCCTTTTTCTCTAAAATTCACAGAAATAAAAACTGCTCGGATAACAATTTTATCCTTCGACAGTGGCAAACTTAGCAATTAATTCAATCGCCCTTTCTTCTCGACTAATACTTGATGAAGGTAAGAAATTAGCGACGGCATCTTCTAGGTTGTCTTGATTCTCTTTAAACCATTGCTGTAAAAAGATTTTTACTTCTCCTTCTGCTGCTTCAAATTCTTCGGGTAAAGCCGTACAGCCGTCGAGCAAAACGATAATATCTTCAAGATCCTTGGAAAAGTAAAAGCTCTCTCCTCGTCCCAAAAATGCTTCGATTTTGCTTGCCAATAAATACAAGGGAGAAAAGATGTAAATCTCCCGCTCGCTGGGCAAAATATAAGTTCTTAAGTTCCTTAGAGCTTCCACATACCAGCGATTGCTAAACCCTAAAACCTCTTCTCCACAGGGCATAATATCAATTAATAGTTCCTCATATTCCCACCGACACATGGGCGCATCTGGTTCGGTGCATTCAGATAATCCTGCTGCTCGCAAAGCAGTTGCCAACTGATAATATTCCGTGCGAGAAAAAATCTCTACTACACAATCGACATCTTTAGTCGGACGTAATTCATCTCTGATAATCTCATCCACATAAAGAACCATCGTCCCGCCTCCCGTAAAGACAAATCGTTCGGGAACGTTAGTTAAAATAGCCGCTACTTTCTCTAAATTCTCGATTTGTGGATTAGTCATAGAGTCTCTTTTTCAACTCCGACGCAGCCAATTCCCGTTCTCTTACTTTGCCTACTCTCAAACCATCAACTAGGCAGAGCATTTCGTATAGCTGAGGATCTGACCCTACTGCTTCTGGCACGGAATGATATAGAGGTTTGATTTCTTGCCCCTTAACCTTCCCCGAACCAAAAGCCCAAACATAAACATCGCGATCGCTTGTCACTAGCAAATCCTTCAACGGTTGGGCAGAATGAGCCGTCGGCATTCCCCGCACTAAAGCTCCTGGCTGGGTAGGGAAGACATACTTCAAACCATGAATTAAAAATTCTTCTAAAGCTGGTTTTAAAACCCTTCTTCTTTTGTCGTTGTAAAGACCACTTGTCGAACAGCGTTTTAAAGCAGCATGAACTTCTGAAGAACTCATCTTCAAACTCTTTGCCAGTTCGCTATAAGTCCACTCATTCTTTAAGCCATAAACTTTGAGTAAAACTACAATATCTTGGGGCTTGAGCATTCTGAAATTGTGTTCGCATTACCATCTCCATTCTATATTCGCGAATAGCGAATAAGCTAGGGGAAGAATATTTTCTGTAATTACAGAAAAACGTAAATCATCAAATACAGAACACGACTTGGAAGGTTAGCATTTTTATGCGCTACTCAAAGACCGTGATTTCGTTAAAATAGTATTTATGTTCGCTCTATAAAATCCTTATTGTGCAAGGATTTCAGAGAAACCTTCCAAGTCGTGTACAGAAAACTAACGCAGCACCTCCAGTTTCAAGGCTTGAGGTTTGCCCATCCAAGCAGCATAATCGGTATGGTCTATGAACTACCCCAACTTCAAGCGTCAGCTAAGTTGGGGTAGTTCATCAGCTACGTTAAAATCCGTTAGCCAAATTTGGTTAAGATCTAATCGAAATAAGTATCCGAAGCTCCATGACTTTCAGCAATAAAAGAAGAACTAGATCCCAACGTCAAGGACAAAAATTCAATGTTGGAGGACCTTGGACGGAAGAGAAGGAAATCGAGAACCAGACCAAAGAAGAAGTCACTGTAGACTCAACAGTAAATTATGAATCTACAGGGCAAGAGTCCACATCAAAGTCAGCCATAGACCAAATTAGAGCTGAATTATTTGAAGAAAGATACGCCCCATCGCCTGAGCCAGAATATGAAGATGAGTCTCACAGTTGGGGAACAGATAATGAAACAGAATCGTCAGAATATCAGCACTTTCTCGGTCGTTTCGAGTAGATGTACCAGAAGCAGTTAGGAAAACACTTTCCAACTTTTACCTCGATGACCGAAATTAAATAATTGAGGATGGAAAATCTCGGCTAAGATTTCCGCAGAATCAACCAGTCGAGGACCAGGACGATTGAAGTAAGCATTGCCATCAACAATGAATACTTTGCCATTTTTGACTGCTTTAAAACTGTTCCAGTTTGGATGTTGAGTTAAGACAGCAGATTCTTGTTCTGTGCGTTCCAAATCAAAGCCACAAGGCATAATTACAATTACATCTGGATCTGCATCAACTAAGCTTTCCCAGGATATGTAAGGGGAATGTTTTCCCTTGACGCTCAAGAGAGATGTTCCGCCAGCGATTTGAATTAATTCGGGAATCCAGTTTGCTCCTACCATTAATGGTTCGGTCCACTCGATAGCAACTACAGTAGGTTTTTCACTTTTGTCTTTAACTTTGCTATCAATGATATTAATCCGACTCTGTAATTTATCTAAAGCAGGTGGGGAATCGACTCCCAAAGTTTGGGCTACTCGTTCGATATCGTCCCAAACTTCGTTTAATAAATCTGGCTGAAGAGAAATAATTTGAGGATGGGAGTTAGTTAGTTTGGCGATTGCACGCTCTACTTCTGGTAAATTAACCGCACATACATCACATTGGTCTTGGGTAATAATGTGAGTTGGCTGAAGCCGTTCTAAAACTTCTGTTTTAATCTCGTAAATACTGAGAGCCTTCTGCATCAAAGTCTGCACGTCAACATCAATCTCGCCACTTGGTTTATGGCTATTAAGTCTGGCTTCGGTGCATACGGGTAGATCTTTTACTGAGGGAGGATAATCGCATTCGTGCGAGCGTCCGACTAAAGCATTGGTTAAACCCAAACAGTTGATAATTTCTGTGGCAGAAGGAAGTAGGGAAACAATTCTGAGGTTGGCTGAATCGGTCATAGGTTATCGAGCAGAATTAGATTTCTACTTACAATCTATATCTAATTATTTGCGTGCTTGGCGGTTAACTAAAAACGATTCTCTCAATTAACTACAGTTAAAGTAAATCCGAAAGTTTTTTGGCCTCTTTCAATTTATTGATGCTGGTATATCTAGGACTCATCATACTGGCTTTGGGGGCATCCTCAAAAGGAATAGGTTTAATTTCATGAGCAGGTTCTGAAAAAATAAGTTTGTATTTTCCGCCATCTCCAAAAGGCTCAATTTTATCTACTGGGGCGAGGTGAGTAATAGCGGAAACTGGAGCTGTTTGATAAGCAGCAATATATCTAATTTTGTCGAGCATTCCCCCGCCGATACGAATCGCGTGCCAGCAATTTTCGCCCAAGAAAACGCGCTCGAATCCTTCCTGTTGGATGGTTTTCTGACCGTTAAGTATCTTCAGCACTTTGATAACAGATGTAATTTCTGTCCAGTAAACTGGAGTACTGGCGAGCAGAATAAAGCAAATAGGCAAATAAAAATAAAATTTGCCGAAGATCTTGCCGACTTGTTATAACCTCACTTACAGAATAGTTAAATCATAAATGGCTCAATTCCAAGCAAGTAATAAAGGAGATTTAATTTGGGCGGTAGCAGACCTGCTCCGAGGTGATTACAAACAATCGGATTATGGCAAAGTGATTTTGCCGATGACAGTTTTGCGCCGATTGGATTGTGTTCTAGCATCAACTAAGTCAAAAGTTTTAAAACTATTGCCGACAGTTGCCAATAAATCCGATCTGATTAAAGACAAAGTTTTAAATAAAGCTTCGGGACACAATTTTCACAATCGCAGTCAGTTTGATTTTGCCAAGTTGGTTGACGACGCGGATAATGTGGCAGCAAATTTAAGAAATTACATTAATGGTTATTCCGCCTCGGCAAGAGAAATTATTGAGTATTTCAATTTTGACGACCAGATCGATCGCATGGACGATCCTAAAGCGGATATTCTATTTCGGGTAGTTAAGAAATTTGCCGATATCGATCTCAGCGATATGGATGCGATGCAGATGGGTTATGTCTTTGAAGATTTAATCCGTCGGTTTGCCGAGCAATCCAACGAAACGGCAGGGGAACATTTTACGCCCAGAGAAGTAATCAAATTAATGGTGAACGTTCTGTTTAATGGCGATCGCGCTTCTTTAACCCAACCTGGTATTATCAAAACTCTCTACGATCCTGCCTGTGGCACAGGTGGAATGCTTTCCATTGGCGACCATCATCTGACGAATTTTAATCCCGATGCAAAATTGGAAGTTTTTGGGCAGGAAATTAACCCCGAATCCTATGCGATTTGTAAGTCAGATATGTTGATCAAGGGTCAGAATCCGAGCAACATTAAGTTTGGTAATACCTTTACGGTGGATGGTCTGCGAGACGAAAGATTTGATTATATGCTCTCCAATCCGCCCTTTGGCGTGGACTGGAAAAAGGCGCAGAAAACTATCAAAAAAGAGCATGAAGATTTAGGTGATGGGGGACGTTTCGGGGCTGGTTTACCCCGCATTAATGATGGCTCGTTGCTGTTTCTCCAGCACATGATCAGTAAGATGAAACCTGCCGAAGATGGGGGCAGTCGCATTGGTATTGTGTTTAATGGATCGCCTTTGTTTACGGGTCAGGCGGGAGGTGGAGAGAGTAATATTCGCCAGTGGATTATCGAGAATGATTGGTTAGAGGCAATTATCGCGCTGCCAGATCAGCTTTTTTATAACACGGGCATTTCCACTTATATTTGGATTCTCAGTAATGATAAAAGTCCCGAACGCAGAGGCAAAGTGCAGCTTATTAATGCGACGGGTGCTAAGGATGAAGAGTTGATCGCGGAGGGTCAGCGGAACTTTAATCGTTTCTGGGAAAAGATGAGCAGATCGCTGGGAAATAAGCGGAAGCAAATTTCCGAAAATGGCGAAACCAAGGGAATTGGTTTTATTACCAAGCTTTATGGAGATTTTCAAGAAAATGAATTTGTCAAAATTTTCCCTAATAAGTTCTTTGGTTATTGGCGAGTGACTGTAGAACAGCCCTTGAAAGACGAGCAAGGCGAAATAGTTAAAAGTAAAGGCAAACCCAAACCCGATAAAAATTTGCGAGATTACGAAAACATTCCCTTTTTACGGGAAGATGCCAACGGAAATTTAGTCCCCCAAACCATTGAGGAGTATTTCGAGCGGGAAGTATTGCCCCACGTACCCGATGCTTGGATCGATGAGAAAAAGACCAAGACAGGTTATGAGATTAATTTCACCAAGTATTTTTATGAGTTTAAGCCCTTGCGGAGTTTAGCGGAGATTCGGGCGGATATTTTGGCTCTAGAGGAGAGTAGTTTAGAGCTAGAAGCGGGAGTTTTGGAGTAATGGAAAGATATGAAAAGTATAAAGATAGTGGTGTTGCTTGGCTTGGTAAAATCCCTGAAAATTGGAAGTATGGAACTTTAAAAAGATTAGCAACAAGAATAGTTGTAGGTATTGCAGAAGCAGCAACTCATGCTTACGTGAATGAAGGGATCCCAATTTTAAGAGCAACTAATATTAGAGAAAATAAAATAATTGGAAACATTCTTCATGTAAATACAGATTATTCGAGAGGAAGAGAATCAAAATTAATTTATTCTGGTGATTTAGTTACTGTAAGAACAGGTAATGCAGGTGTTACAGCCCTAATTCCTCAAGAATTAGATAAGTGTCAATGTTTTACGATGCTGATCACTACATTAAAAGAAAATGTCAGCAATCGTTTTTATTGTTACTTTTTGAATAGTCAATCGGCCAAGATATATTTTTCTATTAAAGGATGGGGAACAGCACAAATCAATATAAGCGTGCCGATATTACAAAATCTATCCATTCCAATTCCACCACTTGAAGAGCAAAAAGCGATCGCCCGTTATCTAGACCGCAAAACCACAGAAATTGACCAACTGATTGCCCAAAAGGAAAGACTAATAGAACTGTACGAAGAAGAAAAAACCTCGATTATTAATCAAGCAGTCACCAAAGGTATTAACCTCGATGTGAAATTAAAACCTAGTGGTATTAATTGGCTGGGCGATATTCCCGAACATTGGAAGGTTACAAAAGCAAATTATATTTCTAAAATTTTCGTTCCTCAAAGAAATAAACCAACGCTAAATGCTAATCATGGAATATGTTGGTTAACAATGGAGGATATGTCAGTAAATAGAATTAACAATACATTTTTAAAAGTAACTGATGATGCTGCTAAAAAGGCTGGTTCTAAAATTCTTAATCAAGGTGCAGTAATTGCTAGTTGTGTAGGTAATTTTGGAGTATGTACTATTAATGATATTGATGTAATTATCAATCAACAACTTCAAGCTTTTATTCCTAATAATCAAAAAATTATTCCTGAATATTTGTGCGAAATTATCAGAATTTCTAGCTCTTATTTTGAGATGGTCGCTACAGCAGCAACGGTTTTATATGTTAATCAATCTGGCTTTAGTAATATGCCCGTCCTACTGCCTCCCCTCAAAGAGCAAAAAGCGATCGCTGAGTATATCGAAACAGAAACCGCCCGCATTGATGCCAAGATTGCCAAAACAAAAAGAATCATCGAACTGCAAAAGGAATATCGCACCGCACTGATTAGCGAAGCTGTGACGGGCAAAATCAAAGTCCCTGAATTGGCTACCTAAAATAAAAGAAATGCTAGAAAATTACTGCTACAGCTATGACTTTACAAGATATCCAACACCAAGCTTTAAAATTACCCACTAAAGAAAAGTGGCAACTGGTTCAAACCCTGCTTAGTGCCATTCAAAAAGATACAACTTCCTCCGAAACTACTCCCGAAAAAACCTATCCCCTGCGCGGTTTGCCTATTACCATCAGCGATGACTTTGACGAACCCATGCCAGAACTGTGGGAGGCATTAGAGGAATGATTCTTCTGGATACTCATACTTGGCTTTGGTTATTACACGATCCGACTCAACTTTCCGATCCAGCCCAAACCATCATCACCGAAGCAGAGAACAATAACTGCATCATAATTTCTAGTATTTCTGTCTGGGAAATTGCTGTCAAACATAGCCTCAATAAATTACAGCTACCTTTACCGATTAACGAATGGTTTGAACTCGCCCAACAGCAACCAGGCACAACCATCGAACCCCTTTCGCCCCTAGATGCGATACATAGTGCTAACTTACCAGGTGAATTTCATAAAGACCCCGCAGACCGAATCTTGGTGGCAATTGCCCGAAGATATGACATTCCGATAATTAGTCGCGACAATAAGATACTGAAATATCCTCACGTCAAAACAATTTGGTAATGTCTCAAAAATTATGAAAATCCCTTTTATTAACAATTCATCAACTCGAAAAGCTGAAGTCTTGGAGTTAAGTACCGAGGAGGCTGCTTAATGACTTTGTGTGTTGCTTGGTTGCGCGAAGTTAACGGAGACAAAGAATTAGTATTTGCTACGGATAGTTGTTTATCTGGCGGTGAGCGTTGGCATTCTGGCGTAAAACTCTTTGAATTACCAAGACAAGATTGCTTGATTTGCTTTGCTGGAGAAACAAACCGTACTTATCCACTCATTTTAAATTTAATCTCTTCAATAAAATTTGATGAGCATTTATCCAATTCCAATACCGATATTACTGAAGTATTAGACTATTTAACTAATTTATTTACAACCCTATGTAACTCAATCACTAATTATCAGCCCCAAAGTTTTAAAGATGCTCTCGGAGATTTTCAGTTTCTCTTTGGTGGCTGGTCTTGGAAGTCAAATGATTTTCGGTTATGGAAACTAGAGTATAAACATGAAGCTAAAGCTTTTACTCATGACGAATTAGAAAACGAAAATATGTTTTTCACCTTTATCGGCGATGAACTAGATAAGGCAAGGGAAATCCTAGAAGAAGAAACTCCTCGTCTTGTGCGAAGTTTCGATATGGAACCTTTTAAAGTCTTGATTCGGATGATTAGAGATAAAAGTTTTACCAGTATTGATGGAAGAGTGCAGCTTGCCAAAATTCATCCACCAGGCTCTACAGAATTTTTAGGTGTTTACTGGCCATCTGTTAGCGACGGAAAAAAGACATTTCTCGGAAAAGATGTCAGCGCAGCAAATAACCCAGCAGTAAAGTTTGTTGACCCTGATACTGGCGAAGTACTAGACGAAAATCTACCAGAAAAATTATCCAATATTGAGTTAGAAATTTACGGCGACCATACAGATTTTTTACAAAAGTGTTATCCCTCTGGCAAGCTGAAAAAAGAATTAAGCAAACGAGAAAAATATATTATTAAATCTATTTTGACTCAAATAGCCTACGACCAATTTATCAATCGGCAAAGCGAAATTCTCGAAGAGGCACAAGAAATATGAGTTCTATTACAGGCGAAACTACATTTGAAACTGCGATTGTTGACAGCCTCATTGAATCTGGTGGCTATACCCAAGGCGTTCCTAAAAACTATAGTCCCGAATTGGGAATATTTAAAGCTGAAGTTTTAGAATTTATCCAAGCAACCCAACCCAAACAGTGGCAAAAACTTGCTGACATTCATGTTGACGATATCAAAAATCGTTTAATTCAACGCCTCTACAAAGAAATGGATTTACGCGGTTCTCTCGATGTAATTCGCAATGGTATTACCGATTATGGCGTGCGTTTCAAGCTGGCATATTTCAAACCCGAATCGAGCTTAAATCCCGACACTATTGCTCTGTACGAACAAAACAGCCTAACTGTTACTCGTCAGGTTCACTACAGTAAAAAAAATCCCAAACAATCCATTGATTTAGTTTTATCTCTCAATGGCTTGCCCGTTGCCACATTAGAACTGAAAAACCAATTCACTGGACAAAATACTGACAACGCGAAAAAACAATACAACACCACTAGAGACAACAAAGAATTACTCTTTGCTTTCAAAAAACGAGCCTTGGTTCATTTTGCTGTCGATGACGAAGAAGTTTATATGACTACCCGTATCGATGGCGATCGCACTTATTGGCTACCTTTCAACAAAGGACACAATAACGGCAAGGGCAACCCCCCTAATCTCGAAGGCTATCGTACTGAATACCTTTGGAAAAAGATCTTAATTAAAGATAGGTGGTTAGAAATCATCGGTCGATTCGTTCACCTCCAAACGGAAGAATATGAGTTTGAAGGACGTACCCGCAAAAAAGAAAAGCTTATTTTCCCTCGCTTTCATCAACTCGATGCAGTACGCAAACTAACCCACCATGCCAAAGCAAACGGCGCAGGTCATAGCTATTTAATTCAGCATTCGGCGGGTTCTGGTAAAAGTAACTCAATCGCTTGGCTGGCATATCGTTTATCGGGATTACATAACGATTTAGATAAACGTATCTTTAACAGCGTTATTGTCATTACCGACCGCTTGGTACTAGATAACCAACTGCAAGATACGATTTATCAGTTCGAGCATAAAGCTGGTGTCGTTAACAAAATCGATAAAGACTCCGATCAACTGGCTGAAGCTATTACCAACAGTGCCAATATCATCATTACTACCCTGCAAAAATTCCCCTACGTTATTGATAAAGTTGGCAAACTACCCAATCGTAACTATGCCGTAATTATCGATGAAGCCCATAGCTCTCAAGGTGGGGAATCATCTAAAAAACTAAAAGAGGTTTTATCCGCACAATCCCTCGAAGCAGCAGCCGAATCAGAACAAAACGAAGATTATACGGGGGAAGACTTCGTTAATGATTATGCAGATCGATCGGCTCAAGCCCGTGGCAAACAACCCAACATTTCTTTCTTTGCTTTTACTGCTACTCCTAAACCGAAAACTATCGCTATCTTCGGCGAAAAAAAATCAGCAGGCAAACCCGAACCTTTTCACCTTTATTCCATGCGTCAAGCCATAGAAGAAGGTTTTATTCTCGATGTTTTACAGAATTACACCACCTACGAACTCTATTTCAAACTCTCCAAAGCGATTGAAGAAGACCCCGAATTAAACAAGAAAAAAGCAGCACGGGCGATCGTTAAAGGTGTTTTGCTTCATCCCCATAATCTGGCGCAAAAAACCGAAATCATCATCGAACATTTCCGTACTTGTGTAGCTCATAAAATAGGTGGTAGAGCTAAAGCAATGGTTGTTACTTCTTCCCGCCTTCATGCCAAACGCTACTTTGAAGAATTTAACCGCTACATCAAAGAGAAAGGTTACAGCCAAGAAATTAAAATTTTGGTAGCATTTTCGGGCAAAGTTAAAGACCCCGACGATCTTAATAAATATACTGATGGCGTTAGCGAACCTCAGCTAACGGGTTTTGGTATTAAGGAATTGCCCAAAATCTTCGAGCGAGATGAATACAAAATCCTGATCGTTGCCGATAAATATCAAACGGGTTTCGACCAACCTCTACTCCATACCCTCTATGTGGATAAGCCCTTGTCTGGAGTAAAAGCAGTTCAAACCCTGTCTCGCCTCAACCGTACTGAAAAAGGGAAAGAAGATACTTTTGTGTTGGACTTTGTAAATGATCGCGAAACGATATTTGAATCATTCCAGCCCTATTACGAAGTAACCGCCCTTAGAGAAGAACCAGACCCCAACCACCTCTACGACCTCAAAGGTCAGTTAGATCGGTATCAAATATATCTAGATTCAGAAATTAACGCTTTTGCCAAAGTATATTTTGACCCCAAAACTCAAATGACTCCCAAGGCACAAGCTAAACTATATGCTCTCTTAGAACCTGCTGTAGATAGATATAAAGCCCTGGAAACTGAGGACGAACGAGACGAATTTAAAAAGAGCTTGCGGACTTGGATCAACCTCTACTCATTTTTATCTCAGCTTATGCCCTTTCGGGACTCAGAACTCGAAAAATTCTTTTCCTTTTCCAAATTTCTCCTAACCAAATTACCCAAACGCACCCTCGCTGAGAGCGTTAGATTAGTAGATGAAGTAGCTCTAGAATACTATCGCTTGCAAAAAATAAAAGAAGGCGCGATCGAACTAACCAAAGGTGAAGTCGGAGAATTAGAAACATTTACGGAGGCGGGTATTAAGCGTCCCAAGGAGGAAAAAGCTCCTCTATCAATCATCATCGATAAACTCAACGATCGCTTTGGCACAGAATTTGAAGAAGCAGATCGTTTATTTTTCGAGCAGATAGCATCGGAATTAGTGGAGGATGAAGCTCTTAAAAACCAAGCTAAAGCCAATAAATTAGATACATTCAAATTTGCCTTTGAAGAAACTTTTCTTGACAAGCTTATTGAACGAATGGAGCAAAACCAAGAAATCTTTGAAAGAATTCTTGAAGATCGAGCTTTTGGAGGTTTAGTAAAAGAACTGATGATGATAGATGTATATCAACGCCTTAACCAAGATGAAGCTACATAAGAATAGAGTTTTACGTTATCTACAAAATTTTATAAGGATTTTTGCTTTTCATATTTTCCAATCTCCACCCCTCTAAATCTGGTTTTGTTGCAAAAAATTGAGATAATCCTGTAGTATGCTTTGGTTGTCAAGAATTACTAGAACTGATGAACTCAAAGCAGCCATTTAAATGGAAACATTTCCAAGGTGAGATTATTTTACAAAGAGATTTTATTCACACTCTCTTTGGAATTGCTGTCTAAAAAATTAGCTATCCACAGAGTTTTTCTGTCCGTTTGAATTTTTTGCAACAAAACCCTGAAACCTTTGCTTTCAAAAAGTTAGTTAGGTGGCACTCAAATAAGGATGTTACATCGTCATAATAATATTTTCCGATGTATTCTGGCTCTTCTGACCCAATGGGGGTCAGCATCAAGACTGCTTTTCATATTTGCCGATTGGCACATTTCGATACCGTAGATACTTGTAGAGAGTAGCTTTTGAGATATTCAAATCCTTGGCAATCTGGTTTACGGGCATTCCTTCTTTATAAAGACTTTCAGCGACTCGTGCCTTTCTTTTGGCATCTTCAGAAAGTCCAGGTCTTCTTCCACCCATTCTGCCCCTGGCTCTGGCAGCAGATAATCCTGCATTAGTACGTTCACTGATAATTCCTCGTTCAAATTCTGCCAGGGCAGCAAAAATGTTAAATACCAGTTTTCCTTGAGCGGTAGTAGTGTCGATTGGATCGTTTAAGCTTTTTAAGCCAATTCCGCGCTGACTCAATTCCTCTGCGAGTTCGACAAGATGTTTAAGCGATCGTCCCAGACGGTCTAATTTCCAGACAACAATTGTGTCTCCCTCACGAGCATTCCGCAGCATCCGATCTAATCCTGGTCGCTCCGCCTTTCCTCCACTGACTTTATCGGTGTAGATTTTTTCGCATCCATGCGAACGCAGGGCATCCTTCTGGAGGGTCAGTTTCTGATCTTTAGTGCTCACACGGGCGTAACCTAATAGCATTACATTGTTCACTGTTTAATAAACTCATAAATCAAGAGTATAATAAACAATGTTTAATTAAACCGCAATAATAAACAATGTTCAAAATTGGGAATTTTAAAAAGGGGACTAATCTGACTGGATTTTGAGAAAGAAAATCTTCGGCAGATTTTCGTACTAATCAAAGTAGTACAAAGTCTATTCATATGGACGTTTTGGTGAACAAAAAATAATAAAATCTGCGCGAACAGATTTTGGAATTAAGTGACGTAATTGAATTAACGTAGAATTATTCAATCAATTACCTGGGTCGGCAATCACATCGGACAAATACCTTGTGCCTTGCGAATATATGTAAAGGCAAAGCTTTACTTTTTATAGTTCAAAAGATAATAAAGATAGCGGCTGATGCAGGTATCTTCCCATGAATGAAAAACGCCTCGAAGCTTATTATCAGAATTTAATTGATGCCTTGTTAAAGTATCCTTGTGGCGAACAACCTAAGTTTTTAAATGCTAAAGACGAATCAATAAAACTACTATTACAGCTATTACGAGTCCCCTTAGATAGTGAAGACTATGAAAACTGTCAGCGAATAATAGTCTCACTTTTAGAAGTAAATATATAGCGTTTCTCAAATTAGTGAGATACACTAATCAAAATTTAGTCTACTAATCTGAGATGAAAGCATACTCACTGGACTTAAGGCAAAAGATTATTAATGTCTACGAACAAGAAGAAATTTCTCAACGTCAACTAGCCAAACGCTTTGATGTTGCTTTGAGCTTTATATTCAAATTACTCAGACAATATCGAGACACGGGAGAAATCTCGCCAAAACCTTTTAACGGAGGAGTTAAGCTGAAATTAAATCCTGAAAATTTGGCGATTCTAGCTGATTTAATCGAAAATAACAACGATGCAACTTTAGATGAACTATGTCAAATACTTAAAGAAAAGATAGGGGTCAAGATTTCTCGCGCCACAATGGGAAGAATGACTCAAAGATTAAAATTAAGCCGAAAAAAAAACTCTACACCCTGATGAAAAAGAAACAGAACGAGTACAAAAACTCAGAGTGGAATTTTGGGACAAAATTCGGAATATTCCCGTCAAAGATCTAGTTTTTCTTGATGAGGCTGGGGTTAATCTGGCTCTAGTTAGATTATACGCTCGTGCGCTACGTGGTCAAAGAGCTAGAGGAACTCGTCCTCACAAACGGGGCAAAAATGTATCCATGATTGGAGCGATCGCATTAAAGGGAATTATCGCCTCAATCAATCTTATAGGTTCAATTGATGGATTAACATTTGAAGCTTTTGTGATCCGAAAGCTAGTCCCAAAGCTTTGGAAGGGTGCGACGGTAGTCTGGGATAATTGCAGTATTCACAAAGGAGAGGAAATTGAAAAAGCGATCATAGATGCTGGAGCTAAGTTAATCTATCTGCCTCCATACTCACCTGATTTCAATCCGATTGAAAATTTTTGGTCAAAAGTCAAAAATATTCTCCGTTCCATTGGTGCTAGAACATATCAAGCTTTAGACAATGCGATCGCACAAGCTTATCAGCAAGTCTCTTTGAAAGACATTCGTAACTGGTTTGCTCATTCCTGTTACTGTATCTCACCAATTTGAGAACCGCTATAGACAAATTAAATGATGACTTTGCTCAGCTAGTAAGGAGTTGGACAAAAAGCAAATTATCCAGAAGTACCCCAAAGCAAGCGTTGCTTATTGCACTAGCACTTTATGTAATAGGTTACTCAATAAGAGATTTTTCTAAAGGTAACAAAGCTAATAACTTAGAGATAGCCGCTGCTTGTTTTAAAAATTCCTTACGAGTCTATACTCGTGAAGATTATCCTAAGAAATGGGCAGAGCTTCAAGATGGATTGGCTTCTGTCTACTTCTATCGTGTAAATGGCGATCGCTTAGAGAATTTGAAACAAGCAATCAAATATTGTGAAAATGCATTAGAAGTCCTGACTCCTGACGATTTTCCTGAAGAATACAAAAAGGTTAATAATAATCTGGAACTGATTCATAGCCAAATTAAGAATGAAGAATTTAAACGTAAACTGATTAAAGTTGGGGAAACGCCAGAATTTCTGAGGCTAGAGAGTCCAGAGTTTCCAAATGCTATGATTTTAATGCCTAATCCCAATCCTAACCAGATTTACACTTCTGATTCTCAAACAGCCTTTCTTTTAGAAGTATTGCAGGCATTTGCAAACAGCAAGGGCCATCCAGAACAATTTGTATATCCTCTGTTGGAGGCGAACTTAGAGCGGCTAGATGACAGTTTTGTTCAAACATTGGAAAGCTGGGCTACTGCTACCTTAGCAAAAGTGGAGTCAGAGCAAGCATATGAGATTGCGGTACTTATTGGCGGGCTGAGTGACCTGATTCGGAACTTTTCTAAAGGCAGCAGAGATACCAACTTAGAGATAGCTATTAAAGGCTATGAGATAGCTCTAACCGTCTTGACCCGCAAGCAGTTCCCCATTCTTTGGGCAGCTGCTCAACACAACTTGGGAATTGCTTATTTTGATCGCATAGCAGGAAAACGGCGAGAAAATCTAGAGGATGCTATCCGCTGCTACACTGCTGCTCTGGAAGAATTTACCCGCAAGAGTTATCCCATTGAGTGGGCAAAAGCTACACATAATTTAGGCGATGCTTACTCAGATCGCATCGCAGGAGAGCGTCGGGAGAATCTAGAAGAAGCTCTCCGCTGCTACAGCGCGACTTTAGCTGTATATACCCGCGAAAGTCATCCTATTGAGTGGGCAAAAATCACATATAATTTGGGCAATGCTTATTTAGCTCGCATCGCAGGAGAGCGTCGGGAGAATCTAGAGGAAGCCATCTGCTGCTACAATGCTGCTCTGGAAGAATTTACCTGCGAGAGTCATCCCATCGATTGGGCAAAAGCTACACATAATTTAGGCAATGCTTACCGAAATCGGATTGAGGGGGAATATCGAGAGAATCTGGAAGAATCCATCCACTGCTACAGCGCGACTTTAGCTGTGTATACCCCTGATGCGTTTCCAAAAGATTGGGCAGAAAGTCAGGATGCTTTGGGAGTTGCTTACTTTGATCGTATTAAAGGGGATCGTCGAGAAAATCTGGAGACCGCGATTCGCTGTCAAAATCTTGCCCTCGAAGAATTTACTCGCGATCAATTTCCCGAAGATTGGGCGAGAGTGATGGAGAACTTGGGCAATATTTATGCAGAGCGTATCCAAGGAAAACGACGAGAGAATCTCGAAAAAGCTATTTGCTGCTTCAAGACAGGTCTGGAGGAACATACCCGCGATCGCTTTCCCGTCAAATGGGCAAGAACCCAGTATAACCTAGGATTGACTTTCTGCGATCGCATTAAGGGAGATCGTCGAGAGAATTCGGAGGAAGCGATTCGCTGCTTCACTGCTGCACGCGAAGTATTAACTCGTGAAGAATTTCCCATAGATTGGGCGAATACACAGAATAACCAGGGACTTGCTTACTTGTATTATCAAAATGAAGGAGATCGGCGAGAAAATTTGGAGAGAGCTATCGGCTGCTTCACTGCTGCACTGGAAGTGCGTACTCGCGAGCGGTTTCCTTTTGAATGGGCGCAAACTCATAACAACTTGGGGCTTGCTTATAAAAATCGCATTGAAGGTGAAAGACAGGACAACTTTGGAAAATCAATTAACTGTTTTAAAAAAGCTCTTAAGGAATTGACCCAGGAGCGCTTCCCTATTGAATGGGCAAATACCTTAAACAATCTAGGAGCTGCTTACTTAGGTCGTGTTAAGGGAGAACGTCAAGAGAATCTAGAGGAAGCTATCCACTGCTTTTTCAAGGCTCTGAAAGTACGCACCCGCGAGCAGTTACCCATCGATTGGGCAAGAACTCAATATTACCTGGGAATTGCTTACTGCCTTGAGGAAAAGACAACTTTAGCGATTAAAAGTTTCCAACGTGCGTTAGAAATACATACTCCCACAACTTCACCTATAGAATGCTTGAACAATGGACGCCTTCTAGGTCATATTGCTTTTGCAGCAGAGATTTGGGACACGGCTATTGAAGGTTACAAAATTGCCGTTGAAGCTGTTGAGCAAAGTCGTGTTTGGGCTATTACCGATCAACGCAAACAGCAATCTTTGGGCACAGTAATCGAAGTTTATCATATGATAGTACAAGCCTGGATTAAAATCGGGCGGATAGATAAAGCCCTTGAGTACGTTGAGCGGAGCAAAGCTCGTAATTTAGTTGAATTGATGGCAAGCCGCGATTACTACCCTAAAGAAGCAACTCCAGAAGTATGCGAACAAATTGACCAACTTCGTCACGAGCTAAGAACGGCACAGCAGCAACTAGATATTGAAGAGACACGACTTGCTAGTGGAATAATTGCTAAGCATGAGCGGCTTAACCCTGACTCTAATGTTTACATAACAAATCGCGATCGCCTGAATCAATTACGGCAGCAGCTCGATAAGTTTATAGAAGACAAAATTCAACCCATCGATCCTACCTTTAACCTGACCCAAAACATCAAATCCATCCCCTTCAGCGACATCAAATCTCTCATCGATGAACGCACCGCCATTGTCGAGTGGTACATTACAGAGAAGAAGATTCTTACTTTCCTCGTTACTCACCACCATCCCTGCGGGGGCGACAACAGGGCTGAAAGGTAAGCCTAGATTGAAGTTGAGAAAGGCAGTCTCCCAAAACATGAGAGACTGTTATCAATAAAATGAATTGTTGAAAACGCAATGCTCCAACTCCCTGAATT
>JASJDR010000137.1 GCA_030065615.1 Xenococcus sp. MO_188.B8 | reverse complement strand
CAATAAAGGAATTACAGTTCCATCATCCGAGTTAGAATCCTTTCAACAATTTTGGCATCCCTCAGAAACCTTACCCAAATGGGATGTCATTATTGTTCCACCTTAATGGTATCTTATTTTGACGCAAGTCCCTCACAACAGATCGTGTTGGTAGGGGCGATTGGCCAATCGCCCCTACAGGATTAAGTGTTGTATTCTTATTTTAAATTGGTATAAATATACCAATATCATAGCAAGCCACTATTTAAAACGCCCTAAAAAGCATGCGAAGCAGTATCCTATAGGACTGGCTTCGCTTCGCGCACGGGGCGTACAAGACGGACAGCTGAAATGTCGGAGGCAACCTCCAAAGCTTCGATTGGATATGGCGAGGCATTCCTCTCTCTCGACATCGCGACAGCTTACGACCACCGTGAAACCTCAACAGTGGGCTTTCCCATTCGTCTCGTCTCATCAAATGGGATAATTAAGGACAAGCGCACTCAGGATCTATAATCTTTCTCACAAAACTCCAGTTTTGCATGTGGATGTGGGTTTATGAATTACGATAGGCTAGCTAAGAACTGAGATATATTTTGCGTTCATCTTCACTCACAGCTTCAGTTTCCACAATTTTGGCAGTAATTTGAGTTCCATCTTCAAGATTGACAACCCAATCTTGACCAGGAATCAAGACTGGACAATGTCCTATTACTTCTTCCCATTTCAAAAATTCTCCATCCAAATAATAGTCAAAAATGCAGAAACTTCTACCCTGTTGTACATCTTTAGCAGTCATGATTTTTTCTCCAAAATGTATGAACTGTATTCCCTTTTCTTAAATACGTAAGATAACAGTTCATTTAGCTGTACTGGATACCAATGAAGCCGCCCTTTCGCTGGAAGCGAGGCACTGTGTAGTCAGATAAAGCCTGATACTATATGATCTGCGTACACGAAGAACATCTAAGACTCGCAGGGACTCCATGGTCTCGCAAAGCGAAGCACTAAGCGATCACAAACTACTTAGTTTGTCAATTCATAAAGTATCTATTATCAATATATTCCTTGTGGTGCAACGATGGAAACCTTACGATACAAAAAGTCAAACTTCCGTGCTTGTTCTTAAGTAACTGTTCAAAAAAATATTCCTCGCCTAGCGGTACTGACCAAGAGAGCCAACGCGCACCAGAAGGGAGCATCTTCCCCAAGAGATGCGCCTGTGACCTAGGTTCTATAAAGGAACGAGGAATTAGGGAACAAAATGTATAAACGATTTTTAGGGAAATAATCTTATTGCTTTGATCTTTCCACGAGTTTTCTGAACCGCAGGTAAGCTTCTTGTGGAGTTAGAAGTTCCGATTCTTGACCGTTATCAAGGGAAAATTGCCAGCAGTCTGGAAAGACATGTACGGTTAAGCTCGGGATTAGTCCTAACTGCATTGCTCGTTTTCCTAGTTTTTCTGCTTCTTCGGCTAGAGTCATTATGTCGTGGAAGCGATATTCGTGGCACTTTTGGTTGCGGTCTACTGTCAACATAGTTGTATCTCCGTAAAGATTTGATTAGGAGTTGGGGTCTTAATTTTCTTCAATTTGCTCCTTGACAAAAATACATAAAAATGTATTAAGCACAATTTTATTATAGAGGGTGTTTTGTTGCACTGGCGACGGAAATTATAAGATTGATCAATTTAAAAGGACATCGAACACAGAAAACCCTTTGAGGGCCTAAGCCTGACGCTTCTATAAAAAATCTGTTTCACATAGGAATTTCAATTGTATAACCGCTTATTGGTCAGCATAAAGCACGGTTGCTGCAGCCTAATGATTCCCCTCAAGACTAAGAAAGCCTATTCTAATAGTTGAGTTTTATGACAATAATCTCGCTTTGATGTAACAATCTTCTAAGTTCCAAGAGTCAGTACCTTGATAAAACTAACTAATTCTTGAAAACGCGCCTTTGTCTAAAAATGTTTTTAAACTGCGTCTAGTTTGAAACTTATCGTAGGATTGATAGCTTTTTGAAAGATTAATGAAGGGTCAATAATGTGTTGAGAGGGCGGATGCTCAGGTCTTGATAAAATTCTTCTTGGGACAATTCTACTTTAGATTGGGACGATAAAAGTAGTAATGCCCAAAAAATACTCGCTTTCCCTGTTTCTGAATGGTCATCTTGAGATTGGCTTTGCTCCCAAGAAGCTAACAATTTTTCCCAATCGATAAAGTTTCCCTCCGGTTCTAATTTCAGAAAATTGCAAAACAGAAATTCTTCTAATTGCATTGCTAATTCGGTTAAATTCTCATTATGAGCTAATTGCGCGATCGCTCGCATGGCAGCCCGACGGGAAGTTGAACTGCGTTTGGGACGTTGATTGGTACTGGCAGCTTCAATTTCGGCTGCAATATGTTCGAGCTGTTCAATCAACTCTTGCAGGGTGACTCGGCGTTTACTTTTGGGACGAACCGAAGTTCGACGATGGAGATGTTTTTCTAAGAATGGTGGCAAACCAGGAGAGTAGTCTTCATCTTCTAGGAGCAATAGTTCATCAGGGAATTCTTCATCCTGTTCTCCTTGTTGATAAATTTCTTGCAGCATCTGTAGGGTATCTGCCTTGAGCAGGACTAACATTGATGCCCATAAAAATGTTTGCCCTGACTGAGGGAGATTAGCTTCTGTCAAAGAAGGTTCTGTGGTTCCCATTAATCCTAATTCTGCGAGAAAGCGATCAATAACCTCGATTACAGGAACATCCCAGGGATCTATTTCCCCTTTTTCAGCAGAGTCAATTAAATTTGCGATCGCGATTTGTGCAGTATTGGTTGTCATTCGACACAATAGTTAATAATTGATCAAGGATAATAGAAGTTAGGAGTGATTACTTAACAGTAAGTATATTAGAGATGAATCAATTTGTTGCAGATTTGCGTCAAAACTATACCCTTGGAGATTTAACTGAAACTAATGTTGAGTCGAATCCGATCCAACAGTTTGCATTATGGTTTGAGCAAGCAGTTGCTGCTGATCTTATCGAACCAAACGCCATGACTTTAGCAACTGCAACCCCAGATGGCAAGCCTACAGCAAGAATTGTCTTACTCAAAGGATTTGATCAGAAGGGTTTTATTTTTTATACCAATTATCAAAGTCTTAAAGGTCAACAAGCGATCGCCAATCCCCATGCTGCATTAGTATTTTTTTGGGATCGGTTAGAAAGACAAGTGCGTGTTGAGGGCAAAATTACTAAAGTTAGTCCCGAAGAATCAGACAGTTATTTCTCTTCTCGTCCCCTAGGTTCTCAAATTGGCGCTTGGACTTCCGATCAAAGTCAAGTCATTCCTAACCGTGAATTTTTGCAATCAAAACAAGAAGAAATAGCGGCCAAATATCGAGACCAAGAAAAAATTGCTCGTCCCGATCATTGGGGTGGTTTTCGAGTGATTCCTGAAGTCATTGAATTTTGGCAAGGCCGTCCTAATCGTCTTCATGATCGCTTAGTATATCGTTTACAACCAGATAATTCTTGGATTATTGAAAGATTATCGCCTTAAAATTCTATTATTCGTGTACTTGTTAGCAATAATAAGGCATAGGGATCAATAGGGAGTGAGTAATAGGAGCATATGAGTTTTTCAAACCAAGCAAATAATTTACCACCAGAAGAAATTATAGAAGCTCTGGCTCGCGAGTCACTATGCGAGCGCTACAATATTCTCCAGAAGCTACAAGAAGAAGGATTTGAGACTGTATACTTAGCTGAATCAAAAAATAGTTTTGTGCCAACTAAATATTTGATTCAGCAATTTACCCCCCAATATCTCTCTCAGGCTCAGTCGGCAGCTGCTAGAGATTTATTTAATCAAGAAGCTGCTATTTTAAAAAACTTGGGCAAGCATCCGCAAATCCCTTCTATTCATGATTATTTTGAAAACCGAGGACAATTCTTTGTCGTTCAAGAGTTTATCTCGGGACAAAATTTTCAAGCAGAGTTAAGTAAGGCTCAACCTTACAGTGAAACCGAAATCATCGAGTTTCTCTATGAGATTTTACCTGTACTTCAGTTTATTCATGAAAATAATTATATTCATCGAGATATTAAGCCTTCCCACTTAATGAGAAATTCTGTGAACCAAAAAATATATCTAATTAATTTTTATTCAATTAAAGAAAAAATCAATCCTCAAAACTTAGATATTACTGGGAAATTTATGCCTTATCTAATTGTGGGTACTCAAGGATATATCCCCATGGAACAACATCTCGGTAAACCTGAATTTTGTAGTGATCTTTATGCTTTAGGTATTGTCATCATTCAAGCTTTGACTAAAATAAAGCTGACCCAGTTAGATTATGATGATGATAATAATCCAGTCTGGCGTCATTTACTACCTAATATTTCTAACTTCAGTCCCCAATTTTTAGATATTATCGATACTATGGTACGCTGTAATTATCAACAACGTTATCAGACAGCGATCGCGGTTATTACATCCTTAAAACAATTAAATTCTTCTTCTCAATTTACAGAAACTAACCTAATACTAAAAAATTCAGAGTCGGTTCCTCACTATAACGAACGTATTTTAATACAGCAAGAGCCAGAAGCTACGGAAAATACTTTTATAATTGGTAATCCTGAAGCTAGTTCCCCAACTATAGAAAATACTTTTATCCTTCAAAATAATGATAATGATATGGAGTCGACTCGCATAATTGACTCCAAGATAACTAGAGATCAAAATAGCAATAATACTATCAATTATAGTAATAAACACAAGTTGCAATTTCTAGCAATCATAGTAGGATTATTGATGACAATAACTTTTATTATTGCATTGTTTATTGTTAAAAATAATAAAAATTCTGTTCCCCAAAATTCCTCATTTTTTCATTATGAACTCGCTGAAACTTTGATTCCTCAATACTAAGTAATATTATCTGGATCTTTAGCTTCTAAATAAATAGTAGTAATTTGAGATAAATGATCTCTAACCGCTTGCTTTTGTCCAACTTCAAATTAAGACAAGGTTAAATTATCTTAAAGGCATAATTTTTAAGAGTACTTAAAAATAAGATAAATTATTCCTTTCTTAATATTTATCCTAATATTGATCAAGAATAATTGATACCCAAAAAAATAGTTTTTTCTGTAATAAAAAGAAAAAGATGGTACCTTTTTTCCTCTAATCAGTGTCAATATTGCCACCTTGTACTTTAAAATAAGGACTTAAATTTAGAGTGTAAACCTTTATTGAGGTTCCGATCATGTTAATGTCGAGGTTAAGATTTAAAAAATTTCGTTGAATATTGGGCTTTTCAGTCCAAAATAAATTCTGTTGTCAGCAATAATTGCTACCTTAAATTAATTTCTTGACACAATCTTATGTCTGATATTCCTTTTACTCTAGATCAATTACGCATCCTCAGGGCAATTTCTCATGAAGGTAGTTTTAAAAGAGCTGCTGACAGTCTTTACGTTTCTCAACCCGCAGTTAGTCTACAAGTTCAAAATCTGGAAAAACAGCTCAATGTACCGCTATTTGATCGCGGAGGACGGAGAGCAAAACTGACAGAAGCAGGACATTTATTGTTAAACTACGGCGAAAAAATTATTGCCCTTTGTCAAGAAACTTGTCGAGCGATTGACGACTTACAAAATCTTCAGGGAGGAACTCTCATTGTGGGAGCGTCTCAAACGACAGGAACCTATTTAATTCCTCGTACTATCGGTTTATTCCGTCAAAAGTATCCTGATGTTGCGGTACAGTTGCAAGTTCATTCGACTCGCAGGACATCTTGGGCAGTCGCTAATGGACAAGTTGATTTAGCGATTATTGGGGGTGAAGTGCCCGGGGAATTACAGGAGACTTTAAAAATTATTCCCTATGCGGAAGACGAATTAGCCTTAATTTTGCCTCCATTTCATCCTTTAGCCCAAATGGAAACTATTGAGAAAGAAGATCTCTATAAATTGCAATTTATTACTCTAGATTCTCAATCAACAATTCGTAAAGTAATTGATAAGGTTTTAACTCTCTATGAAATCGATCCCAAACGCCTCAAAATAGAAATGGAACTAAACTCTATTGAAGCAATTAAAAATGCAGTCCAGTCAGGCTTAGGTGCAGCCTTTGTTTCGACAACTGCGATCGCGAAAGAGCTGGAAATGGGTGTTTTACATCGAGCTAAAATCAATGATGTAGTTGTGAAGAGAACTTTGTCTGTAATCATTAATCCTAATCGTTATTGTTCTAAAGCAGCTGAAGCTTTTAGTCGAGAAATTCTACCTCAATTTGCTACTAAATCAGAGTTTAAAAATCTCGATTCTCTCTATCCTAATATTTTGAAATCAGAATAAACTGAGAAATAAGGAATAAGGAATAAGGAATAAGATATTTTACTGGTTACTTGTTATTTGTTTCTTAAGTTAAATTTTCCTGGAATTTCTAAGTTTACTACTTCATCCTTAATTAAGTCTAATTTGATTAAGATATGGTTAAGATTTTTAATGTTAGATTAATCCTAACTCAAGTTATGTCATTAGACTAAATCTTTTAGCATTAAGCCCTCAGGCTCCAGCCTTATTCAAACTTTAAGTATCATATCTCGACTGAATATAAGGTATATTTTTTGAGAATTAATTGATAAAGTAATACTAAAGGAATTTATGCTTATCTACAGTTTTTTATATGAGTATTACTTATAGAAAAGCGATTGAACCTCGTCCTGCTATCGAAAGAAATCTTGATAGAGGTTTTTATTTATCAGCTAAAATTTTTGCAATTGCGATCGCTGGAGTTTTGATTTGGATTACAATTCAAGTTGCCATTCAAGCAATTCCGGCTCTTAGTGAATTTGGCATTAATTTTTTATTTACTAGTAGTTGGAATCCAGTAAGAAGTGAATTTGGTGTGTTTCCTGCTATTTACGGCACTATAGTCAGTTCTGTGATTGCTCTGGCAATTTCCGTTCCTATTGGGATTGGGGTCGCAATTTTCTTAAGTGAAGATTATCTGCCACCTTCGATGCAAAGAATCATTGTCTTTTTAGTCGAGTTACTAGCAGCGATCCCCAGTGTAGTTTATGGTCTCTGGGGTATTTTCGTACTGGTACCATTCCTCAAGACGATTACCGATCTGAAGGGTCCAGGAATGCTTCCCGCTGCTTTAATCTTATCCGTAATGATTTTACCCACTATTGCCGCGATTTCTCGTGATGCGATTACCAATGTCCCTGGTGGTTTACGGCAAGCTGCTGTGGGATTGGGAGCAACCCGCTGGGAAACAATTCTTAAGATAATTTTACCTGCTGCTTCTTCAGGAATTATCGGCGGGATTATGTTAGCTCTGGGACGAGCGTTAGGAGAAACCATGGCAGTTACGATGTTGATCGGTAACTCTAATAAAATTGACTTTTCGGTTCTGGCTCCTTCAAATACTATTGCCTCTTTGCTGGCCAATCAATTCGCTGAAGCTAGTGGCTTACAAGTATCAGCCTTAATGTATGCAGCCTTAATTTTGTTTGCGATCACACTAGTAGTTAATATCCTTGCCCAACTATTAGTAGTCAGACTACAGAAAATTTAAAACATTGAACATTTATCAGTCTGTAAGTAACCAGTAACTAATAACCAAATATGCATTTAGATACAGATTTCGATACTAAGAGTTTGAAAAAAGACCCAACCTCTCCTCGTAATTTATTCGGATTATTTATGACAGGGGTTGCTAGCTTATTTACTCTGATGGCAATTGTGCCTCTGTTTATTATTCTGGGTTATTTATTAACCAAAGGAATTAGTTCTCTGAGTCTACAGGTGTTTACCGAACTTCCTCCGCCACCATTAGTTGAAGGCGGAGGCTTTGGAAATGCCATCCTAGGGACAGTAATCATGGTTGGGATTGGAGCATTGATTAGTATTCCCATTGGGATTATGGCCGCAATCTATTTATCAGAATTTAGTGATGGTAAACTAGCGGACTGGATTCGCTTTGCGACCAATGTCCTCAGTGGTGTTCCTTCAATTATTATTGGGGTTTTTGCCTATGGTGCTATTGTCTTAACTACCAGACAATATTCTGCTTGGGCTGGGGGATTTGCCTTGTCGATTCTGATGTTGCCGATTATTGTGCGGACTACCGATGAAGCTTTAAAACTCGTACCCCAGGAAATACGTCAAGCATCGATTGGTATTGGTGCCAATAACTATCAGACAGTTTTGCAAGTCGTTTTACCTGCTGCTCTACCAGCGATTATTACGGGAATCACTTTGTCCGTTGCTAGGGCTGCGGGAGAGACGGCACCATTGCTATTTACTGCTTTGTTTACTCAATATTGGCCTGATTGGAGTAATGGATTTGTCGAACCGACAGCATCTTTGGCGGTACTAGTTTATAACTTCGCGATAGTTCCTTTTCAGAATCAACAAGAGTTAGCTTGGGCGGCAGCATTTATTTTGGTGATTTTAGTGTTAGCTACTAGCATTATTTCTCGGATTGCGACCGCTAGAAGAACATATTAAAATTAAGTAGTGCTAAACATATAAGAATGCATTGTAATCATGAACGAAATACCAAATAGCACCAGCTAATACCTAGTTACTAATTGTTGTTGATAAGCGATATATACTGCTTCAAGAAATTCATTATTACTATATCTTTCAGGAATATCTTCTAAGACAATGAATAACATAGTCGATGGCCAGAGCATTAGCGCGATTACTAATCATTTTTTAAGACGATCACTTTTTGAGATTGTTGCTGTTGGTAAAATAATTTTCCCAAATTATTCGACAACACAAAAGCTTAAGAGCTTGGGTTTAATAACTTTTTTAATTGATGAAAATAAATTGCATTTTGTCGCCAACGAAACATAATTCCTAGAGATTTAGTTAACATTAATCCTGTTTTCCACATCGGAGGATAGATAATACAGGAGATATAGCCTGCTACTGCATAGGATATTATAGTCGCGATCGCGGCTCCTACTCCCTGATAAAGAGGAATTAGCCATAAATTTAATACAATATTTGTTATTGCACCTAAACCTGTAGTAGCAAAATTAAATATAGTTAAGTTTTCTATCATCAACCATTTACTGCGGGCAACTCCTAAAAAAACAAAAATCCCTGCCCAAATATGCCAAGATAAAATGATTCCCGCCTTAGTATATTCTGCTCCTAAAAGATAAGTTAACAAGGGTTTAGCTAAGAAAGTAATAGGAATAGCAAGGGAAATAGCAATCCCTACCATCAGGTCATATAATTGTTGTAATCTAGCATAATATTCGGTTGAACTTTGTCCTTTTGTCTTAACGATACTGGGAAAACATGAACTACAAATAGCTACAGGAAAAAAGTACCAAATTTCGGAAAATCTTACTGCTGTTGCATAATTACCCACTGCTGCGGAATTTACCATATTACCCAGCATGACTTGGTCAATTTTCATGTAAATTGTGATCATCACACTAGACAAAATTAAAGGAAAAGAATCTTGTAGAAGTTTTTGCGCTTTGCAGAAATTAAAATTCCAGTCCAGTATAGAAAAATTCTGTTGAAAATAAACCCAGATTTTTAGTAAAGCTTTGAGTAAATAATCTATAAAAATCAACCAACCAAATGCAATTAAAGGGAAATTAAGCCAAATAAGAATTAACTTAATAATAGAACTAATAACTAATTGAGTAGTTCGTATTAGAGAAATTGCTTGAGAACTTACTTGAGATTCAAACCAATAATCAACAGCATCAAAAGCAGTAAAAATCAAACCACAAGCAATAATAATATTTATCCAGTGCAGTTGGTGATGATAATTAAACTTTAAACTACTAATAAAAATTAAACACCAGGCAACTATTGAACCCAATAACTTTAATATAAAAGTTGTTCCCATAATAGTATTTTTTGCTTCTGGTTCTTGAACTAAATTACGAACGACAATGCCATTTAATCCCAATTTCGCGATCGCTTCAAACAATGCCACGAAACTGATACAGTAACTAAGTTTACCAAAATCCTCAACTCCCAGATATCGCACCAGATAAATAACTAGAGAAAAGTTGATAACCATCGCCAACAGTTTTTCTATAGTTAGCCAACCAATATTGCTAATTATTTTTCTTAATCCAGGACTAAAATTATTACTGATTGTAGTTATTTTATTGAACATTAAATTAATAAGACTTAACTTTTTGCTTAATCGTAATTACTCTTGCTGAAGATTTTACTGGCTTAAGAACTAAACAAAAGCTCATCCCCATAAAATAAGCCAATTGTGTGGGATATCCATAAATAGGTGCAGCAAATAAATTTGTAACTAACAAAAATGACCAAACGATGTAGACATCTCGATGAGGAGTTTTTCGAGAACAAAAAATAATAATAAAAAATGGCAATAAAATCACTATTAAACCCACAATGCCACCTTCTGAAAAAGCAGAAAAAATAGAACTTTCATAATGATAATTATATTGATTATATCTAAGTAATTTATTATTCTTGACTGCTAAGTTAGAAGTTCCTAAGCCATAACCAATATAGGACTCAGGATCAGTAAATAATAATACGCCTTGATACCAAGCATAATATCTTTTATAGTTAGCGATCTCTTCAGCAGACAAGCCAGTACTCAAAATATTAACTGCCTTAGCATTGATTTTTTCATATAACTTAGCTTGTAATATAGGAGTTGCCAGTAAAACAAGAAGACATAAAATACTAATAAACAATTTCCTTTGGAGCTTGCTTTTACGAGATAGCAAGAAAAATCGCAAAATCAGATAGCAAATTATTACTGTTACCAGCAATAAAGGAGTACGACTCAAAGAGAAGAAACAACCTAACCAAACTAAAGATAAATTTAGAATCGTACCCCAAAGATATTTTCGTTTTTCTCCCTGAAGATGAAATAAAATCATACTAGACAAAATTCCCAGAGATAAAATTGGATAAACAGTAGTTGAGCCACCAATAAAAAATGATCCTCTTCTTTGTCCACCTCGTAATTTATGTTGTAAAACTCCTGAATCCTGCTCCCATTCAACTAATCGCTCACCTAAAATAGGAAACTCAACTAATCCTCCCAAAGAATCATAGATAATACCGACAGAAACTATGTTAGATAAAATAATTATGCATATTAATAATTTCTTGAGTAATTTGTATTTGCGTTTAAGATATGCTAACAAATAGATACAGGTATAAAAAGAAAAATAAGGAAATATTCTATAGATAGTGACAGTTAAAGGAATATCTCTAATAAATAAAGATATTATTACTGATAGCATCGCACATCCAACTAAAAAAATCAGAAAAAAATCTGGTATTTTCCGTTCTTTTTTATTGAGTTTACCTCGAATAAATATCCAAGTATAACCCCATAATAAGGTAATTAAACTTAGTTCTAATAAAGTTGCAAAATTGGGAAAAAGCAGATCTAATAAAATTGGAGAAGAAAATATTATTAAATAGAAAATTAAAATTCTCAAAGTTCTTTTGTACATAGCGATCGCATTTTGCTTAGGATAGGGTTTCTAGTTGAAGTGTTAATTCCCTGACTCTGGCACATCAAACTTCTAAGCCCAACCTATAGATTTCCGTAAAGATTCAGATAAGATAGACCAAACCTTTTTTCCCAGCAAAAATGTTATCTTAAAGATAAATTCATATTTAATCGACCACTAAGTAAGCTGTAATCATTCAAAAATAAACAATCCTCACCAGGATTAAATTTCCAACAACAACTCAGCTTACTCTAGTAATCCCACTTGTAGAGGACAGGCAAAACTTAATGGCTAATCTGAATTTGCGGCACACAACAGCAAGAAATCAGCGATACTACGACTCAGAACACCCATTTAAAGATACTGCTTTGGGTTTAGTCTCCACTACAAGCTTTCCTGCGATCGTCGGGACAGCGGATATGATGTTAAAATCTGCTGAGGTAACTATGGTCGGTTACGAAAAAATTGGTAGTGGACATTGCACAGCGGTAGTGCGAGGTAACATTGCTGATGTTAGATTAGCCGTAGAAGAAGGAGCCAAAACTGCCGAAAAGTTTGGGCAACTGATATCTAAGCTGGTAATTGCCCGCCCCATGCCCAATTTAGAAGCCATATTTCCCATTGGTTCTCAATTAGTCGAATTAGTCCAAAAAAGAAGAGGTTACAGTCGCCTCAGTAATCGTTCTATTGGTTTACTAGAAACTAGGGGGTTCCCAGCAATGGTAGGTGCCGCAGATGCCATGTTAAAATCCGCTGATGTCCAACTAGCTTCCTATGAAAAAATTGGCGAAGGTTTATGTACAGCTATTATACGAGGTTCGATCGCGAATGTGGCAATGGCGATCGATGTCGGCATGCATGAAGCTGAAAGAATTGGAGAATTACACGCCGTTATGGTAATCCCCAGATTGTTAGAGGATTTAGAACATACTTTACCTGTTGCCAGTTACTGGGTTGATGAACAAGAGCCTCTTCCTGTATTACTTCCTAATAAGGTTGAAGAGAAAGAAAAAGAGCCTATCTTATTACCTCAAAGACAAGCTCAACCGATGCCTCTGAAAAAAATTGTCGAAATTGAAGAGCTGTAAGTGGTGATTTCTGAGATGGTTAATTTTGCTTACCTACTTATGCGATCAGCCGAAGGCTGGCACTGCGCGATCGCGAAAATATGCTATATTGCGATCGCCACTTAATGGTCAAGATTCACACTCAAGAGAAGTTTAATAAAACTAATCTCTTTGATCACCTCGGATCAGATAGCGTACTTCTTCCAGCAAAACATTAAACCGTTCATCATTTTCAGCGTGTCGGCGCTTCATCAACTCGATCTCTTCTGCGTGTCGTTGCTTCATTAACTCCATCTCTTCTTCAAACTGCTCCATTTTTCGTTGATTTTGCCCTGCAACTTGCAGTAAAGCTTGGGCTGTCACTCTCAACCCATCCACACTATCTCGCACCTCGGTTATACTGTCTCGCATCTCACTCACGCTTGAAGCCAACTCATCAAGCATTTCATCAGTCCAACGTTTAACTGCCATGATTAATTTTCTCTTTGTTCTCTTTTAGCCTTGCTTCATAACTCCGTTCTTGCTCTATCATTATATCTCTATGCGATCGCTGAACTATAACAATTACTCTCGCTGCGATTTTTCTGCGATCACGAAAATAATATCTATTGCGATCGTCTAGCGTTTCGCTTTGCGAGATCGCATCTGTTATGAATTAAAGAAACACTTCATTATCAAAAAGCTCTATTTTATAAGGGTTTCAGCCAGTGTTTCTTCAGAGTACCACCACCTAAAACTAATGTTGAATCGTAAAACCACCATCTAAAACTAATGAATGTCCAATAACAAAATTAGCTGAATCTGAACATAACCATAATACTGCTTGAGCAATTTCTTCCGGTGTACCTAATCGTTTTATGGGATATTGATTGCTATAATTTTTTATGGTTTTCTCACTTAAAGCTTCCATTACCATAGAAGTTCTAATAGTTCCTGGGCAAACAGCATTAATTCTAATACCATCCTTAGCATATTGTACAGCTAAAGATTTAGTAAGTCCTAAAACTGCGTGTTTGCTAGTACAATAAAAATGAATATTATGTTGTGGTTGATTTTCTTGATCATTAGTTAAATTTGCAGCAATTAATCCTCTAATAGAAGCATTATTCACAATGGCACCACCACCATTTTTAAGCATTTCAGGAATTTGATATTTCATACATAGCCAAACTCCTTTTAAATTAGTATTTATAACTTGATTCCAATTATCTTCAGAATCATCCATATTGACTTTTAGAATTCCAGCAGTTCCAGCATTATTAAAAGCATAATCTAAATGACCAAAAATTTTAACCGTTTGGCTAATTAAATTTTTAACTTCTGTTTCTTGGGTAATATCTGTAGGGATAAAAATACCTTGACTACCTGCTTTTTTAATTAAATTAACCGTCTGATTACCTGCTTTAATTCTCCTACCGGCGATCACTACTTTTGCCCCTTCCTCAGCAAAAGCTAACGCTGTGGCTTTACCAATACCAGAATTACCTCCTGTAATCAGAACAACTTTATTAGTAAATTGCTTCATAATTAAATAGTTTAAAACTATTCGGAATTCAGTTATTTGGAACCTAGTGAATAGTTCAGGAAATAAATGTGTACAAGCTGCTACTTTTGACCATTTGACTATGTTATAAGTTATAACAATTCTTGGCTAAGTGAAGTATAACCTTTAAAGATTAGGCAATAGGTAAGACATATTTTAGATTTTTTGACTAATTTTAGCTCCAAACCTCATGGATTTGAGGAATGCTATAGAAAATTACAATCAATACCGATTATAAACTAAACGAAGTTCATGACAAATCAAGAATCTGATAACAATTTAGAATCTAATGAATTCAACCTCTGGAACTATAAACCTTGGTGGTGTCAACCTTGGTCAATTATTTTAACAGGAATCATAATTATTAGTGGTAGTTGGTTTATTGTAAAAATTATTTGGTTAACTATATTAGTTACTATTCCTATTGTTTTGTGGTGGTTTTATTTTCTAATAGTCTATCCCAAACTAGCTAAAGAAGCTTATCGCAATTATCGCCAATAAATAAGTAATGGGTAAGATAGCGTTTCTTAGAATCATGAAATACATTCTATTCGCTGTTCCCTCTCTTGGCCAATATGAGAATTGCTATAGGTAAAAAAATTTTGCCTAACCTAAATTTAGTATGAAATAAAAAAGCACATCCTCTAAGAGAATGTGCAGAAAAATGATTAATATTTCGATTGAAAAATTACAACTTAGAGCCTAGAGCTAATCGCGAAGCGATTCTAGGCTAAAGCTGCCATTTTCACATCATTGCTAGCTAAAAGCTCTTGTAGTTCATCAGCGTCTACAGTTTCTTTGTCAACTAACATTTCAGCGAGTTTATCTAGAATAAAACGATTTTCCACTAAGACTTCTTTCGCCCGACGATAAGCTTGGTCAACTAAGTTACGAACCTCTTCATCGATCGCGGAAGCCGTTTCATCAGAAAAATCGCGATCGCTGGCAATATCGCGACCGAGGAAGACATTGCCGTTTTGACGACCTAATGCCACAGGTCCTAAGCGATCGCTCATGCCAAAGCGAGTGACCATTTGACGAGCAACTCTAGTTACTTGCTGTAAGTCATTAGAAGCTCCAGTAGTTACTTCTTCTTCGCCAAAGATAATTTCTTCTGCCAAACGACCACCTAAAGCAACCGCCATTTGATTTTGCAGATAAGCACGAGAATATAAACCAGATTCCATACGGTCTTCACTAGGAGTAAACCAAGTTAAACCACCAGCACGTCCGCGAGGAATAATACTGATTTTCTGAACAGGATCATAATCAGGCATTAATGCGCCTACTAAAGCATGACCAGCTTCATGATAAGCCACTAATTCTTTGCGTTTCTCGCTCATAACGCGATTTTTCTTCTCAGGACCCGCTAATACACGATCAATTGCATCATTAACTTCATCCATAGAGATTTCTGTCAAATTACGACGAGCTGCCAGAATTGCTGCTTCATTGAGCAAGTTAGCCAAATCAGCACCAGTAAAGCCAGGAGTCCGACGAGCTATTTTATCGAGGTCAACGTCTTTAGAAAGGGTTTTACCACGGGAATGTACGTTTAAAATTTCCGTACGTCCAGAATAATCAGGACGATCTACCACTACCTGACGGTCAAAACGACCAGGACGCAACAAAGCAGCATCGAGAACATCAGGGCGGTTAGTTGCTGCAATCAAGATAATACCAGTATTACCTTCAAAACCATCCATTTCGGTTAGTAATTGGTTAAGAGTTTGTTCTCTCTCGTCATTACCACCACCTAAACCAGCTCCCCGTTGACGACCAACAGCGTCAATCTCATCGATAAATACAATACAAGGAGCATTAGCTTTTGCTTGTTCAAATAAATCGCGAACCCGAGAAGCACCTACCCCAACAAACATTTCCACAAATTCAGAACCAGAAATACTGAAGAAAGGTACACCAGCTTCTCCTGCTACTGCTTTAGCAAGCAGAGTTTTACCAGTCCCTGGAGGTCCAACGAGAAGCACCCCTTTAGGAATTTTGGCACCAATAGCAGTAAAGCGATCAGCATTTTTGAGAAAATCGACAACTTCAGTTAACTCTAATTTAGCTTGCTCAATTCCTGCAACATCACCAAAGGTCACTTGAGTTTTTGGTTCCATCTGAACTCTAGCTTTCGATTTGCCAAAGTTCATTGCTTGAGAACCAGGACCGCTTTGTGCTCTCCTGAGCAAGAAAAATAAACCTACTAATAACAAGATGGGGAAAAAGAGACTACTTAGGATACCAAACCAAGCTCCTTGATCGCTTTCAGGTAAAACCGCGATATCGACATTATTTTTCATCAAGATATCGATCAGTTCAGGATCATTGGGCAGATTAACCAAGATAGGATTTCCTTCTAGGTCAGTTACTCTAGCTCTAGTGCGGTCTGCACTAATTTGAACTATCTCAACCTTATTAGCTTGTACTTGATCAATTAACTTACTGTAAGCCCATCTTTGTTGACTTTGAGGTTTCTGATCTAAAAAGGCAGTACCTAAAGCTATGACTACGATCGCTAGTAGTACATACAGCCCTGCATTCCGCCATTTTTTGTTATTGTTTTTGCTCACGCTATAGCCTCCCTTTGGCTGATTATGAGAATTTTAAATCTCGATTTTTATTTTTATTTTAACCAGGGCTTCGCCCTTTAAGACAGCGGTGCGACCCCGATGAGTTTTATTTATCCTCGAATGGGTGTTTCCTCGCTATGGGAATGCTGACCAAGAGAGGGAACCCGTACCAAGAGAGAGGGCAGAAGGGTTAGGCTTCCTTCTTTCCTGCTTTCTCTGTAAATACATTGAGGCTTGACCTGGCTTGTTCCATCTAGTGGAAAGTTCTTAGACAGTCTTACTTAAAATATTACAGTTGTTAACTTATGTTAACGTTTCTCAGGAACTCTTGACTAGTATTATTTAGGAACTAGTCTTAAGCATTAGCTAGTTTCAAGCATGAGATATTAAGATGTGCTACCAAATTACACTTAGCTTTGTCATTTAATGTTTTCTTTGACAAATTTAGTAGTCTGGATCACTCCTAAAGTTTTAAAATGCAGAAATACCATTAAAAAAGAATAAAAACAAGAGTAAAAATCATAAGATGGCAAGCAAAAAAGTTCATGTCAAAGCCCACGATCGCACAATCCATACCCGAGTCTATAAGTTTGTTTGTCAAGGTTGTGATAAGAAGGTAGAAAGAGAGACATACGCTACAATTTGTCCTTCATATGGCAATAAGTGCAAAGGAGTCAGAAAAGATTGCCAACGCTATACCAAACAATAGGAAAATATTTACGTAATTAAGATTGTGAATATGTGGATTGAACCTCCTCCGAAACCGCCCCAAGAAACAGAGCAGACTTTGGCGGAACTAGCTCATTACTATCGTCAGTTGATTGCCTATCATCAACAAGCGGCAGCGATCGCATCTTCTAAGCTAGCTCAAGTGGATACTCTACTAACAGCTACGAGTGTGAGCCCCATGGCAGCTTCTTGGCAATATCCTGGATCGCAGGCGACAGCATCCTTGACTAGTGCCAGAAATCCTGAGCTAACGGCAGAAATTGAAGAAGTTCCCCAAATATTACCAGAAATTAAGCTGCCGACGAAGGATATCTTAACCAAAATAATTCAAGAAATTCTCACTAGCAATAAGGGGAAAATGTTGCGTCTTGATTATCTGTCCTTGGAAGTAGCAGAAAAAATTTCGATACTGCCTCTCTATCAGCCCCAAGTAAAAGCCAGAGTCCAGCAAATATTACAACAAGGAGAAGATTTTGGCCTCTGGTCTAATGTTCCTGATTCTCCTGAATGTTGGACTCTCGACTTGGCTGATTTCCCAGATTTATTAAATCGTCCGCCATCTCAGTCCAAAACAACTAAGAAGAGAAAGAGAAAAAGCGCAAAGTCTAAAAAATCTCACAATCGTACTCGTTTACCACCCTGCAACCGGATAGAACAATATGAAACCTTAACCGGTGCGATCAAAGCATGTCTACGACAACACTATCCGAAAACTATGGATGCCCATGAGGTTTTAGCTTGGATGTATCCCGAAGGATTGGAAGGCAAAACAAAAACTAAAGCATACCAAGCCGTTAGCGATGGTTTAAATAAAGGTTGTTCTCGTAAGCATTGGCAAAGGGTAGAAATTGGAATCTATACCGTTGAGCCAGAAGAACCAGAATAACTTTGAGGAAGTTTTTTTTCCTTGCCTGAAGTATGCTGATAACAGATAACAGTTAACTGTTATCTGAAATTACCTACATCCCAAACTATCTCTTGTGGCAACTCCAGTAGTGGGATTTACCCCTTCTGCTCTCTGACAAAGAAGATATACTTGATAGCGATCAAGAATCGCCCCGGAAAAATCAGCTCCTGTAATATCGGAATCATTGAAAGTAGTACTAGTTGCGATCGCATTTTGTAATATCGCATTAGTCAGATTAGAATTATTTAAATCAACCCTATCCATAAAAGAATTAGTTAAATCAACTCCTGACAAATTAGTATTAGTGAAAATTGCCTTAGTCAAAATGGAATGACTTAAATCGGAACCTTCAAAATTACTTCCTCGTACATCCGCAGCAGCGAACACTCCATCGGAGAAATCGCGATGAGATAAATCTTGATTTCTAAGTTCGCTATAAGTGTAATCAACAGTATTTTCTTGAGCAATAACAGGTCTAGCACCCAATAGAGTCCAAGTACTAGCAACCAAAAATATCGCCAAACTTAATATTAATCTAAATAATTTACTTACCATGATTCTTCCCTATCCAGTTAGTAGGAATCATAGCAACAATCTGAACTTTACAATATTCTCTAGGGCGTATAGTCAATTAATGCTGGCAGCCAAATAAAAAACATACTCCTTTTAGGAGGTATTTAGGGAGGTGGGATAATATCCTCGAATGGCAGGAACCTCCACCGCGAGAGTGGTCTCACCTTTCGCCCCTAAAAATTATGATTCTTAACCTATGTTTCAACTGGTATAAGGATCGTAGGTCAATTAATTGGAATGACTATAAATCTATGAAAGCTTATGAAGCGAACTATTGCCGAAATTAATGACAAAATACGTTGCGGGAAAGCAGTCACTTGGACAGTAGAAGAACTTAAAGCCAGAGTTCAAGACATTGGTCTTAGTAAAGCTTTTAAAGAAATAGATGTGATCTGTACTGGCACATTTGAGCCAATGGAATCTTCTGGCGCAATTCTCAATTTGGGGCATACTGATCCACCGATCAAAATTCGTCAATGTTGGTTTGATGGCATACCTGCTTATGCAGGATTTGGCGCAGTAGATTTGTATCTGGGAGCGACAGCTATGGCGGATTATAGTAATGTTGAACCAGGGAGCAATCGCGTTGGCAATTTAGGAGAGGTCGGTTCCCGTTCTCGCAGCAATGCTAGACGAGGTGGTGGTCATGTGATTGCCGATCTGATTGCGGGAAAACCAATTACTGTTAAGGCAATAGGGCAGCAAACCGATTGTTATCCCAGGGCTGCTTTTGAAAATACTATTACTAAAGATAGTATCAATCAATTTTATTTATTTAATCCTCGCAATCTCTATCAAAATTTTATTGTAGGAGTTAATGGCAGCGATCGCCCTTTGTTTACCTATCTGGGGACTTTGCAACCAGAATTAGCTAATGCAGTCTATTCTAATCCAGGGGCGATTTCCCCTTTACTTAATGATCCTGACTTAAAACTGGTGGGAATTGGCACCAAAATCTGGTTGGGAGGAGGAATTGGTTATGTGGCTTGGGAGGGCACCCAACATTTTCCGTTGCAAAAACGTTTACCTAATAATACGCCTATCGGTCCGGCTTCTACTGTCGCTTTAATTGGAGATGCCAAACAAATGAATGCTAATTGGGTTAGAGGCTGCTATTTCAAAAACTACGGCTCGTCTTTGATGATTGGGGTTGGTGTTCCTTTAGCCGTGCTAGAAGAGTCAGTCATTGAGGCTTGTGCCGTGCAAGACAAAGAAATTGTTGCCCCAGTAATGGATTTTGCCATTCCCCGTCGAGTTCGACCCACTTTCGGCTTAGTTACCTATGAACAACTCAAAACTGGACGCATTATCCTGGAAGGTAAATCAATCAGATCTGCCCCTTTAGCCAGTATTTCCTTTTCCCGACAAGTAGCTGAAGAATTGAAACAACAAATTGACGAAGGCAAATTTACCCTAACCGAACCCGTTGCTCCGCTTCCGAGCGATCGCACTTTTATCCCCCAAGATCCCAGGTAATAATTAGGGAATAGGGAATAGGTTACGTCTAAGTTCCCTAAAACCTAAAACCTAAAACCTAATATCCTCAGCCTTCTATTTGCTAGGTTTTTTGATTTGGGGTTTAGGGCGAGAAGTTGCAGCAGGATTTATAGTGGGTTTGCGAGGGGAGATTTTTTTGCTTATAGGTTTTTTACTAAATTTTTTCTTAAATTGGGGTTTCTTCTGGGCAAAACCTAAATCAGTTCCCTCTTTAATTGCTAAGATTTCTCCTTCAAGATGAACGTTAAAGTCCCAAAACCGTTTTAAGGGCTTTTTATCGAGAACTCCTTTGAGCTTAAGCTTGAAAAACTTCGGTTTCTCCCCTTCTTTACGAGGAAATTGCTTAATCTTAACAATTATGATTTCATCTTCTTGCGAAAAGAAAATCACTTCTCCTCTAATAGAAAAATAACCCGCTTCTACTTCTGCACTCGAAACCAGGGAGTCATCTTGATCTTTATCGAGGGTTTCAGGCTCCCAAACACCGACAATTTGCACATGTAAATGATCGCTATCAGCTTTGGTACGGGGATAGACTACCCACAGATGTTCTTTGGCTAAATCCAGATGTTTTTTGACTAAGCTAATGGTACGACCTAACAAAACAGCATCAATTTTCACGCCATCAGATGTGATTAAATTGCCCTGGGTAATCTGACTCTCTTCAGTGGGTTGATATTGACCCTTAATTAAACCGATCGCTCGATATTGTCGCGGATGGGAAGGCGGCGGAATCGGTTGCGTTCTTTTTGCTGAAATAGCTTCATCACTACTAGTTGGGGGTGACGGAGGAACAAGGCTTGATGGTTTGGGGGGGGTCAGATCCTGATTCTCAGAAGATGTAGAAGAGGGATTTTGAGGCAAATTCATAGATTTTTCCTAAGGGCGAAGACTTTAAACTAAGTGTAAAAGAGATTGTTGATGTTGCTTAAGATAGGGACTAAAATGGCTCGCAACCAGAACCGAATAGGTAAATACTCATTACAATATATGAAATCATATAGAATTCTACGATTAGGATAAACTATCCTAGGTCAGAATAATTAGCTATAAAGTACAAATTTAAGACAGTCTTCCTATTGTAGTCAACTCATCAAGTCAATTCAGTCATAAGATAATGCAGAATAAACGAAGCCGTGGGGTTTATATCGTATTAGTTATCATGTTGTTCTCCCTAATTATATTTTCAGGATTGCCTTTGGTGGGCAGTATTGTGCAAGAAACCAGAATTCTATCCCAAAAAAATTCTGAGCAAGTAGCGGGGATATCTTCTCAAGAGAAGGCGAAACTAGAAGCAGAAGCTACAGGTTATCAAAAGGTTTTGGACAGAGAACCTCATAACGAGACAGCATTACGAGAATTACTCAATATTAGGTTACAACAGCAAGATATTCTAGGCGCGATTACTCCTTTAGAAACTTTAGTGGAAATTAATCCTAAAGTAACTGAATATGCCATTCTCTTAGGACAAACTAAGCAGCATGCAGAAGATTATGAAGGGGCGGCTTCGGCTTATCGTGATGTTCTCGCTATTTCTCCGTTGAATATTATGGCATTGGGGGGCTTAGTTAATTTATTTTTAAATCAAAATCTTCCAGAAAGAGCGATCGCTCTGCTGCAAAATACTCTGACTCAGGCGCAAGAAGCCAATGGTCAAGATTCTCAGAATACCGATCTTAGTTCGATACAGTTATTGCTAGGAGAAATTTACACCGAAGAAGAAAAATACGCAGACGCGATCGCTCTTTATGATGAAATTGCCGCCACCCATGAATCAGATTTTCGACCGATTCTTGCCAAGGCTCTTTTGTTACAAAAACAGGGTGATACCGAAGCAGCACAACCTTTACTCGAAAATGCTTACGAACTTGCACCACCTGAATACAAGGATCAAATTAAAAATAATCTTTAAGATCACGGTTTAGGGGATAGAGAATGGGGGTAAATTACATTTAATCTGGGGTCCTAGCCGATAAATCTTGACAAAATACTTCCCCCATCTCAGCATCGTAACTTACAGAGCAAGAAGAGTCACATTTGAGCTGAATTTGAATTATGTTAAGTTTGATCCTTTAATATACGGGCAATCCACACATCCTTGACCATCATTTGCCTAAAAGTCTCTAATAAATATTCTTGGGACTGTTCTTTAGTTAAGTTTTTAATCTGTTTTTTGAGTACTTGAAGCTTAAATTGCTGTTCAATAGTAAGTCCAGTATTTTGATGCATGTTCGCTAATTAAATAAAGATTTTTGTCATCCTAGCGATATCAACCAAAGACTTAATCCGTACTCTTACGGAATTTTTAATGTTTTTAAAGATACTTTTTGAA
>JASJDR010000136.1 GCA_030065615.1 Xenococcus sp. MO_188.B8 | reverse complement strand
GTCAATCGGTTAATCAGACAAGCAGCAACTAGTTGGTTAGAGATGGGAGCTTATATCGTCCATCTTACCGGGGAAAAAGACCCCGATGTTGAGAGTTTAGAACATGCCCAATATATTCATCTACCCTTTTATGACAATATGGCAGGATTATTGCAAAGAGCAAATCTCGCCATAGGTCGTGCAGGTGCAGGAACATTAACTGAACTAGCAATTACAGGAACTCCAGCCATTTTGATACCCTATCCTTATGCAGCAGAAGATCATCAAACTTATAATGCTCAAGTATTTGCTAATGCTGGCGCAGCAGTAGTTTACCAGCAATCAGAATTAACCGCCGAAATATTGGAAAAACAAGTCACTCAATGGTTAGAATCTCCTAATGAACTACAAAACATGGCAACTCAAGCAAAAACTTTAGCCATGACAGATAGTGCAGCAAGACTCGCTAATATGGTTCAGTCATTGATAAATAATTGTTAGTTGATCAATGCTCAATGAAATTAGACAGCAGTATATTTATTGATGACATCTAAGATGGATTGAGACTCCATTGATTTATGAAATATTTCAGAAAATCCAGCAACTTTAGCTTTCATCCGATCTAGCAAGCCAGTATTTTTGCTAAATAGGAGAATAGGAGTCTCTGTGAAACAAGATAATTGCCTTAATTGGGAACACAATTCATAAGCAGTTAGACCAGATATTTCTAAATCAATAAAAATAATATCTGGTTTGCGTCTTAGTAACACAGCAACCGCGATTAGTGCTTCAGATTCTCCTAGAAAATCATAACCAGCTGTGTTGACAACTTTTTTCATTATTTGGGATATTAAAGGACTGTTATTGACACAAGCAATAAGTATTTTTTGACTATTATCAGAGGCTTCGGAATCTTCTAAAATGCTATCTAAGATACTATCATGATCTTCTTCAAATAACATTAAAGAAGATGTATTGGCCGTTGATTCTTGTAGTTGATTACTTGCAGAAGTTTTTCGTAATGGGACAGAAGTTTCTCGTAATAGGATCGGAACTTCTATATCGGGTACGGCTACTAATTGGACAAATCCTAACCGAAAGTAGTGCCTAATAGAGCTTATTAAAGTTATGATATTTGTGCGCTTTTTGACAGCTAGATCTCGCAGCGGACGTTTACCATCCAATAACCTCATTAATACTTGATAGTTTTTGTCTGAAGTTTTAGCTTTTAATTTCTCTGGGTGAGTGACTTTTGGAGCAAAATCAGGTTCTATGGATTCTAAACCAGCTTGTTGCCATTGTTGCCAAATCTTCCAGGATTCAACAACTTGTTGCTCAGAGTCCACCATTGTTAATTGAGTAGAACTAATTTCTTTCTGAGGATTAAGGTAGTAAGTTATTGTTTTGTTTTGTGTAATATCAAATAAAATTTCTTTGATGATGGCACGAATTAAATTATTAGCTTGTTCTCGGCTCACCTTTTCTTGCTGAACCCAGAAACTTATCAGATCATAATCCCAAGTGATATCACTTTTATTGAGACTTGTATTGGCTAAAGAATCTAATTCTTCTTCTAGTTTTAAAGCTATTTGGGGAAGATAGTAGACAAGATTTCTCCGCCATCTTCTGACAGGATGCCTCCCTCCTGTGGCATAAATAATTCTCCCTAAATAAAGAAAGAACATCCACTCTAACTGATTAGCGCTGCTAAAATGCAATCGACCACTAAAACGATGCTCCTTAAGAGATTGAAATAATCTAATCTGTTTTGAGGCAACAAAGTTATCTATAGATACAATTCCATAGTCCAAACTCTCAGTACTCTCAGTCATATTAGCTATTTTCTAAAATAATTAGGATTCATTTGATAATTAATAATGAATAATTAATAATGAATAATTGACAATTGAGAATTATCCATTATCAATTGCATGAGCTGTTATTCTTTGGTGAGCGACCCTAGGGTACCGGGATGGGGAAAGTATTAGCTAATAGCTTTCTTGCTCTAAGTTGACGAAGTCAAAGGAAGCCGAGGAGCTGATTCCGTCGTAAGACGGCGGAACCAGCCCCGTCCGTCGTCTCTTGACGCGCGTTCCCTTACCCATTAACTGCGCGCGGGATCGCATCGCTTTCACGGCGGGGCTCTCTGACGAGCCCTTCTTCCCCGGTCTGGCTTCCGACCCAGCGGTCAGATACCGCTGAGGTTTCCCCAACAGCGTGGTTCTATAAGCTGATGAATCCTCAGCATAGCCCACGCTCCTTCAAGGATCAGCGCAGAAGTTCGACTAGTACCCCTAAGAATTTTTGAGGACATTCATTCTGGCAAGCAACTCTGGTGAGGTTTTCAACCTAAAAAGCCTGCAAGTAACGACAATGCTAGCATACAGAAATTTAGAATAATGTCCTGGAATAAAATATCAATTTAAACGGAGAAAGTATTAGTTAAAAAAATTGCTTGGGCTCAATTTATAAGGTTTTCAAAAGTTATCGCTAAAAGATATGAAAGAATCTGTATACGAAGCAAATAAGAATAAGTTAAGGGTTTTGCTAGAAAAAGCAGGATTAAAAAATTGTCAAGAACTATCAAAGACTACAGGGGTTTCTCAATGGCAATTAACCAGATTACAATACGGTTTAATGCATCGGATGGCCTTAGAAACTATTTTAAATATAGCAGCTGCTCTTAATATATCTTTAGAGCAATTGATAACTACTTTTGTACCTGAATCTAAATATCCTGAGAATTGGCAACCCCAAGAAGAAACTGGGGATTTAGGCATGGAAAACCAAGAGTATCAAAGATTGCAAAAAACTATAGAACAACAAAGAGAAACTTTAGAATTAGAGTTTCGTAATGCTAGTTTACAAGTAATCGAATCATGGTTGTTACAATGGCCAACGGCAGTAGCTGCTATTGTCAAAAATCCTGAATTACCGGCAGAACGTTTACTGTTGCTGATGAAACCGATAGAAGAATTAGTAGCTTATTGGGGTGTAGAAGCTATCTATTCTGTAGGGGAAGAGTTGCCTTACGATCCACAATGGCATGAGTTGATGAAGGGAGATGCTGACCCAGGAGATATGGTACAAGTTCGTTATGTAGGTTACAAACAAGGAGATAAAATTCTTTATAAAGCAAAAGTAAGTGCTTTTAACATTTAACATTGACGAGCGACCCTGCGCCGTTGCACGGCGTTTATCCAGAGCACAGATCTGTTTACCCAGCTCCGTGTTCTGGGGACAAGCCCAGCTCCGTGTTCTGGGCAAGCGGTGCGACCCTGGCGAGGTTTCCTCGCCTAAGGAACGCGCACCAAGAGAGGGAATGTCCACCAAGAGACGCGCGAGTTTGAACATCCAACATTCAAGATTGAGTAATAACAGTTAAAAATTATGGATTGGTGGCGAAAACTTAGGAAAAATCCTTTAGCCCGTTTCGGGGCAATTGTGCTTATATTATTTTACATAACTGTTATTTTTGCCGATTTCGTTGCTCCTTATAATCCCTATGCCTCACAAACTGATGGTTCTTTATTGCCTCCGACGACAATACATTGGGGTAGTTCAAATAGCAAATGGTTGGGGGCTTATGTCTATCCTACGACTCAAGGACCTACAGATTTAGCAACGGGCGATCGCATTTTAGCGGTAAATACCCAAGAGCCTTCCCCAATTCGTTTTTTTGTTAGGGGCTCAACTTATAATTTATTTAAGATTACTTTACCTTTGCCGCCTAAGTTTGAAGAGGTAAAAATCTTTCCAGGTATTTCATTTGATCGTCATCTTTTTGGCACAATTGGTCCAGGAAAAATCAATTTATTAGGGACAGATGAACAGGGAAGAGATGAATTTAGTCGCTTGATCTTTGGCGGCAGAATTAGTTTATTTATTGGTTTAGTGGGAATTACGATCTCTTTTCCTTTAGGAATGTTAGTCGGGGGAATTTCGGGGTATTTTGGCGGTTGGATTGATGGCATTTTGATGCGCTTGGTAGAAGTCTTGATGACTATTCCTGGAATTTATTTATTGATCTCTTTAGCCGCTGTCTTACCTCCTAGTTTAAGTAGCACCCAAAGATTTTTATTAATTGTCTTGATTACTTCTTTTATAAGTTGGTCGGGTTTGGCTCGGGTAATTAGAGGACAAGTTTTATCTCTCAAGGAACAGGAATTTATTCAAGCTGCCAAGGCAATGGGGGCTAATCCTTTCTACATTATTGTGCGCCATGTGTTGCCCCAAACCGCTACATATATTATTATTTCAGCTACATTAGCTGTTCCTGGTTTTATTGTGGCTGAGTCGGTGCTGAGTCTTATTGGATTAGGAATTCAGCAACCCGATCCTAGTTGGGGGAATTTACTTTCTTTGGCGACTAATGCCTCAATTCTCATGTTACAACCTTGGTTAATTTGGCCGCCTGCAATTTTAATCATTGTGACAGTTTTAGCGTTTAATATTTTGGGAGATGGATTACGAGATGTTCTTGATCCACGAAGCCTGAATAAGGGATAAAGGATGAGGAAGTAAGTAATAGGTAATAAGTTTTAAATCTAAACCTCAGTAATGATGATCGCAGAGCAACTTCAATCAAAAATTAATACTAATACTCAACTTGTAAAAGTTACCGATTCTCCTTGGCAAACTAAGATAGCGCAAGTGGTAACAGATTCTGACGATGCGATCTATGTAGCGGTTCCTGATACCGTGGAAGATTTAGCGTCAATCATTGAAGTCGCAGCCCAGGAAACATGGCGTATTATTCCTTGTGGTAATGGTAGTAAACTGGATTGGGGTGGTTTAACTGAAAGGATTAACCTGATTGTTAGCACTCAAAAATGCGATCGCATTATCGCTCATGCGGTAGGAGATTTAACGGTAACAGTAGAATCAGGGGTCAAACTGGCAGATTTACAGGCAACTTTACAAGCAACTAATCAATTTCTCCCCATCGATCCGATTTATCCTCAAGAAGCTACTATCGGTGCCATTGTGGCTACTGCTGATACAGGGAGTTTACGTCAAGGTTACGGGGGAGTTAGGGATTTAATCTTGGGAATATCTTTTGTTCGTGCCGATGGCAAAATTGCCAAAGGAGGGGGCAGAGTAGTAAAAAATGTTGCTGGTTATGATTTGATGAAGCTATTCACTGGCTCCTATGGCAGCTTGGGCATTATTTCTCAAGTTACTTTTCGTACCTATCCTATACCAGAGGCGTCTCAAACAGTTGCCATGACAGGAGATCCTCAGTCTATTACCGAGGCAATTAAAAAGATTAAAAACTCTGGTTTAACCCCGACAGCTGCGGATTTGGTTACAAAATCAGCGATCGCAGATTTAGGGATTGGCAAGAATCTGGGTTTATTAATTCGTTTCCAAACTATTCCTGAAAGTATTGCTGAACAGACATCACAGTTAAAAGCGATCGCGAAATCTTTAGATTTAACAGTTACTAGTTTTCAAGATGAGGCTGAAGGGCAAATCTGGCATCAGCTATCTGAGCTGACTCGAATTCCCCAAAACTCTAATGCGATTACTTGTAAGTTAGGACTTCTTCCCCACGCTGCAGTACAATTGCTACAAGAGTTAGATGCTATAGACCCAGATAGTTATTTTGGCAGAATTCATCTTGGCAGTGGTTTAGGGGAATTACAATTTCTGGCATCAGATATGACAGTAATTAGCAAAACGCGATCGCTGTGTCAAGAGAATCGAGGATTTTTAACTATTTTAAGCGCAGCTAAGTCTCTGAAAAAACAGATTGATATCTGGGGTTATTCCGGCAATGCAGCCAGTATGATGACCAAAATTAAACAACAATTCGACCCCCAGAATATTCTCAACCCAGCACGTTATCTATTTTAAATAATTAATAATTATTCCCCAAGTTTCAATTGATTGGTTAATGCCGCATCATAAATTGCTTGTGGCCAATTTTCAGCAGATTTGATTTGTGCCGATGAAAGATTTTCGACCCCAAAAAATTTAGTCTTTTTGAGATTGGCATCTTTGAGATTAGTTTTGATAAAGCTATTATCTCCAAAATATGCTCGTTCTAAATTTGCCCTCACAAAATTGGTATCAGTAATAATTGCTCCCACAAAATCAACATTACTTAAATCAGCTTCTACAAAATTAGCATCAGTCAGATTGCTGCTAGTTAAACAAGCATTCGCTAAATTGGCATTACTAAAATCTACATGAGTTAGATCGGCATTGCTCAAGTTAGAATTACTAAGATTGGCACCACGAAGATCGGCACCACGAAGATCGGCATTTCTTAAATCTGCTCCTTTAAGATTGATACTTCTAAGATCAGCTTCAACAGCAGATAAACCTTTCATGGAAATTTGATCTTCGTTAAGATCTTGGAGGGCTATCATCCTAGCATAACTAGTTTTTAGGCCGTGAGCCGCATCTACTACTTGCCAAGCTTCGTATTGAGCTTTTTGAGTACGATCAGGAGTTTCTAAGAAGAAAATCCATAACGCAACTAAGATACTAAAAGTCTCTAAGGAATTTAGGAAGACAGAATTGTCAATTTCACAAAGCAACCAATGTTCTTCTACTGTAGCTTTTGCTTCACCCGCTGTTTCTGGTAATTTTTCTCTGCCTTCTCCATCTTTAGTGATAGGCCGACATCTTGCTTGACCATTGAGTGCTGTTTCCACAAGGAATATTACCAGCATAATCGCCACAGTTCCTGCTATAGCTGCCGATAGTCGAGAAATAACTTTTTTGGCATTCTTCATCGACGCCATAATTTGACTTTTTTAGTTAGTTGACATACTCTTCAGCCTAAAGGACTCTCCGCTCGTGGGTTTTGTGCTGCCCGTCATTACTATAAATCCTTAAAAATAAATACCCCATACTTATTTGTTAACTCATGAGTTAACTTCCAAAACCAAATAGATATCCCTATCTTCCTTTGATTTGTCTAACTTGAACTTGTATCTTTTCATCCACATACTATACCATGAATATACGACAAAATTTTTTGTTTATATCGCACTAAAGAGTAGGGCTTTTCTCCCATGATCAGCCGAAGGCTGGTACTGCGCGATCACGAGGTTAAAGTTTCTAGATAGTGCCAAAATTCCAACAGCTCATCATCAGTCAGATGTAAGCGCGATCGCTTACCATAGGTACTGAGAAGATAATCCCGACCTTGCTCTTTAGTCCAACTTAAGCGTTTCATCTCTAGGTCGATTTTATGTCTAATTTGATTAAAATCAAATTCAACAGGAGGTTTAGTTGCAGCAGGCTCTTCACTCATAGAATCTTCTTCTGGCGGTGGTATCTCCAATGGAGGTTCCAAGAAATCCTCTGTATATTCTGGGACTGGGGCGGAAATGGGAGTTTCTGGCTCAGGAGAATCGGCAAGAGCTTTAGGTTCAGGCTGGGGTGAATTTTGTACCTTAACGGACGGTTCGCTTAGTAGAGAACCTTGCGATTGCGATTGTAAGGGAGGATGGGAAATTGGAGGTTTCGGAGTAGCCGTAACTTTTTCCTCTGTAGAAACTGTGGTTGTAGGAGGATTTGTTTTAGCAAAATTCTGGTAGTTATTGGTTTGAGCTGAAGCAGTTACAATTTTTTGCGCAACAGTCGTAACTTTTTGGGCAGCTTTGGTGGCCAAATTCAAGCTTAAATGCCCATCTTCGAGAACTAACGCCTGCAAAGCTCTGTTTCTAGCATTATCTTCGGCTTGTTCTACTTCAGTTGCACCAGCTAAACCTGTCGCCAAAGTTATACCATCAATTTGAATCGAAACTCTCACGATGTAGATTCCTCGATCAATATCAATTAGTTCACTAAGAATGCTTCCTTGAGGATAGAGATTGCGAAATTTAGTTAACATTATCAAGTTATGGGGGATATATTAATACTAATTTACTATTTTTGAACCGAGATCTAAAAATAAATTTGCCAATAGCGACAGAAAAATTAAAATATAGAAATGACTAAGGAATGACTAAAGAATGAGGAACGAGGAATGAGGAACGATGTCCGCTTCCTTACTTGATCATTATTACTCGGTTCTTATTCCTATATCCTTTAGATCATGTCTCATATCTCAAGGTTGAAGCCCTGGTCAAATGAAGGTAAAAGTTAGATTAATTCTTTTGCCCTCTAAATTCAAGATAGATTTTCTCCCCAGATTAGCTGTAACCTCATTTACTAGGCTAAATAAAACTGGGCGATTAATCTTAATGCTAGTAACCTAGGATCAGTTATTTATTACCTGATTAGGAAAATCCTTACTTTTGACTGCTGACTCTTAATTTAGGAAATAATGGCACTGGAATGTAAGTAGCTATCCAAGGTTTATGACCAGTTATTAGGCCGAGCTAACACGGGTCTTGTCAGAGAGACCACGCCTTAAAAGCGGTGCGCGGGGAGGGGGACTTTTCTAGATTTAGTGCTTTTCTGCCTAAATTTATCTATTTTATTTTGAAGTCCCCCTTCCACCCCTGCGGATGTTCCATCCGCCAAGGAAGCGGTCAGACCCCGCGTCGGCTTAAGACGCAAACGCCAGTTCCTACAACGGAGGGAACCCCCGCAACGGACTGGCTTGGGAATGCTGACCAAGAGACGCGCACCAAGAGACGACGGGCTTCCTCTGACTTCGTCAGTTTTATGACGCATCACCCATTTATTTTTTTAGCTCACCCTGAGATCGATTTACTTTCATAGAATAAGGACTATTGTTGATGGATTTTTCAATCGCTACACTACTAGCTCAATTTATAGATAATAAGTTAGTTGCTAAAAAAAACTTGGAAAAGAAACTAGGCTGTGAAGATGAAATTAGTATTCAAAAATTAGAAATTGTCTTGGATGCCCTCGAAAGAACTGGTATCCTGGCCAAGGATCGGGGAAAATATCGCCGCATAAAAGAAGAAAATGTGGTCGAAGCCAAATTGCGTTGTTCGAGTAAAGGATTCTGCTTTGCTATTCAAGATGAAGAAAATGCTGACGATATTTACATCCGAGAAAGTCATCTCAGTAATGCCTGGAATGGCGATCGCGTTTTGGTAAGAACGATTAAAGAAGGCAGTCGTCGTCGTTCTCCTGAAGGGGAAGTGAAACTAATTTTAGAACGTTCTAATCCTTCTTTACTGGCAACGGTAACGGATAATGATGGTGAATATCGAGCGATTCCCTTGGATGATCGCCTGCTGTTTGAACTAGATCTCAAGCAAAATGGACAAAATTTAGACGAAGCAGTTGAGCATTTAGTTCATGTATCTGTATTGCGCTATCCTTTGGGTCAGCATCCGCCTCTAGGAACAGTTACCAAGGTATTAGGCAGTGATGCGGAAGAGGCTTCCGATGTCGATATTGTTTCTTGTAAACATGATTTACCTCACGAGTTCAAACCAAATGAAATTGAAGCCGCAGCAGGTTTGCCGACCAGGATTCCTGCCGCAGAAATTAAGCGTCGATTAGATTTGCGAGAGAAATTAACAATCGCGATTGGTCCGGAATTACTATCAGAAGATACTAGTTGGATTGAAAATGCTTTTACCTTAGAACAAAATGCCGCAGGTAATTGGCAATTAGGGATTCATGTTGCCGATGTTGCCCATTATATTGAGGCAGATACAGTGCTAGATCGTACTACCCAAAGAAGGGGAACCGCGATCGATCTCCAGAAAAAAGTTATTCCTCTATTTCCTGATGCGGTTTGTAAAATTTGTTCCCTCAAACCAGGAAAAAACCGTCTGACAATTTCAGTTTCTATGACGATCAATCCTCAAGGAGAGATTATAGAATCGAAAATCGAACCCACAGTAGTTTCTGTAGATCACTATTTTACTTATCAAGAAGTGCAGACCTTACTCGGAGATCCCGAACAGGCTAGTCCTAAACTAGAATCTGCCGTTGCAATCTTAAAAGATTTATTCTTTACCCTTAGTCCCCTAATTAAAGCCCAAAGATTGCAGCGAGGAGGCTTTGAAATCATCACGCCTACGGTGAAAGGATTGAATCAAGATGAAGGTCGTATAGGAGTTATTCTGACAACTTCTAGTTTGCCGATCAAATCTTTGTTAACTGAACTAATGGTATTACCTGGGCAAGTGGTTGCCGAACAGTTCCAAGCTTGGGATGTTCCAGGAATTTATTGCATTCAACCTGAACCCGATGTTGATGAGTTGGATGATTTGATTAAGTTAAGTAACAATTTGGGCTTAGAAATTACTCTCGATCCAGAAGGCGAAGTTCAACCCCATGATTACCAATCTTTAACTCAAAAATTCGCTACTTCCCCTGAAAGTCAAGTTCTCAATTACTTGCTGCAAAATACCTTAAAACCAACAAAATACATTACTAAACCTGGTAAACATTTTGGCTTGGCTTGCGAAAATGGTTACACCCATTGCATTTCCCCAGGTCAAAGATATATTGATCTGGTCGTGCAGCGTATTCTAAAAACTGTTTTTGAATTCGGGCGCGATCGCCGAAATACTCGAACCAAAACCATTGTCGATTTAGGCAGTAGCACTTGTCGTGGCCAGATTTCCTGGAATGTTTTACCACCACAAATGCATGAACAACTTGATACAGAACTTCATGCTATTTTACCCCGTCTCAACGATCGCGAAAAAATTGCTGAGGATGCGGAAAAAGATCTTGCTGGACTCAAAAAAGCGGAAAAAATGAAGGAACGTACCGGAAAAATCTTCGAAGGATTAATTGCGGGGGTCCAATCCTATGGTTTCTTTGTGGAAATTGAAGATTTACTAGTAGAAGGATTAGTTCATGTGAGTTCCCTCAAAGACGACTGGTATGAATATCGTTCCCGCGAAAGTTGTCTCAAAGGCAGAAAAAGCAATACTACCTATCGTTTAGGCGATCGTGTAGAAGTAGAAGTTAAAAGTGTGGACTATTATCGCCAGCAAATTGATTTAGTTACGATCAATAGCAGTAGCAATGTTAGTAGTAACGGCGACAGAGGATGGGAAGAGGAATAATTAAGGAATAATTAAATAATTAATTATTGATTATTACTAAGTTACCAGTGAACAACAACCAGTTATTAGTATCAAATTACCGATTAACTGATCGCAGCTCACTGGTAAATCTTTTCCAGAGACTGTTGATGGGGATTTAATCCCAGAATTTTACTTGAATCCCACTGCTGCTTGCCAGACAAAAGCAAGTAACAGAAAGAACAGAGGGATTAATGGTAATGCATCAATTAAAGGGCTGAACGCTTGATAAGCTTCAGGCAATTTTGCCAAGAGCATTGCTGCTTCCATAAATCTAGAACCTTCCTAAAAATTTTTTAAAGTTAGTAGCAATATTATCATGAAACGTTTCATCACATTAGGTTTTAGGGGTTAGGTTTTAGGTGCAATTTTCAAGCAATATCTATCCAATGAGAAAATTTGCTGACAAAGGTATCATCAATGATGGCTTGACGGATTTGCTTGGTAAAGCGGATTAATTCAGTAATATTGTGCAGCGATAATAGAATATAGCCTAACATTTCTTGCGATCGCACTAGATGATTGAGATAGGCACGGGTAAAATTGCCACAGGCATAACAGGGACAAGTTTCATCGAGAGGTTGATAATCTCTTTTATATTGAGCATTTTTAAGATTGATGCGGGCTCCTCGTACTAATGCAGTACCATGACGCCCAAAACGGGTAGGGATTACACAATCAAATAGATCAATTCCTGAGGCGATCGCTTGTACCATTTCCCGATAAGTTCCCACTCCCATGAGATAACGAGGTTTATCCGCAGGTAATAAAGGTGCCGTATGGTTTACTGTGGCATTGATTAATTCTGGGGTTTCCCCAACGCTTACCCCGCCAATGGCATAGCCAGGCAAATCTAAAGCAGTTAGCTCTTCGACAGCTTGCGATCGTAAATCGAGATAAATACCACCCTGAACAATCCCAAATAAGGCCTGAGTTTTAGGATTTTGATGAGCCGCAACACATCTTTTTAACCAGCGATTAGTTCTAGCTGTCGCGGCGGCAACCTCTTCTTGACTCGCATCGCTAGGAGGACATTCATCAAATGCCATAATCACATCAGCACCCAAAGCATTTTGAATTTGGATCGAGCGTTCGGGAGTAATTTCGATCATACTACCATCGCGAGGAGAGCGAAATGTCACTCCTTCCTCACTGATTTTGCGAAGTTCGCTGAGGCTAAAGACTTGAAACCCACCAGAATCAGTCAAAATTGGCTTATCCCAGGCCATAAAATTATGTAATCCCCCAGCCTCTGCCACAATATCCTCTCCTGGCTGAAGATGGAGATGATAAGTATTGGCTAAAATCATTTGCGCTGAGGCATCATGCAACTGTCGAGGAGTAATTCCTTTAACGGTAGCTAGAGTTCCCACTGGCATAAAACGAGGCGTTTCTACTATGCCATGGGGAGTAGCAAAAACTCCCGCCCGAGCTTGAGAATAATTACAATTAGCTTGAAGTTGAAACGAAAATCCCACTATAGATTAATCTGTCCTTAAAATTCATCATCGTCAAATTGTACGTCTAAATGGGCAGATAACACTTCTGTCATCATGGCTTCAATCGCAGCAGTATCGATAGTTTTTTCTAAATCAGAGATCGGAGAACTCCGGGAAATCGGGATTAATCTTAGTTGACGATGATCTTGGATTAAATCGAAACAGGTTTCCTCATTGGCAGATTTACTAAGTTGCAGAAAATCAAAACTTTGAATATTAATATATAAATTACTATTGGCTACTAGGGTAGATTGTTGCGGATCATTAAAAACTTCTATGACACAGCCTTGACCTTCACTCTGAATTTGATTATCTATACTATGAATATAACGCACATGGCACAAATCGTTCAATAAACGCTCAATATCATCTTTGTTGACAATAATACCAATATCAACGATACAAGGTGCCGGGATCGGTTGGGATCGAGGATGCTGATTCATAGCAAGTAAAATTTGAGATACTTAGTGGTAAAAATAATAAATCGTGTTAAACATACGATTTGATTAATAGAAGTAGCCTATGAAACAATATTAGCTCAATAATTCTCAGGGAATTTATGAAATTTTACGAGTGCTCTAACAATTCAGTTTCTGGTTTTGAACCAATAGAATCTTCGAACCCCCTTTCCGGTGCTGACCAAGAGAGCGGTGTATCGAACTATGCCTTGCACCCATTACACTAAAAGACAGCCCCTTCCCAAAAGAGGAGATGCGCGAGTCAAACTACCTAGTAATTACTCCAAATGTAAACTATGATTTTTTTTTGGCAAGGGAATAAACACGGACTTCGTTCATTGGGAAGTGCTGTAATCTTTTATACTACGATACCCTTGCCACATAATTGGACTGGAAATTGGGAACGAATCGCTCGTTGGTCCAGTTTAATAGGTTTGATTTTAGGAATTTTTTTAGGACTAGGGGATCTATTATTACAATATTGTCAAATTCCTGAATTGACTCGTAGTACTTTGATCGTGGCGATTTGGATTGGGATTACTGGTGGCTTACATCTAGATGGAGCCATGGATACAGCAGATGGTTTGGCGGTAGGAGATCGCAGTCGCGCATTAGAAATCATGAAAGACAGTGCCACAGGAGCTTTTGGTGCGATGGCAGGAATTGTTATTCTCTTGTTAAAAACTGCCGCTTTAAGCGAAATTTCTGCTCATACTTGGCTAGTTCTGATGGTAGCTGCAGCTTGGGGAAGATGGGGGCAATTAATGGCGATCGCTTTTTATCCCTATTTGAGAGCACAAGGTAAAGGTGCATTCCATAAGAAAAACCTGCAACTGCCTCAAGATATTTTAGTTGGTTCTATTCCTCTATTATTTTGTAGTGGTTTTATGTTGTACTTAGAGCGCGAATTTTGGGTTCAATGCTTAATGATGCTGGTAGGCTGTGTCGCGATTGCTCTGGCGACGGGATATTATTTTTATTATCAATTCAAAGGACATACTGGAGATACTTATGGGGCAGTTGTGGAATGGAGTGAAGCTTTAATTCTCTGTTTATTGACCACAAGCTTTTAAGAGCCAAAAAAATAATTCATCGTTCATAATTCATAATTCAGGCTTTAAAAAATTCCCAGGACTTTATCAGACATTTTTAATAATAGTCAGCAAAAATATAGTAGGTATAAAATCTTTTCTTTTAAGCTAACTAATATATTTAATGAAATTGCTCTTCCCTAAATTTGATCCCACGTCGCTTAAAGTTCGTCTCACTTTTGGCATTGCAGCCGTTTCGGCTATTGGCTTAGGAGGATTAGCAACTTGGACGAGTATCCGAATGCAACAGATCTTAGTGTCTACTCATAAGGAAAATATCGTCTACATTGCCGAGCGCTTTCCCCATGATGTGGAAATCTATAGTGACATGGTTTCCTTGGAAATGGGAGCGCAAAAGGCAATCGATAATCTTTCTGATGAGAATAAAATACTCTGGGTAAAAAATAACAATATCGTTACCGCTCTCTCAGCTAAGTTAGAAGATGAAGCGATCGCAAAAAACCTGTTATCTTTAAAAAATGTGCCCCCGATTCCTCAAGTTCAAGATTTAAAAGGCTCTTATTGGTTGTTATGTGCTTCTCCTTTGAAAGTAAAAGGAGTTGATCTCGGACAATTTTATATTGCGCAAGATATCACAAGCGATCAGATCATGTTTTTGAATTTGATTCGTAGTTTGAGCATTGCCACTCTAATTGCGATCGCAGCTATGACGATTACTATTGCTTTTTATATCAATCGCTCCATGAAGCCTTTAAAGCGCATTAGCCAGATTACTTCTAATATTTCGGCAGATAAACTAAATGAAGCTCAGATTCACCTTGATAAAGCCCCCAGCGAGGTCAGAGAATTAGCTGATACTTTTGAGCAAATGTTAGAACGGCTCGGTCAATCTTGGGAACATCAAAGACAACTTCTCAGTAATGTGTCTCACGAATTACGCACTCCTTTAACTATTATTTCTGGCTATCTCCAAAGTACTTTGCGACGGGGTCAAAATTTAACTGATATCCAGCGAGAAGCTTTAACTACTGCCTCTTCCGAAGCAGATCGCACAGTCCAATTATTGCGGGATTTACTAGATTTAGCCAGAGCCGATAGTGGCGCAATTCATTTCCAAAATGAAAAAATCATACTCAATGATCTGATAGTTGATGTTGCAGAGATGGCACAACAGTACTGCGATCGCCATATTAAGATTGAATCTCCCAACCAATTAATTGCGATCGAAGCCGATCTCAATCGTCTCAAACAAGTGCTGCTGAATCTGATTGACAATGCAGTTAAATATTCCGAACCAGATACTAAGATCACAGTATCACTCAAGTTATGCTCTAAAAGTGAGGATGCTGTGATGGCAGTCTGCGATCGTGGAGTAGGGATTCCCCTGCAACAACAACCTCGTATTTTTGAACGTTTCTATCGTATTGACGAAGCTCGTAATCGCGCTGGAGGGACAGGTTTAGGATTATCCATTGTCAAAACTTTGGTAGAAGGAATGGGAGGAAAAATCGCTGTTCGTTCTCAACTTGGCGAAGGCAGTACCTTTACCGTTTGCTTCCCCGCAGTCTAACAAGCTGGTATGCCTAATACTTGTGACAGTGGCGGGAAGATACAGTTGAGAACGCAAGTTGGTATGAGATAGTTATCTCTTGTCTATTAAGCAGGTGGACAATTTTATCTTGAATTTACATTACTGCAGCTTAAGACATTTAGTGATTGTTATGTCTAATTAATTCTGTCCACCTGCTTGCCTATTCTGGAGTTTTTAATTCAAGTAGCAATTTTAAAAAACATGATGGGTATCCTAAAAACGGTGTCATCGTTTAAAGTCTCACCATGGATAGAGAACAAATTTTAGCCGAACCAAGGTTGCCCCAGTCATTTTCTGCTTTAGATAAGAGAAATCTCCTCACAGAATTAGCACCTAGTTCAAAATTTAATTCACGAGAAATTCTCACTAATGCTAGTTCTAATGAAATTGTCTTATATCAATTGGGAAAATACTTGAGACAAATAAAATCCTTTAGGGGCAAAAAACGTCCCCTAAGGTTCAACACTTCTTACAAAATTCGCTCATGAAGGAAACCCCCTAGACCGCGCCGCCTCACCAACGAAACTTTCTCACTGTTCGCATACACCAAATCTGTCTTACTTAAAAACTGAAATGATATTAACTATTGATAACTTTACTGGCTCACGGGGCAATACAATAACGGTTCCCATTACGATTAGTGATGCCGAAGCGGTAGGTTCTGTGCAAATTTCTTTAGTTTATGACACCACAATTCTTGATATTCCCGACCCCAATCCTACTACTATTTTTAATGAAGGTATCAGAAGAGCGGGAATTAGTAGTAATTGGGTTTTGAGCAATAGCGAAGACAATCAAGCAACTGTCAACCCAGTAGCTAATGTTAATGAAGATACAGGAGAAGTTGAAATTGTTTTAACTAATCCAGGAGAGCCTCCCCTAGCAGGAAGTTCTGGAACTATCCTCGAAATTGATTTCCAAATAAGTTCCACCGCTAGTTTAAATTCTGTTGCCCATATCGATCTGCAAACAGCAAGGATTAGCGTTAACGATCAAGAACTTACTTTTGGTGAGAGTAATTTTGATGATGGTAGTGTCCAAGTTGTCGGGAGAACCGATCTCAATACTATTCAATTATTCCGTTTTAGAAATAGAACATTTAGTACCGGAACTTATTTATTTGTCGGTGCAGAAGAAAGAGATGCTATTTTAGCTAATCCCGATTTTAATCAAACTTTTGAACTAGAAGGAAATGGTAATCCTGCCTTTACTGCTAGTACCGAAACTGGAGATAATCTGGCACCTTTTTTTCGTTTAAAAAGCATCGATGTACCTGGTACCTTTCTATTTGTAAGTACAGCAGAATATAATGGTATTTTCGCTGAAAATTCTGCTCAAAGAGATAAATGGCAAGCAGAAGGTTTTAATGCCCAAGGAATCGATATTCCCGAATTTTATCTGTTTGGGGTTGGGGCAAATCAAGGTGTAGAATTTAATCGTTTTCAGAACTTAGAAAATGGTACTTTCCTCTATGCTGGACCTGCTGAATCGGCAGGGATTAATGGAGATCCTAATCTTTCATCAATCTTTATTGATCAAGGTACTGCATTTGAATCAATCGCGTAGTAAATTATAACTTTTCATTTTCTTTTAAGTATGATTCGCTATAAAATAACTAAGTATAAAAACTGAAGATCGTTCATCTTGTAAAAAATATGAGAAATTCTGCTGATGGGCTAGAAGTAGGTTTTTAAATAACCGCAAGAGTAGATCGTATCTTAATCAATATCAAATATAAAGAGGAATAGTTGATGCTAGCGCTTTCTTTAAGCAGCCTAGGGGTTGCGATCGCTGCATTTTATCTTAGCAGCAAAATAGAAGATGATGTCTTTAAGGCAGCTATGGCTTTTACAGCTGTAGGTTTTCTGCTTCTTAACTTAATAATAGCGCCCTGGCTACTCAAAATAGTGGGCATAGTCATTCTCTTTGTTTTTAGTAGTTTAAATCGTTGGTCAGTAAAAAACTTTCGATTGTAAAATGCTAAATATTTATAAAGTGTGAATTTTTGGTAAAATACTTAATATTAAGTTAAGTTAAGGAAAATTTACATCATGTCTTTACTCGTGGCAGTTTCGACAACAGGAAACCAATTTCCCGTCTATTTCGTTGCAGTATATGTAATTGGCTTTATCGCCGCTGTGGTTATTGGTTCATTTGCTTGGTACAATTCAAAACGTCCTGCTGGTTGGGAAAATTCACAGCGTCCCGATTTTGTTCCCGAAATCAATGCTGAAAAAAAATCAGACAGCAAGGAATAGTTCTTGATTGCTAATGGGTTACCCTAATAATCCCGCTTAATGGTTGGTTCTGGTTCTCTGAAGAAGAGTTAAATATTATTCAGCGAATATAGGAAGAATAGTGGCCAAAGCCTAGTTACTAAATACTCTAAATTTTTCATATAAGTTTAGCGCGAATTTTCCTGAGCGGGTTGCTCTTAAATCTTTAGCTATATCGCTCATTTCTTGGCTAAGGTTAGCATGTTGCGATGAATATATTGGGTGATTTTTAGGTCGCAATAGAGGTGCCGCCAAAGCAGCAAAACTAATGTCAGCAGCTGATATTTTGTTCCCTACTAAAAATTTTGTATCTGGGGCTAATCTCTTATCAACAATATTGAAAATGTTACTAATATTTTGAATGGCAAGATCTTTTTGAGTCTCGTTAACTCGATACTTTTTCCTGACCATTTTTATTGTTAGAGGAGCAACAAGAATGCATCCTATTTTTTCAGGCCACAAAGCTCCTTTTGACCAGGTGAGAGGTATTTTCCAGGAATTTTGTAAAGCAAAATAATAACCTAAACCTCTAGTGGCAACTCCTAATTTACTATCAAATAGTTCCTCTAATTCTTCCACTTCTGAGCGCAATTTAATATTATGGGGATAGAGTTTTTTATCGTGTGACGCAATAGTATTCAGATAATGCAAAATCTCCGTAGAATCACAAAAACATTGCTCCTTAGTTACTAAAACTGGAACAGTCTTTCCTCCATATTTTTTGGTATAAAAACGATGAAATGGTGGCGCATGATGTTCTTCAATGTATTCAACATTGAGGTAATCTAGAGCCCAACGCACTTTTTCACAATAGTGACTAATATTAATAGTGAGAAGTTTCATAGTTGATTGTTGTTTATTAATGATTGAGCAACTGTGCCAAGTAATTGTAGAAACCGATTGGCCTTTTTCGGAACAAAAAAATCTAAACTAATTAATTAGTTCTCTTTTCTATTTCCATTTGTAAGTATATACACAAAAAATTAATTACACATATTTCTTCCCTAAAAGCACGCGCTTGTCTTGATACCAAATTAAAAAATGTTTGCTACATATAGAATTTAGGTAGGGGTTTGGCAGTGCCAAACCCCCTACATTTATCTGTCTTCTTCTCTTATTCTTTATTCAAATTGGTATTATTATCCCACTTGACGGGGCGAATGGGGATTCTTAGAGAGTCTGATTGCAGGAAGAGAAAGGAGCTTTTATTGATTAATTAGTTAGTATCTCTAGTTGATCGTACTTGTATTAAATTAAAGCCCCCTTCGAGCGCTCGTTAATTAATTACTTATTCTCCAGCTTTTACACTAATAATAGTGCCATTAAAATCATAGGTTCTTCCTTCTAGGCGAATGGGAAGACCGATTTTTATTTTTCTGGCACCGTCTAAAACCACACTATCATCCGTCACTTGCGCTTTGCCACTCACAGTCATAATCAGATCCTTGATCAAAGTAACTTCTGGACGAGGATCGGGCAAAGCTTTGACGCTTCCATCAGGCTGCGGTACAGGAGTAGTTCTCGGCAAGGGTTCTGTGGACAAGATTTCTACTGTTCCTGCGGGTTGATTGCGAATCACGATATCTACTTGTTTGTGATTTTGAAATTCCTCTAATAAACTATCGAAATCTCCCACAGTCAAACCCCTTACCATCACCTGAACTTCTATCGGTTGCAACCTGCTTTGAGCGATTCCCTGAGTTACAGGAGTTCCTGGCGAAAAAAAGATTCCAGCGATCGCAATTAAAATAACCCCCGCAGCACCTAGATCCAAAATACTGACTTTGCCAAATAATCTTCCCTGAGCATCGATAATCTTCATAATGCGATCGTACTAGCAATAAGTTCCATGTGAATTTAACAACAAACAGTATAGCGATCTTGTAATTCCAATTTATGAAGTTAGTAGAAGCAAAAATTCGCGTTATTATGGGTCAGGTTATTAGGAATTAAGATCTATCGCATGAGTTTACAACTACGAATTTATGTTCCGGAGCATCCTCTAATTAAACATTGGTTGGCTGTTGCCCGTGATGTCAATACCCCTTCAGTTTTATTTAAAAGCGCGATATCAGAGTTGGGACGCTGGTTAACCTATGAAGCAATTCGTACTTGGCTACCTACTACCGAAACTAGTGTCCAAACTCCTTTGACAACTTGTGACGCTACTTTTGTTAACCCCGAAATTCCGATGGGAGTTGTTCCTATCTTAAGAGCTGGTTTAGCTTTACTAGACGGAGCACAGAGTATCTTACCTCTAGCTTCTATTTATCATCTGGGTTTATCCCGTGACGAATCTACTCTAGAAGCTAGTTGCTATCTTAATAATTTACCCGAGCGCTTTCCCCCTCAAACTAAAATCCTGATTCTCGAACCCATGCTAGCTACAGGAGGTTCGATTATGATGGCAATGCAAGAAATTACTAGCCGAGGTGTAGATCCCGCTGAAATCCGCATTGTTTCTGTAGTTGCAGCTCCTCCCGCTTTGAGAAAACTCAGTGAAGCTTATACCGATCTTGAGATTTATTCCGCTATCATTGATGAAGGGCTCAATAGTAAAGGATATATTGTACCTGGTTTAGGAGATGCAGGCGATCGCGCTTTTGGAACTTAAAATTGCTTGGCGATTAGCTACGAGCTGATTTAAAGTTTCAATTTAATCTGTAAACCATTGTAAATTATAAGAAAAAATTGCAAAAAACAAAGAGGCATTGAGAGATGAGTCAAAAGGATGGTTTTGGTAGTGGTTTTGTTTTAGGAAGTATTATTGGCGGAGTATTCGGTGGTTTACTCGGAGCTTCACTATTTAATTATCGTGATAAACAAAACAGCAAAGAACCAAATAAACCCCTAGCCGAAGGGGAACAAGCAGTAAAATTTACCACAGAAGAAAGCATTGAAGTTGCTCGTCATAGCTTAGAAGATAAAATTGCTCAACTTAATTTAGCGATCGACGATGTTCGTCAACAATTGAAAACTGTTAACAGCAATTCTGCAGAACCAGATTAGTCGCTTAAATGATTAAGCAACCAATCTTTTTGAGCTGCGATTAAACTTATCGATTTCCTTATTTTTGCTGGATCATGGTTTGCCTATATTGAGGTGAGGTTTCGGCATTACTTTTGGAAGGAGAGTAATAAGAAATCATGAGCAGGGGAAGCGTTATTGTTGAAACAGCAACTACAGTTCCTAGGATATCTGCCCACCTATGGTGAGGAGAATCCGCTTCTTTACCAGAAGGCTGGCTGAATTCCATATATGAGGAAAATTGAATTCGGTATGTAAGCAAGAATGTTAGAAAAAACTAATATTCTCTTAATTATAATTCTAGCGATATTCTGGATTCAAAGTGGTATTCTGGGTCACAACAATCTTAAAATTTCCTTAAGCAACTCTATATTAAAGTTTTTATTTTGATTTAAATGTCCGAAGAATCAAATCCCAGTTTCCATCATCTTTCCGTACTTAGTAGAGAAATTGTTGCTGGATTAAATATTGTTCCTCAAGGACATTATTTAGATCTGACAGCAGGTGGTGGCGGACATAGTGAGTTGATTCTAAACTATAGCCCAAAGGTAAGAGTAACGGCGATAGATCGCGATCCAGTTGCGATCGCGGCAACCAGTGCTAGATTAGCAGCATATATGCCCCATCGTCTTCAATTTTGGCAAGGGAATTTTGCCGATTATGAACCAGAAGAGTCTTTATTTGAGGGCATTATTGCTGATTTGGGAGTGAGTTCTCCCCAGCTAGATACGGCAGAAAGGGGATTTAGTTTTCGTCAGGCAGCACCTTTAGATATGAGGATGGATTCCAATCAATCCCTTACCGCAGCCGATATTATAAATTATGAACAGGAAGTTACCCTTGCAGAGATCTTCTATAAATATGGGGAAGAAAGATTTTCCCGTCGCATTGCTAAAAATATTGTGCAAAAACGTCCTTTTCAGACAACCACAGATTTAGCAGAGGTAATTGCTCGTTCGGTTCCCCCTAAATATCGCTACGGTAAAATCAATCCTGCTACCAGAGTATTCCAAGCCTTAAGGATTGCTGTCAATCAGGAATTAGAATCTTTGGAGACTTTACTTGTTAAAGCTCCTTTGTGGCTCAAGCCGGGCGGGATTATTGGTATTATCAGCTTTCATAGTTTAGAAGATCGCATCGTTAAACATGGATTTCGTAACCATGAGTTACTAGAAGTCATCACCAAAAAGCCTATCTATCCCCAAGAAGATGAGCAAAGAGCCAACCCTCGTTCCCGTTCAGCTAAATTGAGATTCGCTAAAAAAATTGGCAGTTAGTAAAGCTACTCTCCAAAATCGGCGCTCAAACTTAAGGTGGTTTCTGATAAAGATTCAGACTACCGTTTTGTCTGAAATTGCCTTTGCCTGAAGGTTGAATTTTGGGTTTTGGGCGATCACGTAAAATTTGTTCTTCCGAACCCCTATCTTTGGTTAAGTCTATCAGAAAATGTTTTGAGAGGACTCCCGTTAAAGCCGCTAGGCTTAACGGTGAGATGAATCAAAACCAATAAGCAACCCGCGAAGCGACTAATTTTGAGGAGATTTTTGGTTT
>JASJDR010000135.1 GCA_030065615.1 Xenococcus sp. MO_188.B8 | reverse complement strand
TCCTTGTCCACCCCCTCTCCCCACACTCTCTACCTTCTTCCCACACTCCCCCCTCTCACCTAACTAGTAATTTATAAATACTGAATCGACGCTCTAGGGTAATCTCTGATCCGTTTATCTGCGAATGGGTAAACGCGCTAGTTGTAAAATCCTATAGTGCAAGATATTGTTGTACTAATTTACAATCAGAAACTATCTCTTTAAACTATGGATGAAGAAAAGACGAACGCGCGTAATTATAGTGTGGTGAATACTAAATTGAATCAGTAGAGTAATTCATTATAATCTTCTCTAAGTTACTCAACTTAATTAAAAAAGCTCAGAGCTAATAGCCAGTTTTTAAATCCTGAGACATTTTTTTGTCACAATAGTTTCAATCTCAATAACGTAAATTTCCATGAAAATCCTGATATTCAAAAAGTTTAACTGGTTTGGTGATGGTTTATCTGTCATGGACTCCTACATAATCAAAGAGTTAATCCTACCTTTTCTTTTTGGGATCGGTATCTTTACCTCTTTAGGAGTAGCTATTGGTACAGGGTTTGAGTTGGTGCGTCAGGTTGCGGAATCTGGTTTATCTGTGGGGGTAGCATTGCAGGTTCTGATTTTAAGATTGCCAGAATTTATTGTCTTTGCCTTTCCAATGGCGATCTTATTGGCAACTCTGATGACTTACAGTCGTTTTTCTAGCGATAGTGAAATAATTGCTTTACGTAGTATTGGGATCAATATTTATCGTCTCATTATTCCTGCGGTTATTTTTAGCTTTTTGATAGTTAATATTACTTTTCTTTTTAATAATTTTGTTGCTCCTGCTGCTAATTACCAAGCAAGTATTACCCTACGAGAAGCCTTGAAAAAGCCCAAAAAAGCTTTCAATGATCGCAACATATTATATCCTGAATATGCTAAAAACAAATTGCCCAATGGCGATAAGATAACGTCTTTATCTCGTCTTTTTTATGCTGAAGAGTTTGATGGCGAGAGAATGCTAAATGTCACGATCTTAGATCGTTCTCAAGGAGATATCAGTCAAATTATTACTGCTAATTATGCTACTTGGAATATTGCAGAAAATATCTGGGATTTTTATAACGGAACGGTTTATTTGTTAGGAGTAGATGGTTCCTATCAAAATTTAGTTCGTTTTCAACATCAACAATTAGCCTTACCTCGTGCCCCTTTAGATCTCACAAAAAGATCTAGAGACTATAAGGAAATGAATTTATTTCAAGCTCAAGAATATTTAGAAATAGCTAAAATCTCTGGCAAAGAAAAAAAAATTCGCAAACTAAAAGTTCGGATTCAAGAAAAACTTTCTCTTCCATTTGTTTGTTTAGTTTTTGCTCTAATTGGTGCGGCGATCGGAATTAAACCTCAAAATTCTAGCAAAGGAACAAGTTTTGGTATTTGTGTTGGTTTGATTTTTACTTATTATTTATTGTCTTTTGTGTCTAGTTCCATGGGAGTTCGTGGTGTACTATCTCCTTTTTTATCAGCTTGGCTGCCTAATATTTTAGGTCTTGGCGCAGCAGGATTATTATTATTTAATACAGATAGCTGAAAAGCAAAAAAGCTAACTTTTATACACTAGGAATCCAGCGATCGCATCTATTAGAGCCGCTGGTTCATCCGCACGGATCAAATGACCGCTATTTTCAAAGATTCTCAGATCGGCATTGGGAATCGCTGCGGCAATTTCCATCGAAAATTCTGGAGGACAAATCCAATCGTGTCGTCCCGCAATAACTAAAGTCGGGGCGGTAATTTTGGGCAATTGATTTAGTATATTGTAGTCTCGCAAGAAGCCAGCAAAAGCAATATTAATGGCATCGACCGAAAAGATCGTCCGATTCCAGGATTTAGCACTTAACTGGGGATCATAAGTTAAAGAGTACATCGATCCCATAACCCTAAAATATTCTTTTAGTTGTGCTTCATTCTCAAATTTTCCTGACCACAAACGAGCAGCGCAGGCTTTTTGTTCCTCTGTTCCCCGTTCGGCGAGAGTCGCTTGAGCCCGTTCTAAAAAACGAGAATCAGCAACTGTGGCGATCGCGATTAGATGAGAAACCTGCTGAGGATAGCGAATCGCATAGGAAAGGGCGACCATCCCGCCATAGGAAGTGCCAATAACAACGATTTTATCTAGCCCTAGATATTGCCGTAGAGCCTCCATGTCTTCAATATTATTTTCGAGAGTATAAGTTTCTTTGGACCCTCGCGCTGACCTTCCCTGACCACGATGGTCAAAATAGACAAGTTGCATTTTCTGACTCAGAGGAGAGAAACTGAGTTTATAGGAGGTGTGATCTACGCCTGGGCCACCATGGACGAGAAAGGCAACTGGCTGCTCGCGCATTCGAAAACCGTCCACTACTAAAGAAGAGCCTTCAATATCAAAATAAATCTCTGTATCTCGAATTTTTGCTCGCATTTAATTACTTGGAGAAAATTAAAACTAGGCAAGAGGTAAATTATTTAAATGATGGCAACTGCAGTAATATCTAAGAATATCCGAGTATGGTAACTAAACTAATTCCTAAGAATATTACCCAAATAATTAATTCTAATTTGCTGATTTTACTAAACATAATCTATCTAATCTCGATTATTGAGTTTGACCTAATTTTAAGCCGAAATCAACCTTAATCAAAATTATTTACGATGCCTGAGGTAAATTAGTTCTGTTCATCTTAGTTTTTAGTTGTGAGCTCTAAGTTTCTTGGGGAGTATTCGCTGAATTTTGCCCAGTTTTGTTTGGTAGTGGGTTCTAGTTATCGCTAAACTAAATATCGGTATTGTTAAACGTAATTTATGCGATTGGGAGTAGTAAAACTTGACCCAGGATAGAGTAACTGTAATTGGTGGTGGTTTAGCAGGAACAGAGGCAGCATGGCAAATTGCCCAGGCAGGAGTACCTGTAACTTTATATGAAATGCGTCCTGGGAAGACATCCCCAGCTCATCATAGTCAAGAATTAGCAGAACTCGTATGTAGTAACTCCTTTGGGGCCAGGGCAAGCGATCGCGCTGCGGGTTTGTTACATGAAGAGTTACGCCGTTTGGGTTCGATTATCATTGGGACTGCTGATCGTCATTCGGTTCCCGCAGGAGGTGCTTTAGCGGTAGATCGCGGGGTCTTTAGCAGAGAACTGACCACAAGCTTGGCAAATCATCCTTTGGTAGATTTACGACGCGAAGAGATGACAAAAATTCCCCCAGCAGGGGTTGTCGTCTTAACCACTGGGCCTTTAACCAGTCCGGAATTATCTGAAGACTTACAGCAGTTTACAGGACTCGAATATATGAGTTTCTTTGATGCTGCTAGTCCGATTATTGTTGGGGAATCGATCAATAGGGATATTGCTTTTCTCGCATCTCGCTACGATAAGGGGGAAGCTGCTTATCTTAATTGTCCGATGAACCAAGAGCAGTACTTACATTTTTACCGAGAATTATGTCAAGCAGAACAGGCTCAATTAAAAGATTTTGACCGTGAAACCTCGCAATTCTTTGAAGGCTGTCTGCCAATTGAGGAATTAGCTCAACGAGGGGAAGATACCATGCGCTATGGGCCTTTAAAACCTGTAGGTTTATTTGACGCGCGTATCGGAGATTTTCGGGCTCCTGAAAATCAAGATAAACGTCCCTATGCAGTAGTGCAATTACGTCAAGAAGATCAAGCTGGACAGTTATGGAATATGGTCGGCTTTCAAACTAACCTCCGCTGGGGCGAACAAAAACGAGTCTTTAGACTGATACCAGGTTTAGAAAATGCGGAATTTGTCCGCATGGGGGTTATGCATCGCAATACTTTTATTAATTCCCCTCAGTTATTACTCCCTTCTCTGCAATTTAAAAAACGCCATAATTTACTGGCTGCGGGACAACTTGTAGGCACAGAAGGCTATACTGCAGCAGCTGCGGGGGGCTGGTTAGCAGGAACCAATGCAGCACGGATTTTTCTCGGTCAATCAACGCTCATCCTACCAAAGACCATGATGATGGGTGCTCTATTAGATTTTATTAGTTCTGCTTCCCCCAAACATTTCCAACCCATGCCGCCTAATTTCGGTATTATTCCGCCGTTACCAACCAAAATCCGAGGCAAACGGGAAAGATACGGCAAATATCGCGATCGCTCTTTAGCAGATTTGTCACAGTGGCAAGCTCAGGAACCAAGAATGAGCAATAATGTAGCTACTATTAACTAGATAATGCTTAGTATATTGTTATTTTCCCATAATTTTCAGTATATTTGTCTAGATAATGATCACTATAAATCGATAAGATGTTAACAAACGTCGTTCAGTTTACAGAAAGTTAACTTAACTTTCATTAAGATAATATGAATATGAGATGAATAAATATGCGTAACAGATATACAACATAAGTATAAGAGAAAAAATACGGATAGAATAATTTTTCTACCACAATATCTCGGTAATTTTACCGAGTTATTTTAAGTTAAATTACGTTTTTTAACGGAGTACAAAAGAGGAGTCGTTATAATGCAGTTAATTCGCGAAGTGGTTCAACAAGCGTTAAATACTGGCTATTTAACCTTAGAAGCAGAGGATAGTTTGCGGAGTATGTTAAAGCATAAATATGAAATAGAAGATTTTGAAGCTTTTATTCAGTTACAACAGGCAGCTATGATGGGAGAAGTAAAACAAGAATCTAGAGAAAAAGCATTAGTTCAAAGTTACTAAGTTGTTTCTTAGCTTACTGTAAAGAGCAACAAATCACCCTATATCCATTCGGAGTCATCGTCCTCTGTTGCATTATCTTCAGGAATAGATGGTGGTGGAACATCATTTAATGTCCGATAATTAGCATCATAGACTTCCTCTGTATTTTTCGACCCAGGACGTTTAGAACTTTCAGAGTTAGAATTCTCCTTTGATGATTGACTATACCTAGTTTTACTTGTCGGTGAGTCTAATTCCTTATCCTTTCGGAATTTATAAGCATAATTAGTATCCTCACGTCTGATATCTGGGGATGATCTTGGCTGATTATAATCTTTAGCAAAATTAGGTGTATTTGTTGGTTCCCAATCTTCACTATTGGGTTGTTCCCAATCTGAAACTGGAGCCTTATTCGTGGTAGTGCGATCTGAGAATCTGGTATTGGTGCTATTAGTTTCTGTTCCTAAATTTGAATCTTCTCGATAACTTGTTCTAGTTGAGGTTGCTTCAGGAGACTGACTTGAAGATTTGCGATCGCTTTTTCCCGAGCTTCCTACGCCATTTAACAGTTGCCATACTGCGCTAGTCAAAATTCCTCCAACCATAAAGCTCGCCATCCAGATAGCTAGAGAAATCGATGGTGTTTGATAGAGACAATATTCACTTGTAGTGTCAGAACATAACAACTTGAGAGCTATTAACTCTTGGTTCTGGAAGAACAGAAGAGTCAGTACTGCTAGGATGATGACGAAGACCAGAAGCTTGAAACGATTTAACACGATAGAGAGATTAGGGATGAGGGATCAGCAAACACAGACTAAGGGTAAACAATAACTAATTACTAATTATATTAATTATTATCAATTAGTCTTTAATCACCAAATTATTACGATGCACAATAGTATCAACGCCGTTATACCCTAAAATTAAGGCTATTTTATCCGAATGTTGACCTTTGATCTGGCTGATTTCGCTGTTGCTATAGTTTACTAAACCTCGGGCGATTTCTTGTCCTTGGCGATCGCATATTTGAACAGCATCGGTTGCGGTAAATTCTCCTTCTACTTTAATGATTCCTGCGGGTAATAAAGACTTTCCTTTAGCAATCACAGCATGAACTGCACCTTCATCTAAATATAATTTTCCCATCGGCAATAAACCATAAGCAATCCAGCGTTTACGGGCATTATCCATTTGGGGTTGGGGTTCAAACCTGGTTCCTAGGGATTCTCCCTGTAAAATTTTCACTATATTTTGGGGTTGTTTCCCTTGAGTAATCACCGTTGTCACCCCCGAGCTAGTGGCAATGCGTGCTGCCGCGAGTTTAGTTGCCATGCCCCCAGTACCCCATCCCGAACCAGTTCCTCCTGCTTCAATTTGTAAATTTTTAAATTCATGATTGGCCACTAATTCAATGGGTTTAGCATCGGGTACAGTACGCGGATCAGCAGAATATAAACGATCCACATCCGTCAGTAAAAAGAGCCAGTTTGCTTTAATTAAACTCGCTACCAAAGCAGATAAAGTATCATTGTCCCCAAATTTTAGTTCATCAATAGCGATCGTATCATTTTCGTTGACTATCGGAATAACCCCCAAATCAAGCAGTTCCCGAAAAGTATTCGAGGCATTGACGTAGGAGTTGCGTTCCATTAATTCCCGACGCGTTAGGAGAATTTGAGCGATCGGTTGGGACAAACTACTAAAGAGATCATCATAGATCCGCATCAATCTCCCTTGTCCAACAGCTGCTACGGCTTGTTTAAGAGCTATTTTACGGGGTCTTTCTGGTAAATTTAGTCTGGCACAACCGACTCCTACCGCACCAGAAGATACTAATACGACACGGTGTCCCAGAGAACGCAGCTCGCTCAAGGTTTCAATCAAAGAAGCAATAGTCGCGATCGCAATTTTACCAGTCCCTTGAGTTAAACTCGCGCGTTCCTTCGCTGAGGAAACCTTATCCGAAGGTGTATCCTTTAGAGCAACAGGATCGAGACCCTTCGGGTAGAGCTGCGCAAGCGTTAAACTGGAAGTGCCAATTTTAACAACAATAGTTTGGGGAGTCATTTCCTAAGTAAGAAGAATACGGAAGTCAAAAGTCACACTCGCGCGTTCCCTTGCGAAGACCCTTCGGGTAGAGCTTTGCAATTAAAAATTTCGCGGGGTCGCACCGCTTGGCCAATCGCCTGTACAAAATTAAGTGTCACATTCTGATTTTAAATTAGTATGATTTCTGGCCAAGAACATACCATTGACGTAAGGGCGAGCGTGATGCGCCCCTCCCTAAATATCCTACTGCGTACACATAAGTCTCTTGTGTTTCATCTCTGAGATTTTTGCCCCCTAAATCCCCACCTCTCCCTAACCCTCTCATTAGTAGGAGAGGGAACATATTGTCTCCCACCTCTCCAAACCTCTCCTGAAAGGAGAGGCTCAACTGATGTTCTCCTGTAGGGGGACTTATAGGGGGGGAGATAAAGAGGGCTTGGGGGGCTAGATTCAGTATTTTGGAGTTGATCTGGAGATGTGTGTACACCGTAGCCCTAAATATCAGAGAGATTAGGGATCAAAAGCTTCAGAAAAGGCTGCTTTTATGGCCTGGGTTGGGGAAGATAAAGTTTCTAGTTGATTGCTCTCCTTATCAATCGACCAAGCTATTTCACCTCCCTTTCTGACTCCCACTCGTTCAAAGATAAAACCAGCATCACTAAATTCTTGACCATAATTGGTAATAGTTTTCTGGCTTAATCCTAGTAGCTCCGCGACTTCAGAGGTTGAAAGTAGCCATTCATTTTGATAAGCTTCTTCTAATTCTCTCAAATAAGTCAAACGACTTCTCGATGAAGGAATCAATTTTTTAACAACGGTTTCAATAACGCCCACTAAAGCAGAGGGGTTCAAAGAAATTGCTGGTTCGCTATAGTATTCAGTCTCAAAAGAATGAGAGACTTCTGAAGAGGTGGTGGGAATGTTTACTAGCTGATGGTTATTTGCTTGCAGCTTAATAAACTCAGACGTTGTACCTCCTTGCTCAAGATGAGTATGTAACTCGTCTAATAACTGTAATCCGGCCATAGTGACAAAAGCTTTGCGACCCTGTTTAACCGATTCAATCTTTAAATCCTTGAGTCGGTTATAAAGATTAGAACGAGCAATACCATATCTTGAAGGTAGTTGGGATAAAGGGATTAAGTCAACAGACATCGTGCTTTTTGTCCAGGACTGTCCTGGAATAAACTGCATCTAATTTTTAGCACATTTCTACAGTTCTTCGAGCAACACTGACCGAGAAAAGTTTTGTTTAGTAATATCAGTAACAAAAAAATTAATTTTCTAGTGGCAATTTCTAAATTACCCTTAAGATGACAGTTTTATAGAGCTGTTGAAAGTTTCATTAGGTATCAGATTATGTCTAACTTATATGAAACTCGTGTTTTACCATTGGGAAGTGCGATCGCCGGTAGGAAAATCTGGACGCAGTCTTTGTCAAACTGAGAATGAAAACCATAACCACGAAGATGAGATCGCTCTATCATTGAGCTAATATTGCCTGATACAGGTGAAAGGTGCTGCGGGTAACGTGTTTACTGACCCGACGTAACCAACGAATCGCTTCGAGTCTGGCGGTGCCCGTCAGCACATCAATTTGACCATTGGCAATCTGGTTAACAGTTTGGACTCGATAGGGTTTAACTTTATGATGAATCAGGGCAGAAGCTTTTTTTGCTTGTGCAGTCGCCGTTTGCCAACGTTGTTCCTGGACGAATCTGACAAGGTTTTGTAGGGTTACCAAAAGCAACTGAGACTCGTCCATTAGTTCGGGTGTTGCTTGTGCAGTTTGAGCACGGTCTTCATCTTCTTCGCACCGTTCGTGCAGGCGTTGAAGGTGGTCTAGGGCATGGATGAGGTTAATTAGGCGTTCCCAGTTGGGGTTAGCAGTTTGGGAGAGATGAATCCGGTCAAGATAAGCATGGGTATCATCTAATGCCGTTTGCAATGCGACTAAATCTACCCTTTTACCGCTGTTATCACCTAAAATCGCAGCGATATGGTGAACTAAAGCCAATAATTCTGCTTCTAGGACTTTCTGGGCAGCATTTAACGCCAACTCTGGTTGTTCTAATAGTGCTTCGTTCAGCTCATCGGTATAGGTTGTCTCTTCACCGGGAACGATACGCATAATCACCCAGGCAAACTGTTTGAGAAAAGGCAACAGCAAGGTAATCCCCACGAAATTATAGCTGGTATGAAAGGCCACGAGGGCAATTTCGGCATTGTCAATCAAAGCCCCCGGCAAAAACCGATTCCATAACCAAGTGTAAGGAGCGATCAGTTGTAAAGCCAGAAACGCTGTCCAGAAATTGTAAAACACGTGGGATAAGGCCGTACGACGGGCATTGAGGGAACCTCCGACGCTGGCAATAACAGCAGTTACCGTTGTGCCCACATCCATGCCAATAACTAATGCTGCCGCTTGGTTAAAGTTCACTGCTCCTGCATAGAGCGCTGTTAGGGTAGTAGCTACTCCGGCACTAGAAGATTGGGTGATGATGGTACTCAGAATGCCGATAGCCACTAATTGTAAGCGACCAAACCAAGTATCTGGGGGCAGTTGAGCCGGGGTAACGAACTGTTCCACTCCATCCATCGCCGTCTGCATGGTGGTAATGCCGACAAAAATAATAGCAAATCCAGCGATCGCCATCCCCACTGTACCAACCCGACTTCGAGAAAAGAGTTTGAGGCTCGTACCAATAAAAATCAGCGGCAACATGACTGTGCCTAGTTTGAGCTTGAATCCTAAAATGGCGACCAACCACCCCGTCATGGTCGTCCCAATATTGGCTCCCAGAATAATGCCCAAAGCTGCCGAAAACGGAATTAGTCCGGCGCTAACAAACCCCACCGTTGCTACTGTAGTTGCACTAGAAGACTGTAAAACTGCGGTAGAGATCGCCCCGGTCAAGACCCCCGATATCGGTGTGCGGGTAAATTGCATCAATGCACGACGCATTGCGCTGCCTGCTAGGGTTTTTAGGCCATCGGTCATGACAACCATCCCTAACAGAAATAGTCCTAAACCTCCCAGTATCTCGATGATGATCACAGATCGTCTTTTCTAAGTTCTCTTTTTTGTGGTCTATGGAGTCACGAAAATATCCTTGCCCCGTAATTCAGACTACGATACTTATGTTCCAAGATTGAAGTGTTGTAATAAAAGATAAGTCAGAAATAGGGAAATAAGGAGATAATTATGCCCCAAGTCCCCAAATCACCACGCATTTTTTTCGCTAACTCCTCTGGGCATGATTAATAACTTTCCCCACCAACGACTACATCTTTAAGGCGTAAACTTGGTCCCCCACAACCTACTGGTAAACCATTTTGTCCTCCTTTGCCACAACCGCCAGACTCATCCCAATAAAAATCATCACCAATTGCTTCTATATTGGCTAAGGTTTTAAAAACATTGCCCGATAAAGTAACATCTCGCACTGGTTCAGCTATTTTTCCGTTACGAATCATCCAAGCTTCCCCCGCACTAAAAGTAAACATTTCTCCATTGGTCATTCCCCCCAACCAATTACGAGCATAGACCCCTTCGTTTATATCTTGAAATAAATCGGCAACGGGAGTATCTCCTCGCCCAATCCAAGTATTGGTCATGCGAACTAGGGGAGGATAATGATAATTGAGGCAACGAGCATTTCCTGTGGCTGGTTCGCCCAAAATTCCTGCGGTTTCGCGAGAATGCAACCGTCCCACTAACACCCCATCTTTAATTAATTGGGTGGTTGTGGCAGGTGTTCCTTCATCATCATAATAATAACTACCGCGATGTCCTTCAGGAGCAGCACCGTCATATATTTGCAATGATTCTGAACCAAAACGTTTTCCCATGCTCATCACTTCTAATAAGTCTGGGTTTTCGTAGGTCATATCGGCTTCTGAAAGATGTCCAAAAGCCTCATGTACAAACAATCCTGTCAAAATAGGGTCAATAACTACAGGATAGGTGCCTCCTTTAATGCTAGGCAATGATAAGGCATTGATCGCTCTTTGAGCTGCGCCGATTACCTGTTGATCTAAATTCTCTAAATCTTCGTAACCCTTGCGCGATCCTGTAGTTTCCCTGCCTGTTTGGACAATTTCTCCTTTTCTGGCGATCGCCGAATAGCGCATTTCCAGATCTGACCAGGATTGTTCAATCAGACTGCCTTCGGAAGTAGCAATAATAATATTGTGATGAGCATCGCTGTAACTGACTGAGGTGGAGGTAATGTTAGAACTGTAGCTGCGAAGGAGGTTATTATAGCGATCGCATAAAGCTTTTTTCTTGCTTAAAGATATTTGACGTGGATCTGTACCGGTCAAGGGTAAAGAGCAAACTGTTTGTACGGGCTCAACTTCTGCCAAAATGGTTTCATCATCACCAATAATCCTCGCTGCGGCTACGGCTTCTTCGATCCGCTCGGCTAAAGTTGCTAAATCGTTAAAGGCGGCAAATCCCCAACCTCCTTTGTAGCAAGCTCTGACTTGTCCTCCCAAGGATATACTTTCACTGAGAGTTTCCACTCGTTCTTTCCGCAGAGTAATATCAGTACTCTCTGATTCTTCAAGACGGATAATCAGAAAATCCACCCGATTTTGATAACGGTTAATCAAATCAGCTAGAATATTTTTGCGATCGCTTATTGCAGTCATTAGTTATTTATCTATTGGTCTAGATCGTATCTTAATTATCATTTAGTCAGGAGCCACTAAATACTATAAGAAATTAAATTACCCACATATTCTTTAATCACAGCAATAAATGCCTTAACTGCGGTCACACCGAAAATCAGAATTGAACTGGTTAAGGTAAAACCCAGAGAGCAAATAAATAAGCCGCCAATACAGATTAAGCCATCATCTTCTAGCAAGCCAAAAGCGGTCACAAAAATTCCCATCGCTGGTATGGTATTAGTCAAAGGAAGCGGAATCATCATCGAAATTGACATTAATGCGATCGCACTTCCCAACAAGATTCTTCCTGGTAAACTTGTACAAATATAGGCAAATCTGGGTTTAGTTAATCTTTCAACCCTTTGTAACCAGGGAATACCTTTTTTAACAAATCCTTGTACTGTCTCTAATTTCATGGAACCTTTCATCATCTTTGCGGGTAGCCAAGGACGTTGATGACCTAATACTAGTTGAAAAGCCAAGAAAAACATAGCGATTCCGAAAGGAACTGAATAACCAGGAGCAGGGACTGGCAAAGCAGATGGTAAAGCCAAAATTACGAATAAAAAGCCAAAAATACGTTCTTCCGCCAGGGATAAAATATCTTCAAGAGTTACTTTTGCATCCCTGTCTTCTTCAAAAAAATAGCGATTTAATTCTACAGATAATTTAGCCATTGATTAATACAAAGGGATTAGGGATTTTCTAGAGGATGAACTATGAGAGATAAGCATTGTCTCAAACTATGGGGTGCTCGCACCCATCGCCTTGGGGTCTAAACAACCTCGGTTGCCGACGCGCCTAAGGATACAAGAAGAAAGGCTGAAATGTCAGAGTTTACCTCCAAGGCTTCGATTGATATGGTTCGGCGCGGAGTGACTCCGCGCCGAACCTCTCTAAATCTCTCACCTCCCTCATTCCCTCCTGTAAAAAGGGGATAGGACTAGCTTCGCGTCGCGCACCAAGAGAAACCTCGCCATCCCTCTCGCTCGACATTGTGTCCTCTTTCTGAGGAGGTGGCAAGACGAGATTCCCTCGACGGGCTTCCACTGCCAAAGAAAGCCCCTTACCAAGAGAAGGCGGGAATGGGCGATAATAATTCAGTTTCTGGCGTTAAACTAATAGAGCTTGACAAAATACTCTCTCCCTTACTGGTACCGACCAAGAGACGCCCTCAAGGATATGCGCTTGCGAAGCTCTACCCGAAGGGGCAGCGGTATGCTTTAGCGCTAGCTTCGCGTCGTGCACCAAAATAGGGAAAGCGCATCAAGAGAAGGATGAGAAACTATATATTATCAACTACATAAACTTACCTTCTGTGTCAGGACTTTCTACTTTGGGTAAACCCATACTGTAATTACGAACTTTTCCGCCCAGATTATAATTCACTTCTCCTTTATTCAACAAAGAACGGATAAAATGTTCCAAATCTGAGCCAATACGACGAAGATTATACTCACTGAGCTCTTCTCCGCTACTAGCCTCTACCAACTCATCAAATTTACGATAAACTTTCTGCAATGCATCTTCGCTCCAGTTGAACTCATTATCTGGATCGACATCCAAAGTCAAAACATTTTGATTGTCTACTAGTTCGTTATCTTTAACTTCTGCTGTATAGATACGGACATGACGAGTTGTTGATTTAACAAGCATATTTTAGGAATTGATAAATGGAAATACTATTTTTGTGATTATTTTAGCTGTTGAGGACGTAAAACGTCCCCATCTTAGCATTTATGACGAATAAAAAATTAAACCCCTTCCAAACCTTTTACTTAAGATTATAGTGGGGATTTAAACTGAATAAGGTATAAGTAAAACTGATTTATTCCTGTTGCCTTCTGCCTTCGGTTTACTTATAAGCTCTGATGCATTGTTCCACAAGAGGTCTAACCGCATCTACATCTTGCCAACCAGTAATTTTGGTTTCTTTTTTCTCGAGATTTTTGTAGGTACGGAAAAATTCAGCAATTTCTTCTAAACGATGAGGTGCAATATCTTTGAGAGACGTAACTTTAGCATAGCGAGGATCTTTATCGGGAACACAAAGCAGTTTCTCGTCACTATCTCCCCCATCGATCATGCCTAACATCCCAATAGGTCTAGCGGCAATCACACATCCAGGGAAAGTAGGTTGATCCATAATTACCATGCCATCCAAAGGATCGCCATCATCAGCTAAAGTATTGGGAATGAAACCGTAATCATAAGGATATTGAACTGAAGCATAGAGAACACGATCCAAAGCAAAGGCGTTAAGATCTTTATCGAATTCATACTTATTTTTGCTGCCTGCGGGAATTTCAATTAAAACATTGACAATATCAGGTTTGGGTTGAGCAGGTATGAGTGATAAATCCATGAAATTCCTCCAAATACTAACTGTTACATTAAAAAGGCATTAATCCCTGAAGGAAAAATTCCCCAGGCTAAAGATAGAGCTTCTAACTCTGCCATGATGCATTCTACCTGAAGAGTTGAGGCAATACCAGTTTATTTCTCAATATCTCCTAATGACATTCATTGCTATTACAATAAAATAAACTCTTAATAAAATAATAAAAGACTTAATTTGGCCAATTTTCGAACTTCAAGCTTTTGTAGAAATCACCTAAGCAATCAAAGCAGATATTAACAGGAGCATTGAGAGATTAAGTATTGCTCTAATTCCCAAAATAGTTGCCGCACCTAAACACACCACAGGATAACCCTCACTCCAATTGACCTTAAATCCTTTAAGACAAGCACTAGTAATACCTAAAGTTAGGGTCTTAAGTGCAATTGAACCAAACCAACCAATAACAGGTATTTGTGCCAAAATCACCTCTAAAATTCCCAGAACAAAAGCTGATTTATACAGTGCTTCTATAGAATAAATCGTAATTCCCCAATCCAACATAGAAGCAACAAATAAACCAATCGCTGTAAATAATGTACCAAATCCCATTACAGCAAATATTGAATAAATACCAAGAGATTGCTTAAAAGATTGTAGACGTCTTATGAGAGTTTTTCTTTGATATACTTCTGCTGGCCAATTGTTAGGAATTATATCAGAATCAAGAAATACTGGTGATTCTTCGGGATTCTGATTCACAAAAATACAAGCAACCCTAACAGTATTGTTTCCTTCTTCTTGAAATTTATGTTGTTCAGCCTCTGCAAAATAAATACCTGTTAATATTTCTTCTCCATAACTTTTGATTACTGATGTATTAATAGGAGCGGCTTCAGCTGAGGGAATGCCAGCTTTAATATTGGCATTTTTTTCACAATAATATAAAGCTATATCTTTTTTCCCAGAAGAAAAAGGAATAGCTTCTTGACTTGCTTCTTCTAATATTTGTTGACCTACTAAGTCTACTGTTAATTGACAATAAGTAGCGGATTCAGCGTTGGTAATATTTTCACAAATAACTGGAATTCCTTCCGAATTTACCGAATTGAAATTATTAGAAATAATACCTAAAACAACAAAAAACAAAGTTGCCATAGTCCAGATTATTGGAACCAGGGGATTAATACTTCTGCCACTAAGTTTACTTCTTGCTTCTTCTTGCTCTATTTCTTGTTTATTAGCAAAATTATTTGACGGTAAATAGTTTGATGATTGATAATTATTAGAATATTTTTTATTTTCAGTATAAGTAGATAATCCCAGGTTATTGCTGCTTTGTGAGTTACCACTATTTTGATTACGATCTAGGGAAGCTGATTGTTCTGCCGTTTGTCTCTCTGCAGCTTGTTTCGCAATTTCGGTATCAAATACTATTTGGATTTCTGATATTGTCGTTTCTGGATTAAAACAGTAGCGACTAAACCAAATAGCCGCTTTGCGAGTTTGCTCGGGGTTTAATGCTTTAATTCGTTGCAACCATTGTTGAATTGCTAGTGAAAATTGCTCTTTGTCATTTTCTGGGATCGCTTTTTGTAGTTTAAAATGTTGATTTAATAATGGAAGTAATAATTTTTTATTTTCTTGAGAACAATCATGAAAAAAACTTACTAGATGAGCAATATTTAACTTTGGTGCAACTAAATTACTGTTGAGTAGTCTGGGATTACGAATAAAGCAATATTCTGAAAAATTTATTGTTTCTGATAATAATTTTTCTGGGTTATCTGTATTTTTGCCAGAGTTTATTTCAAAATTATTAGATTGATTTTTAGGGATTTTATCGTCTAATTCTTCTGCTAAAAATTGCTTGTTTTTCTCAAGATTTGCAGGGAAATTATCAACTAAATTTTCAGATTCTAGCGCTGGATTATTTGATGATTCTTCGGGAAGTTTTTCAGCTAATTCTTCGACAGTAAAAAGATCTCTAAGCTCTTCTTCTTCATTCTCTTCTGTAGAATTGTCAATCTCTTCAGTAGATTCCATTATTAAAAGAAAAGAATTTTTGTTTAAAATAGCATCATCTAACTCTTCTACTACCAAAGGTTCATTCAGCTCTGGTTCTCCAATCTCTCCTGTAGAATTTTCAATCTCTTCCACAGATTCTAGGGCTAGAAGATTAGAATCTTTATTTAAAAGAGCATCATCCAACTCTTCTACGACAAAAAGATCTTCGAGCTCTTCTTCTTCAATCTCTCCTGTAGAATTGTCAATCTCTTCCGCAGATTCTGTGACCAAAAGAAAAGAATCCTTATCTAAGACTTGATCATCCAACTCTTCTACCGCTAAAAGATCATTTTCTTTAAGATATTTAAGATCTTGCAGAGATTCTTTTGCTTCTTTAATTAAATCTTCTGTTTCTTCTATCAAAGGATCTGATTCACTATTAGATAAATCAACCTGAAATTCGACATAAGTTTGCCAATCAGGCTCTAATTCTCCCATGACTCGGCTATATAACCAAAATCCTTCCCAAGAAATATTTAAATTTTTTAATGCGTCGCTAATGTTCTGAACTAGTTGAGTATAGTCAATCTCACTATTTACTTCTCTATTGATATAAATATATAGTATCGATTCTCGTAGTACGACTTGGAAATTTAAGTTGTCATCTTGACAAGCATTATTTAAAGCCTGAATGATTAATTCTGAATCCATAAAAAGAGATAGAAAACATTTAACTTTATAATTCCCAAATCTTATTTTTAGATAAACAAAATAATTAGAGTTTCCTGAAAAAAGCTATTTTCAACAAGTTTATTCTGCTATGAAGCGATCACGTTTTTGCGCATTAGCAGTCAGAGAAACCCCGCTGTAAAAGCGGTGCGACCCTGAGCAGAGAACCCGCTGAGGTTTCCTCAGCAAGGGAACGCTCTGCTAGAGGTTTCCTTATCCGAAGGGGTATCCTTTAGGACGCCCCCCGAACGCGCACCAAGAGAGGGCGGGAATGGGGGATAACAATTCAATTCCTGGTGTTGAACTAATAGAACCTAACAAAATACTCCCCCCTTCCCGGTGCTGACCAAGAGAGCGGTGCGGGGGGAGGGAGACTTTTCTAGATTTAGTGCTTTTCTGCCTAGAGTTATCTATTTTCCCCTTCCGCCCCTCGGCTTCCTCTGACTTCGTAAACTTAACCCCCAATCTTGAGTCACTAACAATATTATGAAGAGAGTGTAAATTCTGGATGATGTGGATCGTTAAATTTTACTATGGTTACAAAACATCTATGGTTTGGCAATGACACAATTAACTCTTAATCTTATTCAAGGCTCTGTTAAATTTAACTTCACGCCAGAAGCGGCTCGCAATTTGCAACAAGAAATTTCTACTCTCGTAGAAAGCCTAAAACTTTCTGCCGTTCATGGTAGTCAGAGAGATAGTCGCCCCAGTCCTCGTCCCGCGATGGAATATCGATATACTGGAGATGTATTTTTAGAGGTGTTTTGTAATCCTAATATCTATCCGAGTCCCTATGCTGCTAAAGTACTCTTAACGGTGAGAGACGATCGCATTCGCTTAACGAGCGAAGCCGAACTCACTCGATTAATTGAAGATTTAAGCCAATATCTTGAACAAAGATAAGCAGTTGTACCGGGATGGGGGGATTTTGTAAGATTTTGTTATTGCAATATTAGGAATTGAACTGTGATCCTCCATTCCCGCCCCGATGAGTTTTACCCATCAAGGAAATAGGCACCAAAAAAGGGAATGTCCTCCAAGAGAACCTCCGTGGGGTTTGAACCCTTACTAAAGGTCGGCGTGCTTTAGAGAAGGTTGGTCTTTATTATCCCGCTTTACGGGACGAATAGGAAAAGCACCATCTTCGACCTCTTACGCTGATATTATCCCACGAAGACAAGAAAGCAGAGGCTGACAGCTACTCTCTCAACCTTCTCTACTCTACTTTAGATTAATTGCAAGTATTCAATCGAAATTGATATAATTTGGTAGCTCCAGCCCTCAGCCTTACTAAACTTTAAACATCATATTTCAACAAGATTTAGTATGAGTGATAAATTGCCAGAATCTCTAGAAAATTTAATCAGTCTTATAGCGGAAAATATGACTGATTCCCAAAAAACTGGTGATGATTTCCTTCAGAAAAATGGTCAGCAAGAAAAGCCAAATAAAATATCTATTGCTCAATTAGCTGAGAATTTAGCTGCTAAAGCAGCAAAAAATCTAGATCGATCAGAAAACATAGCAACTGAAAGTAACCAAGAAATTCAAGGGAGAAAGCTAGAAGATGACAAAAATAAGATAGAGATTGCAACTAATAAAATTAATAAGCTTGAAAAAATAGATGCAGAGTTTGTAGAAGAAGATTTTTCAGCTACAGAAAATAATAGTCGTCAATATTCTCCAGCAAAAAATCCTCCCAATCACATACAAGAAAAAAAATCAGAAAATATATTTACTATCAAAGATTTTCTGCAAAAACCAGATAATCTAGAAGCCGCATTAATCAAAGACTGGATTACTAAAAAAGAACGTCAGATAGATGATTTGGCAACTTCCATGAATAGTATAATTCCCTTAGTTGTGGAACTATTGAGCATTAAAACTAATGATTCGCGAGAGGCAATTTTAAAAGCGGTTGTGCCAATTATCGATAAAATTATCGACGAACGTTCTACTCAAGATAATCAAAGTATGGCTGCTGTGATTGCCAAAATACTTCCCAGTGCCATTAGTCAAGAAATTAGAAGTCAACCCCAATCGATTGCTAAAGCGATCGCGCCAGAAGTAGCGTTTTCGATTGAAGAACAAATTGTGATTGATGAAGATGCCATTTCCCGGGCTTTGGGTTCTGAGATGGGCAAAGCGATCAAAGCTCAAATTGCCTTGGAAAGGGATGCTATGGTGGATGCACTCTATCCTGTTATTGGGAGCACTATTTCCAAATACATGGCGGAAGTTGTACGCTCAATCAATGAGAAAGTCGAAGAAACCTTAAGTCCTAAAGGGATTTCTCGCAAGATTCGGGCAAAAATGCAAGGAGTCTCCGAGGCAGAATTGATTCTTCGAGAAGCCATTAGTTATAGTATCAGGGCTATTTTTTTGATTGATAAGGCCTCTGGACTCGTAATCCAGGAAATACAACCTCTTACAGAGAATATCTTAGACTCAGACATGGTAGCGGGTATGCTCACCGCAATTCGCAGTTTTGCTAATGATTGTATTGCCTCGGGATCAGAATTAGATGAGATAGATTATGGTAATTTCCGAATTATTCTCGAAACAGCAGGTTACTGTTATGTCGCAGTGGTGGTTAATGGGGAACCCGATCAAGAATTTCGCGATCGCATACGACAAACTTTTAGTCAGATTGTCCTCAAATATGGCAAACAAATCGAAAATTACAATGGGGATCCCGAGACGATTTCTCCTCGGATTCAATCCTTATTAGAAAAAATAATCCCCTCAGAAGATAAGCGGACGTCAGAAAACAAACGTCCGATAACCCTAATTTGGTTAGTGATTGTCTTACTGAGCAGCATTTTAATTCCTTGGGGCATGATCCAATATCGAGCTAAAACTGCTCAGCGGATTGAACAGAAGATAACAATAGCTTTAGATAGTAATCCCCAATTATCGATTTATCGCCTGATTCCCGAGGTGAAGCGGGGAAAATTAAGTTTAGCAGGGAAAGTTCCCAGTAATTATTATCGAGAGTTAGCAGCACAAGTCGCCGTGGCAATTTCTACCACCGAAAAACTGCAACTAGATAACCAAATTATTGCTGTTAATACGCTCCCCGATCCTGACTTAACAGCCCAAGAAATCGCTAGAACTACTAAGATCTTCAACCAACAACCCCAAATCGCGATCGCGACTAGCTATCAAAACAATACGGTTACCATAGATGGCTTTGTCTTAGACGCCAGCGATCAAGAAATTATCACCTCCGCCTTGGCAGCGCTTCCTGGAGTAGAACAAATAATATTCCTCGCTCAACATCAATTACCAATTTTGGAAACGCGGATTTATTTCGAATCTGGTTCATTAAAGTTTAGATCTGTCGAAGATTCTAGTAAAATTGACTCTGTAAAGCAATTTTTAGATCAATATCCCTTACTTAATTTAAGGATTATCGGTCATAGTGATCGCTCAGGTTCCAAAAGTATCAATCAAAAATTAGGATCACAAAGGGCGCAGATTATTTATCGACAGGCGATCGCGCAAAAAGTTAATCCCCAAAGATTACAACTCGTATCCAGTTTAGAATTGCCTCCAGACATTGCGCCAGGGGATCCCTTGTGGCTGAGTCGATGTGTCAGATTTGAAACCTTTATTCCCTGAAAAAGATAATATTAAATAATATTTAAAAGATGTCGGTAATCTCAAAAAAAATCTGCTTACTCGGTGACTTTGGCGTTGGAAAAACAAGTTTGATAAGACGTTTTATTGAAGGAACATTTAGCGATCAATATCTAACTACAGTAGGAGTCAAAATATCTCGTAAATCTCTGGAGTTAGATTCCCTGGAGCAAACTATTAACTTTATCTTCTGGGATATCGAGGGGAGAACTAAGTTTCAGTCTATCGCTCCTGGCTACCTTCAAGGAGCAACTGGGGTCATTATAGTAGGAGATCTAACTCGCCCAGAGACCCTCACAAACTTACAAAAGCATCTCGATCTTTTCCTGAAAATCAATCCCCAAGGAATAGCGGTTGTCGCTTTAAATAAAACCGATCTCGTAGATTCGGAAAAGCTCACTAAATTAATGGAACAATATAGTTTCCCCAATAATCTTAAGGTTCTGGCTAGCTATGGGACTTCTGCTAAGTCGGGTAGTTATGTTAACGAAATATTCGAGCAACTAGCTAAAGGCATTTTCCCTTAGGAATTTAATCAGCTTTAAACTCTTGTTTCTGAAAAATCAGCGAAAGATTGTTAGCTGGCATAGTAACAACTTCCTGCAATTCTAAGCCTGCTAATTCGGCAACTGCTACGACATCTTCTAAATTTCTCACTCCCCATTGGGAATTACGATTTCGTAAAGAGCGATCGAATAATTCATTACTAGGTGCGGTATGTTGACCATTTCTTTTATAAGGACCATATAAGTAGAGAATCCCCCCAGCAGATAAGAGCCGATTGGCACCTGCCATTAAACCTAAACAAGCTTGCCAAGGTGCAATATGAATCATATTAATATTGGCGATCGCGTTGAGGGAGATTTTTTCCTTTTCAATCGACCAACAAGAGGTAGTCGCGTCAATATCTAGAGGGGGATGAAGATTTTCTCTGGGGTTATGATTCCGCCAAGCTTGGATACTATCTCGCAATAAAGGATCGGGATCTGAGGGATACCAGTGATGAGACACTAATTCAGCAGCGAAGAAAACCGCATGTTGTCCTGTACCACTAGCAATCTCGAGAATATTTCCTTCGGGGGGTAATATTCTTTGCAATACTTCTAAAATTGGTTGGCGGTTGCGTTGAGTAGCATCTGCATATCTTCTGGCATCTAGATTCATTTTACTGATTGTAAGTCATATAGGCTAAATACATTACATAAACTGATAAGATTGCTAGCAATCCATTAAAAGCGATCACAATTATTTTACTAGGAAGTCTGGGCAAAAAACGAGAACTTATTTGGGCTCCTATTAAGCCACCGAGACCTAAAATAAAACCTTCAACAAAGAGAATATTGCCTCGTAATCCATGACCGAAACAAGCTGAAATTGAAGTAATCATAATCACTCCTAAGCTAGTTTGGATCGCGATTATAATTGGTTCCGATAAGAACACCATTTGTAATGGAACCATAATGACTCCGCCACCAATACCATAAAAACCTGCCAAAAATCCTGTTAATCCTCCCGTAACGATTCTGGCGACCAAATCTTTGAGTCCACTGGTAATAATTTTGGCTATTCTAGGAGAAAATCGAGCTATTTTATCGATTAATTTATGGTTTGCTTGCTTGTCTACTCTATTGCCTAAATCTTGAGCGATTAACTTATTACGAAATCGGGAGATGAAAATATTAACAACTAAAAAGAAACTAAAAGTTCCTAGTAAAATAAAATCAGGTATTTCACTCGCTAAAAATACTCCTAATTGTGCCGTTAACAAAGAAGGCACTCCCAATAAAATTACCCGTTTAAAATCTAGATTGCCCATCCGATAATTTTGGATACTGGCAGAAATTGAAGTCATCAAAATAGCTAAACTACTGGTAGCCACTGCTTGCACGGTCGAATAACCTAAAGCTTGAATCAATGGTACTAGGACAACTCCTCCACCAAGTCCCATTACTCCAGCCAATAGTCCTGAAAATAGACCTAAAACAGCAAGTATTGCAACCCCATAAATATCCATAGTTTAAGTTCAGCTATCATATTTAATGATTACTTCTCGTCCTCATCCTTCATCCTTTCTTCTTCTCTTGCTTCGGCAATAAACAATCTAGCTAACCTGTCGTAAGTACCTGCTCCAATAAACTGAGGGTATTTGTGGGAGCGACTATAAATCCAAATCAATTCCTCGCCTACGAAAATACGAATATCTTCAAAGAGACTTTTACAATTTGGGATGAGAGATTTAGCATGATTAAGAGCGTCAGTCCAACGAGCAAATTCAGCATCGCAGTTTTTGG
>JASJDR010000134.1 GCA_030065615.1 Xenococcus sp. MO_188.B8 | reverse complement strand
ATACTATACTACTCCGCAATGTAATCAATTGTATTTCTAAACGCGATCGCTCTAAGATCTGCAAAGCGGGGCGCGATGAATTAGAAGTAAAAACTATAGCGCTATCGTAAATTGTCTTAATTTGGAGTTGGGATACTATACTACTCCGCAATGTAATCAATTGTATTTCTAAACGCGATCGCTCTAAGATCTGCAAAGCGGGGCGCGATGAATTAGAAGTAAAAACTATAGCGCTATAGTTAATTGTCTTAATTTGGAGTTGGGATACTATACTACTCCGCAATGTATTTCAACTACACTTCATCAGTGACTGTTAAAAGTTTTGTGACAGCTTCCTCGGCATTAGTTGCTAATTCAGCAAATTCAGTAAATCTAGCTAATTCTTTTTGTAATAACTTTTTTTCCACTTCCCAGACATCACGATCTAACTGTGGCGGAATAACGATCATGTCGAATAAAGTTGCTTGTTTTTTTCCTGGATAAGGACGTAAAATTCTCCCACGACGCTGAATAAACTGACGAGGATTAGTCGTACTTGCTAAAATAATCGCAGTTTGAATTTCTGGAATATCTATCCCTTCATCTAAACAGCGAATTGCGACTAAACCTTGTAAATCTCCTCTTTCAAATTGCTGACGTAATTGTTCTCTATTTTCTAAAGAAGTATCTGCGGTATAAGTATTAACTCGATAACCTAATTCTTTCCCTAAAATGCGAGTAACGGCTGCGATTTGTCGATTATAATTAGGAGCATAATTATTTATCTGACCATCCCCACAATAAAAAAGAGTATGACTAGTATGCAAACGATCTTGCATAATTTCTTTTAAAGCAGTGAGCTTGTTGATTGCCGAACCAATTAAACGCGATCGCTTGTTTAATAAAGAAGTTAAAGTATCATTTTCGTTAAAGTTATTATTCTTATTTAAACTCCAGCCAATACTTTTAGTTAATTTGGCATAAAGAAAAGATTCTGACTCGGTTAGCTCCACAAAAATAGGATAGTAAAGATAGGGAACTAATGCCTTTTTTCTAATCGCATCAGCCAAAGTGAATTCTGGTTGTAAAATTTTTCCGAAATAGTCTAGTAAGGCATCGGTTCCCAATTCGTCATAATATCTTTGAGGAGTTGCTGAAAGGGCTAAGCGTAAACCAATATTTCGAGGTAAACTCGCTTCTAAACGATCAGAACCTAAGTTATGAGCTTCATCACCAACTATCAGCGTTTTCGCCGGAAAAAACTTCATCTGCGATCGCATTCCTTCACTAATCAAAGTAGAATTAGTAGTAATTAAAGTTAGAAAAGATTGAGTTCCTGAACGAATATTATATAGTTGATTAGAAAGTTCTCCTTGCCAGGTTTTAACATTGGTCATTGCCATAATCGGTTGTAGATTAAAGGCTTGACATTCCCGATTCCATTGTAAAACTAGATGACGATAAGGACAAACTATTATCAGAACTTGTAAGCCAATTTTTTGATATAATTCGGTTGCGATCGCTAAAGCAATGATAGTTTTACCACTACCTGTCGCCATTTTTAGCGTACCTCTGCCCTTATTTTCTAACCAATTAACAACAGCTTGCCTTTGATAATCCCTTAAGACTAAATCGTCAGGGAAACAAGGTTCTCCAAATTTCTGATATTTATAACTTCCGCTTAGTTCTCTAACTCTATGTCTAGGAACTTTTTGTTGATATTCTAAAGCTAACTTTTGCCAATCAACTTTGTCATTAAACATTGAGCATTGAGCATTTATCCATTTTCAATTTTTAATTTTCAATTATTATTAACTATAATCTCATTGCCTGGTTTGGCAAAGATCATTCTGCCTGCTGAAGTTTGGAGAGAAGAAGTTACAATTACTTGAATTTCTCCCCCAACATAACGATGACCTTCATCCACAACTACCATCGTGCCATCATCAAGATAGCCAATACCTTGTTCTGGTTCTTTACCTTGTTTAATAATTTTTAATTCCAAATTATCCCCTGGTAAATAAAGAGGACGTAAAGATTGAGCTAAATCATTAATATTAAGCACTGAGACTCCCTGTAGACTAGCAACTTTACTCAAATTGTAATCATTAGTTAACAAAATACCACTAATTTCTTGGGTCAACATAACTAATTTTGCATCTACTGTATCAAGATTTTCATAGTTAGTATCGCGAATAATAATTCGTTCAGGAAAATCTTCTTGAATGCGATTAAGAATGTCTAAGCCTCTTCTACCGCGAATTCGTTTTTGATCATTACTATTATCTGCCAAATTTTGCAATTCTTGTAAAACAAACTTGGGAATTATAATATTGCCTTCAAGAAAACCAGTCTTCAACAAAGATTCGATTCTGCCGTCAATAATACAACTAGTGTCTAAAATTTTACTAGAAATTGCTTCTAGAGTACCTTCTGCCACTAAAATACTTTCGAGGCTACCAGGGTTGATCAATCGTAAAAAAGTTCTGCCATGAGTATCTGCTAGACTAATTCCCATGTAAGAGAACATCACACTGCCCATAATAGCGATCGCAGGTTTAATGAAACTCAACTCTTCTGGTATGGGTAACAAGAACATCGGTGCCAACATCAAGTTAGCAATCAATAGCCCAATAGCTAGACCAATCGCTCTGGTAATGATAACCTCAATGGGAGTCTTACGAACTTGACTTTCCAAACGACGATAGGTAGTCTGTACTGCAACCCCTACCCCCAAACCGATAATCGCTGAGAAACCAGCAATGGTAAAACGGAGTGCGGAAATATTAGACACTTGCATTAAAATGTCCTCTGGTAGGAGTTGCAGACTATCAAAACCGATGTTGATTGCTGCAACGATACAGATGATGATTATGATGGCATCAATCATGGCTCTAGCTGAAGAAGTATGAATGGATATATTATCCCACTGTAATAAATTTTGAGGAAGTCTTGGAAAATTTCACCTGAGTTCTTAAGATTGCTGGAGCTCGAGTCTACATCCGAGATAAAAACTAGAGAATCTTTGCTACATTTGTCCTAGCAGTAGCGATCGCAATATCTAAATAAATCCTTAGTGAGATGAAAGGTGGTTGCTATTCTCTGCTCCCTATCCCCATTGCTATCTGAGAGAAAAAACCCGGATCTAGACAAATCTAGATAGCGATATCAGGACAAGATCCCAGAAAAAATCACCGATAAATTAAGAAAAATGACTATTCTCTTATCTAATTTGAAGAATATCGGTAAACTACGTAAACTACTACTAAATAGATTCTCAATAACCTATGATTATTGCTATCACAGCTTTGAAAGGAGGAGTAGGCAAAACTACAACCGCAGTACATTTGGCTGCTTATTTCCAATTGTCAGCACCTACTCTGTTAATTGATGCCGACAAAAATCGCTCTGCATTAGTATGGGCAAGAGAAGATAAGTTACCTTTTTATGTAGCTTCTCAAGCGGGATCTCCTGGATTAATTAAAAAATTTACTCATATTCTAATTGATACCCAAGCCAGACCAGAAGCAGAAGAATTAGAAGATCTAGCTCAAGGTAGTGATCTAGTAATTCTTCCTACTACTCCCAATGCTTTAGATATTGATAGTACTCTCAAAGCTGTAGAGTTACTAGAACCTCTCAAGATTAGTTATAAAGTTCTATTGACTAGAGTAGATGCTCGGACTACTAATGGAAGAGATGCTAGAAAAGTACTCGAAGAAGCCAAGTTACCAATATTTAAGACAGAGATTCCCCTATTAGTAGCTTTTCAACGCGCTCCTAGTCGGGGTGTAATTGTTAAAGATTATCCCGATCCTAGAGCGGGAATTGGATGGTCTAGATATCGCTCAGTAGGAAAAGAGATCATGGCTTAATGGTTACTAGTTAGGAACAGCTTTTTGGGCGATAACTGCATAGAAGGGATCAGCACCAACTAAACCTAACATAGCTAAAAAATTTGGTACGGAAGACTGACGAGCAACTACTTCAGGTTCGCTAAAGCCAGGAATTGCTTTAAGATACTTTTTAACTAATGCTACTCTACTAGCTTCTGTACCATCTCGCCAAACTGCGATCGCTTTTTGGTAAAACATGCGGTTAGAAAAACTAATAATAACTATGCCCTCTGGTTTCAGAAGCCGATGTATTTCCGCCAAGACAGCTTCTGGATATTGTAAATACTGTACAGAAACAGTGATTAATACAGCATCAAAATCCTCATCTTGTAAGGGTATTTGAGGATTTCGGTTGAGGTTTTGCACAAAATAGCTACTGAGCCGAGGATTTTTCTTGAGCTCTTCGTGATTCATCCCATGTCCTTCAACATGGTCAAATTCCATATCCTCTGGTAGATGAGATACCCAACTACTCATCAAATCTAGAATACGAGTATTAGGCTGAAGTTTCTCTCGATAAAGTTCTGTTAATTGATCGATAAAACCCTCGTCTACATGGGTGACTAAACGAGGAACACTATAAAAATCACTATCGTTACTAGGGTCTAGTTTGGTACGATTTTCTGGTCTGAGCAACATGATCTCAAATCTTAAAAAGTTTTAATCTTTAAAAATAATATTACAAATTGTTAACGCTTGAGGAGAAATAGGAATTTTAGTTCTTTACTTGGTTGCCTTACCGCTTTTGAATCTTGGAGATTGTTCAGTTAAGCTTATACAACTCACAAGTAATAGTAATGTTATTTATATTGACTAAGGTATATCATCAAATAAATATACAAAGAATAAAATCAATACAAAATTTAAATTAAAAAGAAAATTGGAGTAAGACTATGGAATTCAATGACTTTAATCTATGGGCAATGATTTTGTTCAACACAGTATTTTGTATTACCCTACCTAAAATTGTTTCTCTAGATTGGTTCAAAACTTCAACTAAATAATTGATGACATGTTCTCTCATAACTTGATTCATTTAAGAATGTAAGGTAAAGCTGAATCATTATTTATAGAACAGATTAAGTTTAAGGCAGATCGAAAACTATTTTTGATCTGTTCACTTTTTTGGAGCAACGCTCTAATAAGAATTCTTTTATCGTAGGGAAGAATCGATAACATCATTGCTAAGGTTATCAAGCTTTTGATTAATTTGACCTAATGCTTCTGACAAATCAGTTTGCATTACTGGATTATTAATGAGGAAAAAATTATAAAAATTAAAATTGTCTTGTGATTAGCTTTAAGCTCTAAGCTGCAATTGTATAGCACTACGTAATTTGGTTAGGACATTGGTAAACGCCCCAGCCCATGATTAGTAAACTTTTGATATGCGCAGCGGGATCCTTTAGGACTTGCGCGTAGCGCCATATATCCAAGAAATTAAACTAGGCTGAGACCCTTTCTATAGTTTACAGTTGGTTAAAAATAGTAAGGTTCTGATAATTCACCAGAACCTTACATTAATTATGAATTATGAATTATCTAGCGACCAACACCTAGATAGTGAAAACCAGCTTCTTTCAAGACCTTCGGATCTAAGCAATTACGACCATCTATTATGACAGGATGAGTCATTAAGGTTGCCATTTTTTGATAGTTCAGTTTCACAAATTCTTGCCAATCAGTAACTAAAACTAATGCATCACAACCATCAGCTAGCATTTCAGCATTGCCTTCGATGATAACTCCTGATAAACCGTGACTCAAACCCGATTGCGATACGATTGGATCGTAAGCTTTGACTTTGGCTCCCAAACGATTTAACTGTTCAATCAATTGTAAAGCTGGGGCATCTCGCATATCATCAGTATCCGGTTTAAAGGTTAAACCCAGTAATCCAATAGTTTTCCCTTTGAGTATTTTTAGTTCGTGCTGTAATTTTTCCAGAATAATCAGGCGTTGACGAACATTGACATTCACCGCAGCTTTCAGCAACTCTGGTTCGTAGCCATAATCGTCTGCTGTGTGAATCAAAGCAGCAACATCTTTAGGGAAACAAGAACCGCCCCAACCAATACCAGCATTGAGAAATTTACTGCCAATCCGCGAATCTAAGCCAATACCTTGAGCTACTTGAGTCACATCTGCTCCTACACGATCGCAGATATTGGCAACTTCATTGATAAAACTAATTTTAGTTGCCAAGAAGGAGTTAGCGGCATATTTAATCATTTCCGCCGAACTGAGATCCGTAACGACAACTGGTACTGGGGGTAAAGATTTATCTTGTGCAGCTTCTCGATTAACAAGAGGTTGGTAGAGATCTTTCATCATCCCTAGGGCTTTTGGACTATTACTGCCTAAAACAATGCGATCGGGATTGAAAGTATCGTAGACAGCAGAACCTTCGCGGAGAAATTCGGGATTGCTGACCACATCGAAATTAGCCTGCTCTTCTTTGGCTTTACTGGATACATTCCCTGCAGTAACTAAAGATTTTTGAGATTTTTGTTGTTCGTCAACTCCTTCGAGAACAATCATTCTTACCCAGTCTCCAGAACCAATAGGCACTGTAGACTTGTTGACAATTACTTTATAATCGCCATTAAGATTGGCTCCAATGCCTCTAGCTACGGCTTCAACGTAACGAGTATCACTTTCTCCTGTAGGCAAAGGAGGAGTTCCGACCGCAATAAATAAAATTTCACCATGAGCAACTCCTTGGGCGAGATCGGAAGTAAATTGTAGTCTTCCCGATGCGGCGGAAGATTGCATCAATTCTGACAACCCGGGTTCATAAATGGGGGATTGACCTGACTGCATCAATTTGACTTTTTCTTCGTTGTTATCTACACAAATCACATCATGTCCGATGTGAGATAGACAAACCCCAGTCACCAAACCAACGTATCCTGTACCAATTACACAAACTTGCATTTATTTTCCCTTTGAAAGTGATTATTTTTGTGATTTTTGTTTTTAACTTAGAAAATTTAACTTAACATCGCTTGGCGATTAGTTATAGGTTGTTAGCTATAAGCTTGAGTTTAGTTTTGATATTAAATTTTTTAATAGGCAGCTACCTCCTGACCTTTTTCATGATTGTTAAGGCGATCGCGGAAATCTTGGATTGTTAATTTCAATCCTTCTTGTAGAGGAATCTTCGGTTCCCAACCAAGTAAGTTTTTAGCCTTAGTAATATCAGGTTGTCTCTGTTTAGGATCGTCTTCAGGTAGAGGATTGAAGATTAATTCTGCTTCTGGGTTGACCATTTCTTGAATAGTTTTGGCCAACTCTAGAATCGTATATTCCCCAGGATTACCTATATTAATTGGGCCAATATGTTCTCCATTCATTAATCCCATCATCCCTGCGACTAAATCGGAGACATAACAGAAACTGCGGGTTTGAGAACCATCTCCGTATACAGTTAAAGGAGTACCTCGTAAAGCCTGAGTAATAAAATTACTGACAACTCTGCCGTCATTTTCTAGCATTCTCGGGCCATAGGTATTAAAAATTCGCATTACTCGAATATCAACATTATTTTGTCTGTGATAGTCAAAAGCCAGAGTTTCGGCCACTCTTTTGCCTTCGTCATAACAACTGCGAATCCCGATACAATTGACATTGCCTCGATATTCTTCGGGTTGGGGGTGAACATCAGGATCCCCATAGACTTCTGACGTAGAAGCCAGTAAAAATCTGGCTTTAACTCGTTTAGCAAGCCCTAACATGTTCAAGGTTCCCATAACATTAGTTTTAATGGTTTTTACGGGATTGTATTGATAATGAATCGGGGAAGCCGGACAAGCTAGATGGTATATTTGATCTACTTCTAAGCGAATTGGTTCGGTAATATCGTGACGAATCAGTTCAAAATAGGGATGATCTAGCCATTGAAGGATATTTCGCTTATGACCTGTATAAAAGTTATCCAAGCATAAAACTTCGTTGCCCTGTGTCATTAGGCGATCAATTAAGTGAGAACCGATAAAACCTGCGCCACCAGTAACTAATATTCTCATCTAGATTAATTTCTTGGGTAACTTGAAAAATTACTTTTTAGGTTACCTCTTAACCAGAAAGATGTCTAATCACATTTAGCAATTAACATTTATCACTGATTATTTAATAGATGGTTTGGCGTTGTTTATAAGGACGCTTTAGAGACGCGATCGCTGTTTGTAATTCCTCGACTGTCATACAAGTACCTCCTTGGGCTCCTGCCATCGTTGTAATATGCTCTTCCATCAGAGTGCCGCCCAGATCATTACAACCCCAGCTAAGAGCTTCTGTGGCCCCTTGCAGACCCAATTTTACCCAGCTCGGTTGATGATTTACGATCCAGTTACCGAGAAAAATCCGAGCCACTGCGGTCAATTTTAGAGTATCAGCCAGCACTGGTTGATCTCTGCCAACTCTCTTTCTTAAAGCTTGGGGCGCTTCTTTTCCCACAAAGGGCAGGAGAATAAATTCGGTAATTTTTCCTGGATAATTATTAGTGAGCGCTTGTTGTTGCAGCGATCGCAATTTGTGGAGATGGGAGATCTGTTGTGAAGGAGTTTCAATGTGACCTGAGAGCATGGTACTAGTAGTCGGCATTCCTAGGCGATGAGCCGTACTGACAATTTCTAACCAAGTAGCAGTATCAATTTTTTCAGGACAAATAATTTTTCTCACCGAGTCATCTAAGACTTCAGCTGCGGTCCCTGGCATAGAATCAACTCCTGCATCTTGAAGGGCAATTATGACTTCTTGATAAGCGATCTTGTCTTCTCGGGCAATAAACTGTATTTCCTGGGGCGAAAAGGCATGAAGATGAATTTGGGGAAATTGATTTTTAATTGTTGCTACCAATGCCAAATAATAAGCTAGAGAGGCACCCTCAATTTTGGCTGCAGGATTCAATCCTCCTTGCATACAGATTTCGGTTGCACCTTGAGCCACTGCCTCAGAAGTTTTAGAGATGATTTGGTCTGTATTTAGCCAAAATGCTCCTTCTGCACCAGCATCACGACGAAAAGCGCAGAAACTACAATGTTGCTCACAAATATTCGTAAAATTGATATTGCGATTGATAACATAGGTAACAGTATCGCCTACTTGTCTTTTTCTCAGGCGATCAGCAGTTGCTTGAATTTTTGTAATTGTGTCAGACTCTACTTGTTGAAGTAAGAGCAATCCTTCCGCTTCTGAAATATCTTGATTATCTAAAGCTTTGTCTAAAATATGATCAATTGATTCTTGGTGATCGATGGCGGTAACTAACATTCATTACTAAATTATGATTCCTGCAGTAATTATAAAATTTTTACTGATCACTGATTGATTTTTCCTTATCTTTTATCTTTAATCCCTTATTCTTTAAAATGATTACCCGTCGTCAATTTCTCATTACTAGCGCCGCCTTGACTGCCAGTCAATTATTATCAAGTTGTAGTAATCCGACAGATACTCTCAATGTAATAATGTTGCAGGGTTCAATCCCCACTCAACTAGTTGGGGCTTTTCGTCAAACTTTATCTAGAAACAATCCGGTTAAATTTAAGCCAGAAGCACAATTAGCCAGAATATTCAATCTTCTAGAAAATTGGCACCAGGAGGAAAAACCGAGGAGTTGGGGACTAAATCAAATAACCAATCTTTGGAATAGCTCCTCGCAACAAGCCGACCTAGTAACTTTAGGCGACTTCTGGTTAGATAAGGCGATCGCGCAAAACCTGATTCAACCCCTAGATATTAACAAATTATCTGGTTGGCATAATTTACCTTCCGAATTCCAAACCCTAGTCACCAAAGGTGGCAAAATTTATGGCGCACCCTATCGTTGGGGAAATACGGTTATTGCTTATCGAAAGGATCAAACAGAAATACCTGCAATTAAAGATTGGTCTGACTTATGGCGCGAGGAATTTAAAGAGCGTATTTCCTTACTGGATAATTATCGGGAGATAATTGGCTTAACCTTAAAAAAATTAGACAATTCCTATTCCTACAATACCCCAGATCTAACAACGATCCCCGATCTAGAATCGGAATTCAAGGCACTTCATCAACAAGTTAAATTTTATAGTTCGACGAAATATCTTCAATCCTTAATTTTAGGAGATACCTGGGCTGCCGTAGGCTGGTCTTCAGATATTTTGCCTCTAGTAAGACGTTATCCGCAAAAAATTGGTGTAGTTGTCCCTGCTTCGGGAACTTCTCTCTGGGCTGATTTATGGGTTCAACCAACCATGACCAATGGAATCAGCGATCGCGTTAAATCTCGGCTAGAATCTTGGATTGACTTCTGTTGGCAAATTTCCGGAGCCGAAACTATTATGTTGTTTACTAATGGGATTTCCCCAATCTTAAAACAAGAAAATCAAGCCGAATTAACTAAAGAGCTGAAAAATAATCAAGATTTTATCGATTTTACCCTTAAATCTTTCTCTAAAAGCGATTTTATCTTGCCTCTTGCTCCTGAAATTGATCGAGAATACCAATCTCTCTGGAAAAAAATTCGGACATCTTAAAATTGAGGATGAGGGATTGTAGACCGTGGGGGATTTATCCCAGAATCAGAGACGAACAAAAGTTATCAGTCATCACTCAGCATTTATCAATATTCGGTAACTAATGATCAATTATTAACTATCATGTTGTATGTAATATGTAATCTGAATACTATTTTATCTTTGAGGAAAGAACATGGAACGTCGTAAATTCTTAGGCTGGGTTAGTGTGGGGATGTTGGCTTCATCTTTACCTGTAGCCATTGCTGCTTGCTCTTCTAATGGTAGCACTCCCAATAACAGCACTCCCATTTCAGATGCTGCCCCCGAAATCGATTCTACTCCCGATGCAGAAGGTTTCGTCGCTGTGGGAACTAATCAAGAATTAGAAGATAAGGGTTACATATACGAAAAGCAATTAGGAGTGATCGTTGTTTCTAATAGTGGTCAACTTGCAGCTTTGAACCCTAAATGTACCCATCAAGGATGTGATGTTGAGTGGAAAGGAGATAGTGGGGCATTAGTCTGTCCCTGTCACGGTTCAAAATTTGGAGTTGATGGTGGCGTTATTGCCGGGCCAGCCCAAAAACCTTTACCTGTCTATGATTTTAAACAGGAAGGAGATTTGATTAAGGTCAAAGTTGCCTAAATTAAAGCTTTTAACTAAACTGTGTCTAGTTTATAAACTATAGTTTTTGTAATTGTTTTGGGGGAAGGGAGAAAGTTATAAGTTCCATTCTCCCATTACCACCCTACCCTGTATAAATACAGTAGAAGTCAACTAGCAGTAAACTATCTACTTGATAGTTATTTGAAACTTAACTCAACTTTTGTAGCAGAGCTTTTGCTACAGCTTCTGAAGAAGCAGGATTTTGACCAGTAATCAAATTGCCGTCGGTGACACAATAAGACATCCAATCTTCTACTCTACTGAAATTACCGCCATTTTTAACAAGCTCATCTTCCACTGAGAATGGAACAACATCGGTAAGTTCAACTTTAGCTTCTTCGGTATTGGTAAAAGCTGTTACCGACTTATCCTTGACTAAATAGGAACCATCATTAGTCTTCGCATGACGCAAGACCCCTGGTCCATGGCATACTGCGGCAACTGGCTTGCCCAAATTATAGGTAGTTTCGATTAATTTAATAGAATGAGGATCTTCTGCTAAATCCCATAATGGACCGTGACCTCCAGGATAAAACACAGCATCAAAATTCTCTGGATAAACAGTAGATAATTTCAATGTACTGGCTACAGCTTTCCTCGCTGTTGCATCATTTTGAAAACGTTGGGTAGCTTCTGTTTGAAAATCTGGTTGATCACTTTTGGGATCAAGAGGCGCTTGACCACCTAGCGGAGAAGCGAGGGTAATTTCCGCTCCAGCATCAAGAAAAACATAGTAAGGCGTGGCTAATTCCTCTAACCAAAACCCTGTTTTCTGGCCTGTGTTTCCTAGCTGGTCGTGAGATGTCAGTACCATTAAAATTTTCATGATTAACGCTAAGATTCTATAGATTATTAAAATTGCATCTCAGTTCTTACATAATCATTCATTTAATGGCAACCATTCAGAATAAGTTAACTAAATTTTGTCAAAAGTAGTTTTACTTCTATTTCCCCACCTACTCTTTCCTGATTAACTTGGCAAGTTACTTTTAAATAAAATTCTATGATGCCTGTCTCAGTTGCTGAGGAGATTTTTTTCTTAACATTGTAGAATTAGCAAAAAAGCGATCACCAGAAGCGAGCGAACCAGGGCTATTTCATTCTAAAAACTTCCATGAGCAGCTCTAGGGATTGTGAGCAACGCCGTTGTGCCTGAGCCATATTAGTCCAGCCATATTCTCGATAAAGATTGAGAGCCATATTACGTGCTTGAACCAACAGGCCCACTAAGGGAATTGTACGGATTCTTGATGCATCTTCTCCTTGAGTGACATCGCGGACATAATGAACCTTATTTTCAACCCCCCAGTAGCCCCGAATTCTTTGTGCCAATGGTTTGGCATCCTCTAACAACGAGGTGATATAGTAGCGCGTTTCTTGGGTAACAACAATCATGTCAGCTCCCAGTTCGGCACGCTCTGATTCAACTCTAATTAAGGTTTTGAGCCCCGGCCAATCTCTAATGTTGGTGAGATCGCGACAAATACTGACGCTGCGCTTTTCAATGCGACCATGACCTTTATCCAAGCTGTCAAAGGTTTGTTCCGGCTTAAAATGTTCTTTGACATCAGCGAGTAAGCCACGGTGATTCCCTTTAAGTGCTCCGAGATAGTCATTTTCACTCTCGATCATCAGCTCGGCTGTTGTTTTTGAGTATTGATCGCATCAAAGGCAAACACAACTCCCTTGAGAGCTAGCTGCTCTATCATTTCAGGCAGGGCTTTAATCTCATTGGTCTTGCTCTCAACTTCGTAGGGAGGTAAAATCAAGCCTCGTTCTACTAAATAACCTGTAACCATCATGATTGCTGGATGAGGTTGACAATGGAGATTGTCTGTTTCTCTCATAAAGGAATGCTTGAGCAGTTTGCCATCAGCGGCCACGGTCTCTCCAGGCTGGGGGGTGATCTTAAAGAAGCAACTCAGGCTTTGGGCATAGCTCTCCTCGTCCGTCTGTAATAGCACACGTCGAATTTAATAATTTAGAGATAACATTGCTTAAACAAATCTCGGCATACATTATCTTTAACCATCAGTTGACGAAAGGCTTCTAGCAAATATTCTTTTGCTTGTTCTAGAGACATATTCTCTATGTCTTTTCTTAATACTTCTAGCTGAAATTGTTGCTCTAGAGTAAGTTTCCCTAGATTTTGATTATTGTTATTCATGAACTTGCTCCTTAAATTGATCGCAGATATTGTTGTGGCTATGGCATCAACGATTCCCATTTCTAGGAGCTGATAACAAAGATTTTTTTGAAATAATGAATTTGCAAGTTAAGAACTGGCAATGCTCACTAGGGAGAATCTAGAGATTAATAGCCATCGTCAGATTCCAAGTTTTCATCATGACCTGTCTATTATCTAAATTGAATTGTTACTGGATAATAATCGAGAAGTCCTATATTAGAAACTAGCTCTAATAGAAAACTTGCTTACTTGTTCTTAAGATTATTGTTTAATTTTTGTAACAAGTAAGAACGGTTATTAATTTTGTTTGTTCCTATTATAGCAATTTTTATATTTTTGAGATTTTTCACCATGTCAATCTACAAATATAAGGTGTGGTTAACCGAATATGTAGTGCATTTTTCGTCAGGATCTGAAAAGCCTATATTGAGTTAAGCTAAGGGGTAAAAAAGGTAAAGTATTAATTTTGATTTCTAATTTATTTCTTAATACTTATTCTTGAAAAGATTCATAAATTTACGATCTATATAGTCTTTCAGAATCCAGAATAATGAGGATTGCCAGCCCCAAGAACCCCAAGAAGCGATCGCTTTTTTATCCCCTGTGCCAATCAAAGCTAAATATCTTTTTTGCGGAATATAAGATATTAAAGGTTGTGCGGTAATCATTCTTTGCCAATTAGTAAAAAGTGGTTGACCTTGACGTACGGCAAATACTCCAGCTTTAGGACGAGCATAATTTTCCATGGTCGCAATATCGCCTGTGGCAAATACATGGGGATGGGATACTGAGCATAAAGTGTCTTTTACGAGGATAAATCCTTGATTATCTGTAGTTAATTGAGAGTTTTTAATCCATTGAGGAGCTGAGGCTTGGGTCACCCAAAATAGATAATCATAAGCAATATTTTTCTGATTATCACAAATAATATGATCTGATTTTACTGCGGTAACTTGAGTTTTTAAATGTAAGATAATTCTTTTTTTGAGAAAAATTTTAGGCAAATGCTTACTTACCCAAAGATTATGTTCAGATAATAATTGATAACCACGATGAATTAAATGTATTTCTACTTTATCGTCGTTATTTTTACCGATTTCTCTCATCAAACGAGCTTGCATATTTAAAGCTAATTCGACTCCCCCTGCACCACCACCAACAATTGCGAGCTTAATTCTCGATTGCGGCTTATTTTTCACAGTTGCTAGTAAATTTCTCCAAGCATCAAGAAATTGCGGCACAGGTTTAGCTGGTATGGCATATTCAGCTGCACCAGGAACAGCAATGATGTTGGGAGTACTACCAATATCAATAGACAAATAGTCAAAACTTATGGGTTCATGATTTCGACAAATAACTTGATTATTATCTAAATCTAAATCAACCGCTTGATCTATGATGAGATTAGCCCCAACAAGTTGGCAAAGATTGGCTAAATTAATGTGAGTTTCTTCATAACTATAGAACCCTGCTACATGACCAGGTAACATTCCCGAATAAGGAGTTTGTTTAACATCACTAATAAGAGTAATAGTGATCCCTGGTAGAGGTTTACGTCTCCATAGGTTAAGGGCGATCGCATGAGCATGTCCACCGCCTATCAATACTAGATTTTGGGTCGAAGATTTTGAGTTTTGGGAGATGGGCAGATAGGGAGATGGGGAAGATGGGGAAGATGGGGGAGATGGGGAAGATGGGGAAGATGGGGAAGATGGGGAAGATGGGGAAGATGGGGAAGATGGGGAAGATGGGGAAGATGGGGAATTACTTTTAAACAATTGATGAGCATTTTTTGGTCTTGGTTTTAATTATTTTAATAGAAAACTTCGTGCCAAAGTAGCTTGTAGACAACTGGCAATTTCCTATTCCCTTTTCTCTGTTACCTCAGAATTGTTATATTACTAGAAGCCATAACCTGAAGCGAATACATGAACTTTTTGACCAATCTTCTCCTCCCCAAAACTAAAACTGCATCTAAATCAACAGGACTTCCTCCATTAAAAAGAAGTCCTCGGGGGATACATCTCAAGTCCGCTTCAGAAATTGAGAAAATGCGCCATTCAGGGAAGATTGTCGCCACAGTACTCAAAGAAATAGCCTCTCTAGTTAAACCAGGAATGACTACTGCTGAGCTAGACGAATATGCAGAAAAACGGATTCGAGAATTAGGGGCAACTCCTAGCTTCAAAGGTTATTATGGCTTTCCTGGTTCTATTTGTGCTTGTCTCAATCATGAGGTGGTTCACGGTATTCCTAGCCCCAAGAAAATTATTCGCCAAGGAGATCTCTTAAAAGTAGATACAGGAGCTTATTGCGATGGATTTCACGGTGATTCTTGTATCACTATCGCAGTAGGAACAGTCTCCAAATCTGCAGCTCAATTAATGAAAATTGCTGAAGAATGCTTATATAAAGGGATTGATCAAGTAAAGGCTGGTAATTATTTAATGGATGTTGCCGGAGCGATCCAAGATCATGCTCAGGCTCATGGTTATAGTATAGTTGAAGGTTACACCGGACATGGTGTCGGTAAAAATCTCCACGAACCGCCCTCTGTCTTTAACTTTCGTACTCAGGAAATGGAGAATGTCAAGCTGAAAGCAGGCATGACCTTGGCAATTGAACCGATTTTAAATGCCGGCTCGAAACATACCAAGACTTTACGCGATCGCTGGATGGTAGTTACTGTAGATAATAATCTCTCTGCCCAGTTTGAGCATACTGTACTAGTCACTAATAGTGGTTATGAAATCCTCACAGACCGCAACCTCGATGAGAATTATTTCCTCCAGCGCCCTTAAACATTCAATATAGGTTTATATGCTATGTTATGCTTGTCTAAGTAAATATAACTAAGCAAATTCAATGTAGCTGTATATACTATGCTATGCTTGCCTAAGTATATACAGCTAAGCAGAATGATAAAAAATCAGTAAAACACTTATAAAGATTCAGCAAAATCACTGAATATTTGGCGCTCAAATCATGATTTGAGCTTCGGCTGCTGTAGTATATATACTGAAACTTATTTTTATATCAGTGTACAATTCCTTATGTATACTGACGCTCAATCTTAATATTCGCAAATTTTATAAAGAAGAGAAGAAAAACATGATTCGTGTAATGTTAGTGGAGGAACAAAAAGTTATTCGAGAAGGGTTAAAAATCCTACTCGAAGCAGAGTCAGACATCAAAGTAGTTGGTAGTTCTCGCAGTCTCCAGGCTGCGCTGTCTGAAATTGAAGATCTCAAGCCGAGTATCGTACTAATTAGTATGGCATTGTCCGAAGCTGAGGGCTTTGACGTTATTAAAAGTATACAAGAAAAGTACAATCAAATAAAAATAATTATTTTTTGCAATCAAGTTGATGCTCATGATTTTGTTCAATATCTAGAATTAGGAGTTAAAGGTTGCCTTCTCAAAAATATTTCTGTTGGGGAAATAAAAGAAGTAATTTACTACATTGATAAAGGCTATACCCATATAGGCAATAATGTATTTAAGACGGTAATACCTCAATTATCAGATGCGATTACTGCTCTACAAATTGCAGATTCTGAGTTGCAAAACACTTTAGAAGCTCAAGAGCCAGAAGTGTTTGTTGAAGATAAATTTCAATTTGAGCTCTTAGATCCTAAACATGATTCTCATCATGAGAATACCAATAATTCTGTTACTAACAATCAAGTTCTCCACCCTGCTACTACAAAAGTAGGTGAACTTGCTGCAGATGATACCTTAGCTCTTCCTGAGGCAGAACCCTTAAGCAAAGATGTTTGGTGGAAACGAGGGATCTTTAGTGGAGCTTTAACTGCTTTAAGTTTAATGGCGATCTCGATAGGAATAATATCCTATGGTCGAGCGCGTCGAGAAGCAGAAATTGTCATTAAAGATGCTGTTGTTAGAGGACAAACTGTATCTATTGATAGTCCTGTTGAAGGAAAACTGAAAACCATTGTTGACAGTAAAGGACTCAATATTGAAACAGATCAAGTTGTAGCTGTTGTAGAAATTCAACAAGATAGTAATACTGCTCAAATAATTTCTCAATTAGAAAAGGATATTGTCCTTAAACAAGAACAAATCAAAAATTCTCAAAGATTTCTCGATTCTTTCGAAAAAAGCCTAAAAACATTACCTCAAGAGAATGAAATTCTTATTAGAACTCCTCAAGCGGAAGAGGCGACCAAAATATCATTCTCTAATGCAAGAGAAATTGCCAACATTGAACAACAAATCATTAATCAAAAAGTAACAATTAATCTTCTTGAGAAAGAATTAAGCAATTTACAAGAGAAGTTAAACATTACCCTAAAAAGCTCTACTGAAAATCAAAAGATTCCTATCAAGGCTCCGAGTGCTGGAGAAGTTTACAATGTCAACTATACCGTGGGAGAAGTGATTCCTCGTAATCAAGAGATTGTAACTCTTATTGATTGTCAGAATCTCTGGGTAGAAGCGATTATTGAATCGAACGTTGCTGCTAAAATAAGTTTGCAAAAAGATGTCTCGGTTCAATTAGCAGAACAAGAAAATTTAATTCCAGGCAAAATTACTCGTATCGAAAGTTTGAGCTCTCAAAGTGAGACTAACAATGCCAAATCTATAGTCTCAAGCTCAAATCTGCTAACCAAGAGTAACAATAATCGCAATGCCTTATTTTCTCGGGTAATGGTTAATCTGGATTTTCCGACCTCAGAAGTGGCATCACAAGATTTTTGTAATGTGGGGTCTAACGCTACCATATCAGTCAAAAGATAATTAAAATACTTAACCTAAGTTAATTGCCAATGTCTTTAGTTATATTTGGAAAAAACTTAGGAAAAGTTGATCGGGTCAAACTTAGATGTAGAATCAGCCAGTAGACGTGACCTTTAAGTCCTTTAAGTATTGATGAATTTCTGCATTTAACCAACCATTCATTCGTAGTTATTACCAGTCGGGTAATAACATAAAAGTTTAACTGGTTTATGTATCACTATCTTGCCAGTTAAACTGCTCCAAGATCGGAAAATAAGTTAATGGCTTCAAATGAATTTGATCAAAGCATACTCAAACTAGTAAATATCGAACGGACAACTAGAGGATTAGATCCTTTATCAATAGATATACAACTAGATCAGGCAGCTAATTTACATAATGACGAGATGGTGCGGGCAGATATGATGTCCCACCAACTTCCTGGAGAAGCTAGCTTGGGAGATCGAGTCAGGGCTACGGGTTACTCTTGGATAAGGGTAGGAGAAAATATCGCAGCAGGATATACAACTCCAGAAGCAGTGGTTGAGGCGTGGATGAATAGTACTGGTCACAAAGAAAATATTCTTAATCCAGAGTTTACTCACATTGGCATTGGTTACGAATTTGCTCCAGATAATAAGAACGCTGATTTCGATGTTTATTGGACACAGGTATTCGGTACTGATGTTTAATGTCTAACTTTAGGTATCAATCTGTTTTAGTTGTTGATATGGCTAACGCAGATTAAATTACATTAAATTGCCTATGTTGAAATTATATCATCATCCATTATCTCCCTTAGCTCGTAGAGTCTGGATTACATTATTAGAAAAAAATATTCCTTTTGAATCAATAATAATTAATTTAGATGGAGAACAATTCAAACCAGATTTTTTAAAATTGAATCCTTTCCATCAAGTACCAGTAATTATTGATAATGGATTACGAATTCTTGAGTCTCTAGCAATTATTGATTATTTAGAATCTAAGTATCCTACTCCTTCATTGTTACCTAAAAATGCCGAACAATTAGCAAAAGTTAGAATGGTACAAATGTTGAGTGAACACAAGTTAATTCCTCAGTTATTACCAATAATTGTTGAGCCCAAAAAATCTCGTAGATTGATTAAATCGCAAAGACAATTGCATAGAGTTTTGACTATATTTGCTGAACTATTAGGTGAGGATAATTATTTTGGTGGAAATTGCTTTAGTGTCGGAGATATTGTCGGAGGTAATGGAGTTATTTTGATTAATAAATTAGGCATTAGTTTAGATAAATATCCCAATCTCTTAGCATGGCGCGATCGCTTAATGCTCAGGGAAATTTGGCAGAAAACTCAACCTAGTGATGCAGAAATTGTGATCTTTAAACAAAGGATGCATGCATTATGGGAAATGCAACAAAGTAAAAGAATGTTTATGAGAAAAATCTAGACTATTTAACTTTAAATTGCAAGTATTTAATCGAACTTAATCGAACTTGAGATCACTTCTTGCTCCTGATTCCTTAACTAGCAGTTTGTCCAATCTTCGGTTCTTCTCCAGCCAAGAGTCTTTGAATATTGCTGCGATGACGAAAGATCACATATCCTCCTGCTAAAGCAGCAAAAATAATGTAAGGTAGAGAACCATCAACGAAAATTGTTAATAAATTAAGAGCGATCGCTCCTACAATAGAACTAAGGGAAACAATGCGGGAAATCGCGACAGTAATGCCAAAAGCAGCAAGAGTTCCCAAAGCCAACAGAGGATTCATTACTAACAACACTCCTAAGCTAGTAGCAACAGATTTTCCTCCTGTAAAATTTAGCCAAATCGATTTACTATGACCGAAAATAGCTGCGAATGCCACGGCGACAATTAACCATAATTGCCAACTTATCGGTAACAATTCGATGGGAGAATATAAGTAAATTAGTTTGACTATTAATACTGCGATCGCACCTTTAAGCATATCGATTAATAATACTGCGATCGCTGCTTTTTGGCCAATTGTTCTCAGGATATTGGTGGCACCAGTTGACCCAGAGCCATGCTCTCGAATATCAATTCCCGCAAGAGATTTTGCTAATAAATAACCAGTAGGAATTGAACCCAATAAATAAGCGATTAAAACTAACAACAAACTAGTAACTATAGATACAATCATTGATTCCTCTTGCCTCTTATCTCTTACTTATTACTTATCATTTATTACTTAGTAAAGATAGCCTGTAGTTTTAGATTGTGACTCTGCAGTAAAAGCTAACCAAAGAGGAAACTTTAACAAAGACAAATTAACCAACTCTTCAGTTTCATCAATAATGACTAAAGGTAATAACTTCTCTTGTAACAAACGGTCTGCTCTTTGGACTAAAACATCCGCAGATTCAAATAAAACAACCCCGCGACTAGAGCCAAAATCACCGCGGGAAATCCCCAGACAATCCTGTAAGCCTCGGCGCCATTCTCCTAATTTTTCTGGGGTATCCACTAATACTAATACCCTACAGCGATCGCGATACAAGCGATACAATACAGAAATAATCGCCGCAGTCACCAAAATATTTTGCAGACGAGAACCTACTCCTTTAATCGCACCTCTTCCCCCTTTGACAAAAAACCAATCTTTGACTCTTTCTTCGTGAATAGGTTCAAAAGTACGGCGTAATTGCCAAGGAGGGCCATAATAATCGGGACTAGTGCGGTATTGCTCTAATATCTGACGAATTTTCCTGCTTTGATCCGCAAATGCTTCTTCGGTAAATTGAAGTTGAGCAGATTTTTGACTTCTTCTAGGTGGTTTATCTCTGGCTCTCATCTCTCTAGAGACTCTAGAATCTCTAGCATCTCTGGCATCTCTAGCATCTCTGGCATCTCTAGCATCCCTAGATGGCATAGGAGCTTCTTTGCGGGATAACTCCAATTGTTCGGCTGCGGTGACCAAATCCTGCAAACTGCCAACCAAATACTCTTTAAAGCCTTGGATTCTCACTGCTAAATCCTGAGACACCCCCGCAAAGTTGGTCCGCATTTCCTGACGAATTCTCTCTCGGCGACGTTCTAACTTTTCAATATCAATCAGGATATTGTTTTTGCGTTCTCTCAATTCCTCCATTCCTTCTTCGATCATTTGACCGAAAGTTCTTTGGAGATCTTGAACTTGTTGCGATATTGCTTCTTCTTTTCGGACTTCGAGAAGACGAATTTCTTCCATAAGAGTTGCTTTTTGTTGTTTTAAAGCAGCTATTTGGTCAGTTAATTCCCTAGTTTGCTCGCTAGTCGCCGCAGATGGAGCAGTATTTACTGATTCATCTAACCAAGTATCAGTGAATAATTCTGTTGTCTCATGGGCTGGGATAACTTGTTCCTCTGTTGAGCTTGGTTCGGTTAACTCTGGTTCAACCGTCTCTTGGGGAAATGACTCTGGTTCAGTTAACTCTGGTTCAAGTGGCTCCGGTGAAGATGATTCTAAAGTTAGTTCTAAACCAGAATCAGAATCTGCCGATAAACTGCCATCGCTAATTAGTTCTACTTCTGTTTCGGGAATATCGATAATCTCTTCTGTTTCGGGATTATCAAGATTTTCTTCATCACCTTCCCAAATATCAGTAACAGATTCTGGTGATTCTGACGTTAATTTTGCTTCTGCTTCAATATCACTTAAATTATCAGCGACATCTGGTGATTCGAGTTCCGCGCGCTCTTTGATTGGTTCTGATTCAGGAATTTGAGGTACTTCAGAATTCATAGATAGATAAAATTTAAAACTTTACTTATGATTGAAATGCAGAAAAAACCGTTACAGGTAAATAATTAGCTCACTATTGAATAATTCCCCATTGTAGATGAAGAATTGAAGAATTATTCTTTCCTATGATCTCTTCAATCAGAACGAGCTTACTGTCGAGGGCCATATTTTTCTAAACAACTAAGCAGAGTTTGAGGATCAAAGATAATGGGTAAAAAATGAATACTCTTCACTTCCCGAAAATAAAACAAAATTGGGATCGGTTGCCAAAAAATCCGCCAATTGGACCATTCTTGGTAAGGAAAGCTCCGAATTTGCTTGCCCAAAGAATAAATATCTAAAGCATTGTTGGTAAACTTTAAGCGAATGGCAATGGTCTGAAACGTCAAAAACAAGCCCAAAATTAAAACTATAGCAGCGAACCAAACATTAACAACTAACAAAGCAATTGAAAATATCACTAGGAAGATCGGGATTCGGTAACTCGGGCTCAATTCAATGACGTCTTGACCCGCATCGACGTTTTCTACTTCTGTAATCATTAGTGATCTTTAGCATCTAATCGTATTTCATCTCCCATTTTGACATTTCACGGTATTTGTTGGAAGCGATGACTATTAGCTATTAAGCGATCGCTCTCTTTGGCAATTTTCGCTCATATCAAAACTAAAACTCAATTTTTAATTTGCTTATTATGCGATCACATACCATGGGAAAACTGACAACTTTACTAGATGGATTTT
>JASJDR010000133.1 GCA_030065615.1 Xenococcus sp. MO_188.B8 | reverse complement strand
CGCCATTGTCCCTGTAACTGTAATGTTTGCCCAGCTTGAAGATTGGCAAAACTACCGACAATAGTAATGAGCTGATTAACATTCCCTGTATTTAACCGCGCCACAGTATAGCCTGACTCTTCAGAGTGAAAAGTAATTCTCTCAATAACCCCCGTCAAAGATGATAAGGGCGCAGTAACGATTGATGATGCCATAAAACCATAATCTCTAGCTCAGTAGCCAGTTTATCAGTCTTGATTAGCTCCACTTATTGATAGCATAAATATTAATTTGTCAAATACTCTTTACATTTCTTAAGATTATTGTTACATTAATTAATATAGAAACGTAACAACACAGAGGAACGCCCTATTACACTACTCAACTAGATAACGGAACTCTTAATAACTATGCTGTTGAGCCTAAGATGTATCTTTCAGACTATCCAGCAGTGTATGAGCAACGTCACTATTTAGTTCAAGGTGCAATCGCTGCATTATTAGTTACAGTTACAATTCTTGTTTCCTTTGCAGTGAGCTAATTGCTTCAGACAACCTAATTAGACAGCAAATTTTAATTAAATAACTTTAACTTTGAATCGAGGTATAGAAAATAATAATGTTTGCACCTATAGTAATTTTGGTTCGTAATAGCCTAGGTAAAACTAAGTTTAATCAGCTTCGTGGTAAGGCGATCGCTCTACATTCTAAAGTCATTACCAATGTTTGCAACCGCATCGGTATCGAAAGAACAACTAGACAAAACTTCATTAGAACTGCTCGCGACAATGGCAAAAAATTAGGTTTACTCGCTTAAAATATTTTTCTTTTTCTCCTCTCTTTAATCATTGATTTCTCCTGTTTGACCTTGGTAAACACGCCAAGGTTTTTTATTTTTCGAGGATGAATCGCAGATGATATTTGGTCACTAAATTGGATTGATACTCAAGAAAAAAATGTCCTTCCCTGTTGATCTTGAAGAGAGTTTTGAGCATCATAGCGAAGTACTCCTAAAGTTTCGTGATGCTGTCTTAAAACTGCTGCTGCTGGGAAACAAATTGTGATTGAACTACAGTAGAAGAGTATCAAGAAGCCAATAATTACATCAAAGAAAAGTTATGTTTCTAGTGACAGAATAATAATTGATTTTCTTGCCGGCAGAAGACAGGGGAAAGTTTTTCCCCTAATCGCCAAATTAAACTGTTGCACGTTTATAAGCTTCGTCCAATACTTCAGATAAAGTAGGATGAGTGTGAACATTGAATGCTAAATTAGTCACAGATTCACGCTTCGCGATCGCATTTGCCGCTTCCTGGATTAAATCAGAAGCATGGATACCGATGATATGTACGCCCAGTAATTCTCCTGTATCCTTGCGATAAATAACCTTTGCCATACCATCGGTTTCTCCTTCGGCTAAAGCTTTGGAGTTGCCTTTGTAATAGGTTTTGGCGGTTGCTACTTTAAAACCTTCTTTTTCTCCTAATTCTTTAGCTTGAGTTTCTGTTAGCCCGACATAGCTAATTTCAGGATGGGTAAAAGCTGCTGCGGGAATAGAACGATAGTCAATATCTTTGGTTCGACCACAAATATTTTCTACTGCCACAACTCCTTGTCCTGATGCAGCGTGAGCCAACATCATCTTACCTGTAGCATCTCCCACTGCCCAGAGATGAGGTACTGGTTGCCCATCTTTGAGGACTTGCATCTTATCGTTTACAGGAATAAAACCTCGCTGGTCAATTTCTACTGCCAAACTTTCTAACCCAAGATTTTTCGTGGCAGGAATTCTACCTGTAGCGACCAGACAAGCATCTACCTCTAAAACTTCAATCACTTCTTTGGTTTTGGCATCGGTTAACTCGATGGTTACAGGATTACCCGGAGTTACTTTGGTAGCAAAAACTCCCGTATAAGTTTCGATATCGCGAGGTGTAATGAGAGTCCGTTTGGCAATTTTGGCGATTTCAGGATCGAAGCCAGGCATTAAATTATCTAACGCTTCAATCATGGTGACTTCACTCCCTAATGCGGTATAAACATCAGAAAATTCCAAACCAATGTAACCACTACCAATAATTGCTATCCAATCAGGAACTGATTCTAATCTTACTGCATCATCACTAGTAAAGACGGTTTTGCCATCTAGTTCAATCCCTCGAGGAACAAAGGGTACAGAGCCAGGACATAACATAATATTCTTAGCCGTATAGGTTTTTTCTCCGCTATCACCAGAAACTGTTACTTTTTGTTTCCCGGCAATTTTTCCCCAACCACGAATAATATCTACTTTGAGGCGTTTGAGACTATTGGTTAAATCCCCTTGAATTTTACTAACTAAATTATTCGCGTGATCTGCGATCGCACTTCGATTATATTGCACTCCTCCTATTTGAATGCCCAAAGATTGTAGATGATGGGCATCATTAAATTCTCTGACTCTCCCAGAAGCAGCCAGTAAAGCTTTGGAAGGAATACAACCACGGTTCACACAAGTTCCTCCCATATCCCCAGCTTCAATAATTGCTGTCTTTAAGCCGCATTTAACGGCGTGTATGGCAGCGCCGTGTCCACCAACTCCTGCACCAATAATAATTAAATCGTAATCAAATTTGCTCATTATGCTTTACTTATACAATTTCTCCAAACCCTTATTGTAGATTTAAATCGGTCAACTCTGCTCTATTACTAGTCTGTCAATTTTGAAATGTTGAATCAAGGAAAGCAGGAGAAGTTTTTTTAGAGTTTATTTCTCAAAACCAAGTTGACACTCTACTACTTCCTTTAGGATACAAGATGGGGAATCAAAAAAAATATTAGCTTAAAATGAAATGTCCTAATTGGGTTAATCCATCAGAAAAATTAACTTTACTCAAGAACGAAATACATCTTTGGCGGGCTAATTTAGATCTATCTTCTGTGATCATAAACAAGTTCGCCAGTAGTTTATCAGCAGATGAAATCACCCGTGCTAATCGTTTTCGGTTTGAGCAACATCGCGATCGCTTTATTGTTGGTAGAGGAATATTAAGACAACTTTTAGCTAATTATCTTCAAATTAAAAGCGATCTCATTATTTTTGAATATAGCGATCGAGGAAAACCTCAAATAACATCTTCCTTAAATCAAGACAATTTACAGTTTAACGTTTCCCATTCTCAAGACTTAGCTCTCTATGCTTTTAACTATCAAAGAATTATTGGCGTTGACTTAGAGTATATCAAAGATAATATTGACTATAAACAGCTAGCAAAACGCTTTTTTAATCCTCAAGAATTTCAATTAATTAATAGCTATCCAGCTAACCAACAGAAAACAATATTTTTTCAGCTATGGACTGCTAAAGAAGCTTATTTAAAAGCTACGGGAGATGGTTTAGCTGGGTCTTTAGATACTATAGAATTTACTCTAAATAATAATAATGGACTAAATTTAGTGACAATCAAACAAGATCAAGCAGCAGCATCCTGTTGGTTCATCAATAATTTTATTCCTCAAGATAACTTTATTGCCACAACAGCCGTAGAAAATAACGGAATCATCTCTGATTCAATAGTGACTAAATTTTTTGAATACCGATAAACTTTTGGGATATGTTTGGAAAAGCTTGGTCGAGTCAAGGTAAGAGGTGGATAGCTAAGAAATCATTTTCTACTTTTTACTTTTGACTTTGCTTCGTTCCTCGTTTATTGCTCCTTTTTCCTTAGTTTTACTGAGGTTGTATTACGTTAAATTATGCCAAACTCAGAGAAATAAATAGCCTAAGCACTGTTTCTCGATGGTTGATGCAACTCCCAAGACGAAAACTCGTAAAAAACAGCCGAAAATAGAAAACTTACAACAAGAAGTTATCGACTTATTAGCTGATATTTGTACTCTAGTTGACGAGACGAAAGATAGTCTGGTCAATAATGAATCTAATAGTAAATATACTCGATTTAAGGAGCAATGCTCCGCAGCTAGTAAAAATGTAGCTGATTTACAACTGAGAATGTCGATTGTTGCGCCGATGAAAGCCGGCAAATCAACGATTATTAATGCGATCGCAGGTCAAGAGTTACTACCCAGTTGCGCCACTGCAATGACAACCTTACCAACAGAAATTGCCTTTAGTACCGAGATCCAAGAACCTATCCTGACAATTCCCCAGACAGTAATTCAGATATTTGGCGAAATTTACCAAGATATTAAACAGCAGCTCAATAAATTTGGGATTGAATCTTTACAGGATAAATTAGCTCGCTATCCCCATTTAACAAACATCTTAGTAGAAGTCCGCAAGGCAAAAAATATCCACTTTGAGAACAAAATTGAGGGACGCATAGCAATCAATCAAACCTTAAATCGTCTCAATCACCTGATCCGTCTTTACTCTGTAATCGAACCCTTAAAAGATCCCTTAAGTAAATTTACGGAAGTGCCCCAGATCATCACCCCATTTTTAGGAATTTCTGGAACTTCCCAAGCTAGAACTTTTGGTAATTTAGTCATTGTAGACACTCCTGGCCCCAATGAGGCAGGAGAAGGTCTAAAACTAACCGCAGTAGTAGAAGAACAGTTACGAAATAGTTCGGCTATTTTGATTGTTCTTGACTATACGCAACTGAATAATGAAGCTGCAGAAACCGTCAAACAACAAGTTAAACCGCTCTTAGAATTAATTGGGAAAGATAATCTCTACGTGATTGTCAATAAGATAGATCAACGTCGCAAAGGCGACATGACTACAGAACAAGTTAAAAACTTTGTCGCCGCAGATTTAGAATTAAGTCACGATCATATCAGCGATCGCGTATTTGAAGTGTCGGCAATTCGGGCTTTTGCTGCTACTCAGTTTCTTTTAGAAGTACAGCAAAATCCGAAGATAAAATTATTAGAAATTAAATCTTTAGAAACTATTGCCCAAGAAGTTTTTGGTATCGATTGGGATGAAGAAATTGAAGATATTACGGTCAAGTTTTTGGCTCAAAAAGCACTTAAATTATGGAAAAAATCGGGTTTTGCTCCCTTCTTAGAAAAAGCGATCGCCTCTTTGATGGAAACGGCAGCTCCTCGTTGTTTATTATCAGCATTAAACCTGAGTCGATATCGCTTGCTAGAACTAAAAGATGATATTAGTCTCCGTAGTAATGCCATTAATCAAGATGTTGCAAAGATACAGGAAGAAGTAGCAGCTTTAGAAAAAGATTTAGCTTATTTAGACTCTTGCCGCAATAATTTACAACAAATAGAAGAAATTAAAAATCGCCTCCAATACAATCTCGAAATAATTCTAATTAATCTGAAAAATCAAGCAAGGATTACTATCGAAGATTATTTTACGACAGCAGAATATGAACAAGGAAATGCGGTCAAAAAAGCTGATATCAAAGCCCGAGCTTTATTATTAACAAATCTTGGTGATTTCGAATTATTTCCCAAATGGATTTCAGATAAGCTAAAAGATAATCTAGAAAATACCACCTCAGGAATAATCCCATTTAAAACAGAGCAACAAGCAGAATCTTTTACGAAAAAGACGCTTTTCTGGGCAAAGTCAAGATTCGAAGCATTGATATTATTAACCCGCAAGGATATCGAAATCGAAATATCCCAAACAAATCATAATTTAATAGAATTTTTAACTAAAGAGACTCAACCAATTATAGAACGGACTAAAGGACGTTTACAAGCCAACTTTGACATCTCTTTAGAATTACCACTTCCCGATCTTAACATTGAAGAAAGTATCAGTCTTGACAATAATAAAATCATTAAAACTAACTCCCATTTAACAGAAGGTGATTTTGAAGAAAAAATTGTCAAAAAAAGAGCTTGGTATTATTGGTTTGGTGTCATCCCTTTCTATACTACAGAAACCTATCAAAAACCCTATAAAAAAGAAAATTATTATACGGTTTCTCTAGAAGAGTTAGTCGATAGTATTAACTTAAGTAGTGACAATTTTGTTGAAAATATTAAAATTAAAATAGTCGAACATTTTGAAGGTAATTTGCAAGAACAAGTAAATCTATTTTTTACTAAACTAGATAATTATCTCAATGGATATCTAGAAAATTTACAACAAGCCCAGGCAGATCATTTACTGTCTTTAGAAAAAAGAGAAGAGCTAATTAGCAATCTCGATAAATTAGCTCCAGAAACTAAAGCCTATTTACAAAAAACAGATAATTATCTCCAGCTTACAGAGAAGTTTTTACCAGAAGCCTAAGTGAATTAACAACCTGTCAACAATATTGCTTGGTACTCATAGCGATCCTCAGACTTAAGCTTAGACGCATCTAATCTGCATCTTTGATTCATAAGATAAAGAACTTAGAACTCTCTTTCTCCCTGCTCCCATGCAGCCTAACAGGAAAGTTAAATGCGAAATAGCTTATGAGGTCTGGAATTTGGCGCTATTATCATGTCTTAAAAGCATACTATATATGCAATAATTGCAATATAACTCGAATTCCGTATCGAAAAGCACAAAATACTAAAATTCTCTCGCCTAATCTTAGTGGCAAAACTAACTCAATAATTGAAAATTGACAATTATCACGTTCTCAGCCTCTTTCTTCAGATAGAGGTAATTGATCACGTTGTTTTTAAACATTATCTCTATGTAAGGTTAGATTTATGACTATTGTGGCTGACGCAAATATTAAACTAAATAAACTAGAAAAGGCAAAAGCTGTCAAAGATGGACTAGATGTTAAAGATGAACTAGCGCATTTTGCCAAAATCGGTTGGGAAGCAGTGGATAAACAAGATCTTGAACTACGCCTCAAATGGTTAGGGATCTTTTATCGTCCTAAAACTCCAGGAAAATTCATGCTACGGCTACGGGTTCCTAACGGAGTTCTTAGTAGTGCACAAATGCGAGTCTTAGCAGATGCCATCCAACGCTATGGAGAGGAAGGTACAGGAGATATTACAACTCGCCAAAATATTCAACTACGGGGTATTCGTCTCGAAGATATACCCGATATTTTCGCTAAGCTTAAATCTGTCGGTCTAACAAGCGTACAGTCTGGAATGGATAATGTGCGCAACTTAACTGGATCTCCCGTGGCTGGAATAGATCCTGATGAGTTGATTGACACCCGCGAGATGATGCAAAAATTGCAAGATATGATTACCAACAAAGGGGAAGGTAATTATGCTTTCAGTAATTTACCTCGTAAATTCAATATAGCGGTTGAAGGAGCTAGAGATAATTCCATTCACGCCGAAATAAATGATATTGCCTTTATTCCAGCCTATAAAGATGATGTCTTAGGTTTCAATGTCCTAGTGGGCGGTTATTTATCAGCTCAACGTGCCGCTGAAGCAATTCCGATGGGAGTTTGGGTACCAGCAACCGATGAAGATGTCATTGACCTATCCCGTGCTATTCTTACTGTCTACACAGAAAATGGCGGCATTGAAGGATTAAGAGCCAGTCGTCCTAAAGCCAGATTGATGTGGTTAGTGGAAAAATGGGGAACCGAGAAATTCCGTGCTGAGGTAGAAAAAGAGTTAGGTAAAAAATTAGCTGATGCCGCACCTGAAGATGAGATTACTCAAGACAAGAAAGATCACCTAGGGGTGCATCCTCAAAAGCAGGAAGGTTACAGCTATGTAGGATTACATGTTCCTATGGGTCGTTTGGTTGCCGAACAAATGTTTGAGTTGGCAAGATTGGCAGAGGTTTATGGTAAGGGAGAAATTCGCTTAACCGTTGAGCAAAATGCCATTATTCCCTATATTGCGAACGAAAATCTCGAAACATTTTTAACTGAACCTTTACTAGAGCAGTTTTCGATTAATCCTAGTACCTTAACTCGTTCCGTTATTTCCTGCACCGGAGCACGCTATTGTAATTTTGCGATTATCGAAACTAAACAACGAGCTTTACAACTTGCTCAAGAGTTGGATCAAGAACTCGATATTCCCAACCGCGTGCGTCTACATTGGACTGGCTGTCCCAATTCCTGTGGACAAGCTCAAGCGGGCGATATTGGTTTAATGGGAACTAAGGTGCGCAAAGATGGTAAAGCAGTAGAAGGGGCTAAAATCTTTACTGGGGGAAAAGTCGGTAAAGATGCGCAACTAGGCTCTCTAGTAGATAAGGGTGTTGCCTGTGACGATCTCAAACCGATGCTACGTAATTTATTGATCGAACAATTTGGAGCCAAACTTAAAGAAGGAGTAGTCATAGAAGAAACTGCACCTGTTATCTCAGATACTCCCAAATCAGAACCTAAAACTGACACTAAAACCAATAAAATCTTCTTCGCTAATTCCTGGAAAGAATCTGCTTGTTCGGAGAAAGAATATGTCCTTGATGCGGCGGAAAAGGTAGGAATTGAAATCGAAAGTAGTTGTCGTGCCGGTACTTGCGGTACCTGTGCCGCAAAAATCCTTAAAGGGGAAGTTACCTATGAGGAAGATTATGATGCTGTTGCTGGTTTAGAGCCAGGATATATCTTAACTTGTTGTTCTCAACCTGTGAGTTCTGTGGTGATTGATGCTTAACTAAACCGCGTCTAGTCTAGTTTACAATCTATAGTAAGCGATCGCGCAGCAAGTAAAAAACTAGCTTGGCGGATTCATTCCTGCCACCCCAAAGCAATAGACCCCTCAGCACTCAAGGAAGCAGGGGTCGAAGCACTGCTGGTAGATCAGGCTTCCCCAGAGGAAGTGACTATTGCCGAATTTCTGGATATTCCCTTTGTGACCGTATACAGCGCCCTGATGCTTAATCGAGATGATAAGGTTCCCCCTTTTGTCACGAACTGGCACTATCATCCTGCCTGGTGGGCGCGTATGCGTATATGCGTAACCGAGTGGGTTATGAATTGCTTCATCCCCTTGGGCGACCAGTCCGAGAGGTTATAGCTAAGTATCGCCAAAAGTGGAATTTACCTCTCCACTTAGTTTACAATGACTACTACTCTAAACTAGCTCAAATCAGTCAACAGCCTGCTGAGTTTGAATTTCCCAGAAAAGAACTACCGTCTTGTTTTCATTTCACGTCTTAGCATTAATTGATATTCGCTAATTTGATTCACAACTGTAGATTATTACTTTTTCAAAGTGGCAAGTTTTTCCTGTTCTTCTTCAGTTAACTCAGTTGATTCTCCCAAAATTTCTTTATACATTTTGATATATTCCAGGGCAGATTTGAGCCAGCTAAAATCTTGACTCATACCTCTTTGTTGCAATTCTCGCCATTTATCCTTATAGTGAAAACCTTCCCAAGCCCGTACCATAGAGGTATATAAATCTAAAGGCTCATAGCGATCAAAACAGTAGCCAGTGCCAGTATTGTCAATCGGATTATGATGAGATACCGTATCAACTAATCCGCCAGTGCGTCGGACAATCGGCACGCAACCATAACGCATCGCCATCATCTGACTGATTCCGCAAGGCTCAAATTTAGAAGGCATTAAAAAGACATCACAACCACTATAAATTCTTCTGGCTATAGGATCGCTGTACAGCAATTGTACTGACATCCGACCCCGAAAACGAGCCGACATTTGCCATAATTGGGTTTCGTAATCACGATCGCCTGTACCTAAAACAACTAACTGAGCATTAGTATAAGACATAAAGCGATCGAGTATTTGTAAGATCAACTCAATTCCTTTTTGTTCAACTAACCGCGATACTACCCCCATCAACAGAGCGTTTTTATCTACCTTTAAGCCTAATTCTTGTTGTAGTGTAGATTTATTAAGAGCTCTTTTCTCTAAAGTATTTACCGAAAAGTTCTGTTCAATGTAGCGATCACTTTTGGGATCATAAACCTCAGCATCAATACCATTGACAATTCCCCGCAATTTACCGCTAATAAATGAGAGTAAACCTTCAAGTTTTTCTCCATATTCAACAGTTTGAATCTGTTGGGCATAGGTAGGAGATACCGTACTAACTAAATTAGCAAATTGTACTGCAGCAGCCATAGTATTATGTCCCTGCATATACCAAGGACACCAGGTAATTTTTTCTAGCACTCCATGCCAAGGTCCTTGATAAGCTAAATTATGGATGGTAAACACTGTCCCAATATCAGAGGTGTCATGAAACCAGACAGGTAACATTCCCGTATGCCAATCGTGACAATGGACAATCTGTGGTTTCCAATAATTCCAACAAAACTCCGCTGCACCATTAGCGAAAAAAGTAAATCGCCAACCTTCGTCTTCCCCGCCATAGATATTACTGATATCAAAAGCAGGATGACCAAATAAATATAGGGGAACATCTGTTCCAGGTAAAACAGATTCATAAACAGCAAAATCGTTAAACATCGCATATCCCCACCATGTAGGCTCTTTTGGGATATCTAATTTGTCATTGAGAAACCCATAATAAGGAATAAAAATACGAACATCATGTCCTAGTTGGCGTAATATTTTCGGTAAGGAACTTATCACATCCCCCATGCCACCTACTTTCGCGATTGGTGCTGCCTCTGCTGCCACAAATAAAATCCGCATTTTTTAATGTCCTTAGCTTTCTCTTCAAAATTTCGCACTGTCAGTGATTATAGTAGGGAGTCGGGACTAGAAGATAGTGCTAACCGAAATTCCCTTAAAACTCAGGATCATTTAAGATTTAGTTTATAATCATTCACTCAATTTCTATGCCTGAAAAATCATCTAAAAATCGTTTACCCTTTGAGCCTGGTCAAAATAAAAAGAAACAGACAGACAAGAAACCTCCTCAAAATTCTGCTACGACTAAAGAAGCTAAGAAAAAATCTCAGCAAAAATCTCAGCAAAAATCTAAAAGAAAGAGTAACCCAGAGGCTAGTTTATCTGCTATTCCCAAAGCAGTCAGTCGTCGCATGGCTCGTCGTATGGCAATTTTCTCAGGAATTCCGACTTTTATCGGTATTTCTTCCTTTTTTATCTTCTATTGGCTCTTTTCCCAAAATATTATTGAGTTTCCTCCCTATTTAGTTTTGTTTGTTTCAGCTGGCTTTTTCGGGTTAGGAGTGATCGGTTTAAGCTATGGAATTTTCTCGGCTTCTTGGGATGAGGATCGAGTTGGAGGAATTGTGGGAGCTGCGGAATTTAAAACTAATTTTGATCGCACAATTGCTGCTTGGCGTGAAGAAAGACAGAAAAAATCTTCTTAATACGAAAAAATTTTAAATGCGATCTCGTCTTAAATTTGCAAGATCGCACATCATTATCAAAATTACTTTGCTGTCTTAGAGAGTATTAAACAGATGTTGATTGCACCATCAGAAGAAAAAATGTGGGAAAAATCATTTTTAAGAAATGGCAATTCCCCCATGACAGATGAACAAATTAATACTAAGTACGAACAAGGACAACAAAGAATTCTTACTGAGATGAATCGTGAAAAACTTCCTAGTTTTGCAGATTCACTGAAAAAATATAACTATATGGATGTAAGTCCATTCTATCAAAGAAGATTACACTGGAATAAACAAAAGCAATCACAACTTATCGAATCATTCTTAATTAATATTCCTGTACCGCCAATCATTCTTTATGAAAGGGAATATAATTCTTATGAAGTGATGGATGGTCAACAGAGAATTACAGCTATTAAAGATTTTTACAGTAATAATTTAGAACTTACTGGATTAGAATTATGGCCAGAATTAAATGGGCGAACATATCAACAGCTTCCAGATAAAATTAAAGCAGGTATTGATAGACGTGCCATCTCATCTATTGTCTTGATTAGTGAATCTACGCAAAGTAAAGAAGAAGCATTTTTTCTCAAGCAAATTACTTTTGAGAGGCTAAATACTGGTGGGGTTTCTTTGAGCAAGCAAGAAATACGTAATTGTATATATTCTGGAAAGTTTAATACTCTAATTTTTAAACTAGCAAGTAATAATATTTTTGCAGAAGCTTGGGATATTCCGCTCAATGACAAGGATAAACTAAGAACAAATAATCTCTACAAAAAAATGGAAGATGTAGAATTAATACTACGCTTTTTTGCCTTACGTCATGTTGATGAATTCCGTAAAGGAATAGAAGGTTTTCTTGATTTATATATGATGAAAAGTCTTGATTTTTCTGATAAAGATATTGAAGTACTAGAAAAAATTTTCATTAACACCATCAATTTAGCTAGTCAAATTTACCAAGGAAAACTATTCAAGCCGTTCGACCCTCAGTCTAACAAATGGAAGGATAAGTCTTATAAAGCTTATTATGATGCAGTCATGGTAGGATTTAGTCGGCACCTAAATAATGCTGATTTATTGGTTGAGAGAAAATCAAGAATTATCAAAAAAACAAAAGAACTGTTAGCCCAGGATAAGAAAAAAATATTTACTGGTGCAGGAAGAACTAAAGCAGATTTGCAAGACCGAATACAACTCTTTGATGATATGCTGACTCAAATCATCGCGGAGTAGATATTAGTGTTTCAAAAACTTCTACAACAAGCGAAAGATAATATTTCAACTGTCCGTTCTGTCATCAAAACTAATGAAAATCTTCGTGTAATTCTCTTAAATGAAAGGAAAACGGAATTACAGGAATCAGAAGATTATATAGAATTATTAGATTTGCTGCAAAAAGATATCCCCAACACTAAAGAATGGCGCATATATGACCATTGCGCAGCTGTCACTAAAGTCTATGCTATTTATGAAAATTTTGTTGAAGATTTAATTAGAGATTGGTTAAGATTATTACCTGAACTGGGAACCAGTTATGACAATTTGGAAGATAGAATTCGCAATACTCACCAGTTAGGTGTGGGTAGAATGTTACTCGACTTAAATAAAAATAGATACAAACATCTTTCAGTAAAAGATGTGATTAATGGTTTACATTTGGGAGTCAATAACATTCATAGATATGAACTTTTACCTGATGCTTTTTTATTCCATGAGCAGAATTTACGTCGAGAAATTTTAGATAAATTATTAGCAGATGCTGGTATTAGTAATTCTTGGACATGGATTACTCGACACAAATCAATGAAAAACTTTATTGAGGAAATTAGAGGAAGCATACTGCTGAAGGTGAGCTTAATGAACTAATTATCTATCGTAATGATGCAGCTCATGGAGCATTTATCGACAACTTTTTAGGATTTAATGCACTATTAGAACTATGTGACTTTGTAGAAATTATCTGTCAAGCATTAGCTGACTTGTTTACATATAAAGTAATCAAACAAAAAGAGATAATTGGAAAAGCAAAAAAATTGGGCAAAATCACAGAATGGTTTCAAAACCCACAAGCAGGAGTTGCTAAAGTAGCTGATACATTATTGACAGTTAACTCTAATATCTTTTTGATTAATGAAAATATTGCTTGCTGCCAACCTGCTTTTATAAAAAGTATTCAAATTCAAGGCAAATCAGTTAATGAAATAAAGGCGACTGATGAAATAGAGATTGGACTGAAATTTGATGTTAATGCCAAGTCAGGTTTATCTTTATATCTGCTCCTTGAGGATTGTTTGTAAATCTCGTTTTTGTTTTAGGGAACTCTACAAATAGAGTTACAAAAATTCAGATAAGGTATCAATTAATCATGGCATCAAGGTCTTCTCGTCAAGCTTCATCTGGGCATAGTGAAATGATTATCACTACCTTGGAAGGAGTACCAGGAAAAGAAATTATCGAACATTTTGGCTTAGTACAAGGTAGTACTATTCGAGCTAAGCACGTCGGTAAAGACATTATGGCTGGCTTAAAGAATCTTGTGGGAGGGGAGTTGAAAGGATATACCGAATTACTCCAAGAAGCTAGAAAAGAAGCAGTGGAAAGAATGATCCAACAAGCAGGTTTTGTGGGCGCTAACGCAGTTGTGAACGTCCGTTTTGCGACTTCTTCTGTTGCTCAAGGTGCAGCAGAACTTTTTGCCTATGGAACAGCAGTTAAGGTGCAATAGTTATGATAGATATTATTATTTCTGCGCTCTTGCTCGCTATGGCTTATCTTGTGGGCAGTTTCTTAGAAAAGCGACATTATAAAGATATCAAAAAAAGGGAACGCCAAACCTTGCATGTCCCGATGGTAACTTTTGGTGCTAAACAAGAAATTCCCAAGGCTAATGAAGCTGCTCTCTTTTTGGGTAGTGTGGTGGTTTCTGCTGATTATTTTAAAATGTTTGCTTCTGCTTTACGTAGTCTGGTAGGTGGTCGTGTGGTAGTTTATGAAAGCGTATTAGATCGTGGACGCAGAGAAGCTATTCTACGAATGAAAGAACAGGCAATCACTTGGGGAGCAACTCAAATTGTCAATGTTCGTTTAGAGACATCGACGATTGGCAATCAAACTGGAGGTCAGGGATTAGCTGCTATTGAAGTTACCGCTTACGGTACAGCTATACGTTGAAGATGAGAATTCAACAGTTTTGTAATGGAATATAAACCAAAAGAAATTCCTGAGGGAGTGAATGTCAATGTTACTTCTGTTCATCCTCTAGTCAATTTTGCTTATTTACTGGGGACAGTTGTGGCATTCAGTGCCCTGGTTTATCTTGGGTTGGGGGCGATCGCAGATCAGTTGGTAACTCGGATGTCTCCAGCAATGGAAGCAAAAATAGGTCAACATTTACTGTCTACCGTTCCGAATATTTCTAGTGAATCTCATGTCCAGCAAAAGCAATATTTACAAGGTTTGTTGCACTCTCTGCAAACAACAAACTCCTATCATTTAAGTCCTGTTACTATTCATATCCAAAAGAATCAACTCCCTAACGCGGCAATTATTCCTGGGGGACATATTATTGTTACTACCGCTTTATTAGAAGAAGCAGAATCAGAAAATGAATTGGCTTTTGTTCTCGCTCATGAATTAGGACATCATGTAGCACGAGATCCGCTCAAGGGCTTAGGGCGATCGCTTGTTTTGGTAACTATAGCTAGTGCTTTAGGTTTTGGTACTGGAAATACAGATATGGTTAATCTTACAGGTTCTTTAGCTAATTTACACTACAGTCGCCAACAAGAATCGGCAGCTGATGTCTATGCTTTATCTAGGATCATTAGTTTTTATGGACATGGTGGTGCTAGTCTAGATTTTTTTGAACGGATGCAAACTGAAAATAAAGCTCATCGGGGTAAATTATCTGCCTATTTTTCTACTCATCCTTTGACTGAGGAGAGAATCGAACTTTTACATCAAGTCGCTACAGAAAAAGGATGGCAAATGATAGGAGAAGTAACCGACTATCAGAAATAAAATTTTTTTAAAGATCTTCTAAATTTACTTCAACTAAGTTGTGACGATTCTCTATATTCTCTATTGCTCGGGTTAGCTTTTGTTTATTTACTTATTTACTTAGGATTTTAAACAATATATTGATTGCATTCAAAAAAAATATTTATAAAATATTTTAATCAGGTTTTACAGGAATATGCCATCCTAGAAAACATATGCTATTAATACTGACAAGATATTAACTGGGCAAAAACTATTGAAACCCTATATGAGAAACAGAAAAGACCAAAATGATATCCTTTTTGATATTTTTGTGGTAATCTATGTCGTACTCTTAATCATCACTATTCTGGGAATTACCAATGTAATTGCAGTACAGTTTCTTAACTTACTTGTCAGTACTTTTTTATCAGTATCATTAGCTAATAGCTTAATAAAAAATGCGGATCTTTATTAGTACAGGCGAGGTGTCAGGAGATTTACAGGGTGCAATGCTAGTAGAAGCACTCTATCGTCAAGCCAGTTTAGCTAATATTGAGATGGAAATTTTCGCTCTCGGCGGAGAGCGGATGCAGGCAGCTGGCGCAAATTTAATCGTGAATACAACAGCTATTGGTTCAATTGGTCTTCTGGAAGCTTTACCTTTAGTAATCCCAACGTTAAAAGTTCAAAACCAAGCTAAAAAGTATCTTCAAAAATTTCCTCCAGATGTTTTAGTATTGATTGATTATGCGGCACCTAATATTGCGATCGCAAGTTATGTGACAAAGCAGTTTCCCCAGATCCCAGTAATCTATTATATTGCGCCTCAAGATTGGGCTGTCCCCAAATTAGGTTATGCCCAGAAAATTGCCAAAGTTGTGGATAAAGTCTTAGCTATTTTTCCTGAAGAAGCGAAATATTATCGCAGCAAAGGAGTTGACGTTACTTGGGTAGGACATCCTTTACTAGATAGAATGGACTCGGCAACCACAAGAGAGCAAGCCAGATTATCACTAAATATTGCAGCTGAACAACCGATTATTACTCTCTTACCCGCATCTCGTAAACAAGAAATTAATCAAATGCTGCCTGTAATTTGCGAAGCAGCGCAATTAATTCAACAGAAAATACCTGAGGTACAATTTCTAATTCCTATTTCCCTAGAAATTTATCGTGATGCCATTACCTCAGCTATCACAAAATATAATTTACCTGCAACTATCATCGAAGGAAGAACCTTAGACGCGATCGCTTCTGCCGATCTTGCTATCACCAAATCAGGTACAGTTAATTTAGAAATTGCCTTATTAAATATTCCCCAGATTGTCTTTTATCGGGTACATCCGATTACTGCTTGGATAGGACGTAAAATACTCAAAATTAAAATTTCTTTTATATCACCACCAAATCTAATTCTGAACCGCCAAATTGTCCCCGAATTACAACAAGAAGCTGCCACTGCTGATAAGATTGCCGAGGCGACTTTGGCGTTATTTTTTAATAGTAGTAAACGAGAAAAAATTATTAATGACTATCAAGAAATGAGGAGTTTATTAGGAGAATTGGGAGTATGCGATCGCGCTGCCCAAGAGATTTTTCAGGTCAAGCAAAAAACATCATTATAATATCTGGGTAAGTATATAAATTTGAACTAAATAATTAATTTTGCCCAGCTACTAATCGTATATTTACTTCAATTCAAAGTATAAGTAACTTCTTCAACTTTTCCTGGTTCACCTAATATTTTACTTTGACCTTGGTTATAAGATACTATTATTCCTCCAGCGTTACCAGCAATAATCGTAATTTTTTCTTTACCTTCCCAAGTCCGATTAGTGCCTTTAAGCAAAATACCTTCAAACTCTAATTTCTCATCTACTATTACTTTTAACCAACAACGCTCTTTGATACTAACATCAACTGTAACTGAATCATAAACTCTAGTATTTGAGCGAGTAATGAGCTGGGATGAAGATGTCGAAGTGTTAGAGGGAGAATTAGTAATTGAGGTCGAAGTATTTTGGGAAATCTCAGTCTCTGTAAATAAAATAGGTTCTTGATTGTTACTAGGATTATCTACTACAGTAGCAATTCCTTTGACAGCAATTCCTACTAAGACAAGATATAAGATATAAAGATGTTGCGATCGCAATTGCCATTTGGGTAATTGCCATTTAAGAAAATATTTTCTGAGGTTTAATTTTTTAGAGGATTTAGCTTGAATATTTGCCTGGTCTAGCTCAACTACTGTATAGTCTGGAACATCTGCAATACCAAGAGTATTAGCATACTTTTGAATTAATTTCTTGGTATAAAAAGGTTCTGGTAAATCTTCTAGATGACCCTGTTCGATCGCAATTAATACTCGCTTAGTAATTTGAGTTTTAGCAACTATACTATCTAGCTCTAAACCTTTTTTACTACGAATACTAAACAAATTTGCCCCAATATCTTGTAATTTTTGGCGTTGCAAAGTTTGAATTATTTCTGTCAATTCAGGATTTTGATTTTGATAGTTTTTTAAATTATCCTGGTTATTATCTTTCATGAACTGCGCTCCTTTTCGCTGCAGCTAAAGTAGAATTTTGGGGGTTACGGTTACTTTTTAAAAATTCAACCTCTTTTTTGCTTAAATGACGGTATTCACCAGGTGGTAAATTACCTTCTTTAATGCTTTCTAAAGTAATTGAGCCGATAGAAACCCGATGTAAACTAATGACAGTAAATCCTAATCTTTTAGCTACTAGTCTAATTTGACGATTTCTCCCTTCAATCAGAGTAACTTCCAATAAAGTTTTATTTTGCTCTTTTTTGATTACAGTAACTTTTGCAGGCAAAGTTTTTCGTCCAAAAAGTGTTACTCCATTTCGCCAGCGTTTTAAATCCTTAGGCGTGGGACAACCTTGCAAATAAACATGATAGGTTTTCGGTAAGTGATAGCGAGGATGAGTTAATTTAAGAGTTAGACTCCCATCATTAGTCAGGAGTAATGCACCAGTAGAATTAACATCTAGTCTGCCTACGGGATGAATTCCTTGCCCTGCTTTTAGTTTACCAGGGAGTAAATCAAGTACGGTACTTCGTTGTTGCGGATCGTAACAAGTGGAAACTACTCCCAAAGGCTTATTCAACAAAAGATATATTTTTTCTGGCCGATCCTGTAATTTAATCTTTTGGCGATCGACTTCTAAAGTATCTACAGCCAAATCTATTTTGTCACCTAATTTGGCGATACGATCATTAACTTTTACCCTCCCCTCTAGAATCATTTGTTCTGCTTTGCGCCGCGAAGCAATTCCCCATTGAGATAGGATTTTTTGTACTCTTTTTGCCACCAACGATTTTCCTTTGACTACCCATAATCATTATTATTACAAAACTCTATCATTTCAATTGCGGAAATTCCCTGGCTAGAGTTCCCAAAAAGTTGCGGAAAATATCAATTCCTAGTGGTGAGCGTCCAACGAATTACCTCAACATAGAATGATCGCATCGAAGACGTCTGGCGAATAAAAGGTTGAATGATAAGTGTTCAACTCGCGCGTTCCTTAGGCGTCCTAAAGGATACCCCTTCGGATAAGGGAGACCCTTCGGGCGGGAATGGGGCTCAAATAAAACAGAATTAACTAGTGATCCTAATTCATCAATCACTCTTTAGCCCCCATCCCGGAGCTGCGCAAGCGTTAAACTCGCGCGTTCCTTAGCGCCGTGCAACGGCGCAGGGTCGCTCGTCAATGTTCAATGATCCAAGCTATTAATGCTGCGATCGCCTCTGCTAAAATACTAACAACTCGATATAAAGCAACCACAACTAATACGGTAGCGGGAGGAAATTGAGATTCGTCTAAAAGTGCGATCGCTGTTGCTTCAAAAACGCCAATCCCACCTGGGGCGCCAGGAACAATTAATCCGAGTAACCAAGCAATACTAAAAGCACTAATTATCGTAGGAATTTGGGATAACGCGATCGATTGTAAGACCATAAAAGCAAAGATAAATCCCAATCCTCGAAATAAGACAAAACCCATTTCACCCAGAAAAGGGACTAAGGGATAGCTTGTCAGAGAAACCCCGCCGTAAGAGCGGTGCGCGGGGAGGGGGACTTTTCTAAATTTAGTGCTTTTCTGCCTAGAGTTATCTATTTTATTTTGAAGTCCCCCTTCCACCCCTGCCGTCCTAAAGGATACACCTTCGGATAAGGTCTCCTCGGCTTCCTCTGACTTCGTCAACTCTATTTTTTGCGCTAAAGTCACTTTTTTTTGACTACGACTTAAGCGAGCTAAGAGAGGATTCAAAATCCGAGGATGAATCCCCACTAATACTGCAATTAAAACGAATAATTGTCCCAAATAAATAGTCAAGCTAAAATCGGTTTTTACCAATCCAAAAGCTGTACTAAAGATCGCAATTAATAAAGCCGATGCTGCCATCAATAATGGTTCTAATAATACACTGAAAGTTGCAGCACTTAAAGAACCTCCTTTTTGAGAAACAGCATTAATTCTTCCGTAAAAATGCCAAACATTACCTGGTAAATATTTAGCGATATTAGTAATTAAATAGACTCTAATTCCTTTGGCTAAGCCTAAAGATTGTTGAAAAATATCGAGAATCCAAGTCCAAACCCACCCCGACCAAATATGAGCTAGCAGCGTAATAATTAGACTAATAATTAACATCAACCAGCCAGTTGAATCGATTCTGACTGTTGCTATCTCAGCAAAGCGTTCTTTAAAAGTTTTTAACAGGAAAAATAAGGTGCCTCCTAAGATAAACCAACGAAAATAAGGCTTGATTGCAACAATAGCTTGTTTCATTTATATTGATTATTCGGGCAAGAAAAAAGGATTATATTAACTTGATGTTAATAGGTAATGTTTGAGAATTATGATTGTTAATTTATTTTTCTCAAATATCAAGTGTATCAATTTACATATTATATTTCCTTATTTTTTAAGGCAATAATTATTGATATCTTTAACCAATTTACTATTAACTTCTGCATTTTTTTCTACATCACCACGAGCTGATTGTAAAGCCTTTAAATTTTTATTTTCTCTAGCTTTAACAGCATTATAAGTAGCTTGAGAATAAACTCGATAAATATTTACTAAACTCCCTCGATATTCCAGTAATTTAGGATCTTTAATTTCTAAAGCTTCCATATTTACCGCTGCTTGTTTCATAATATTTGAGGCTTCTAGCCAATTCTTTAAATCCTGATCGCGATCGCTAGAATTTTGAGCAATAGCTTGAGTCTGCTTTGTAACATCGTTTCCCAGAGTAATCATTTGCTCACACTCAGCATATTTTTGAGATTTACAAGCAACAAAAACAATACTAATAATTCCGCAAAATATAATTAAAAAATTATCTTTACTCAAAAACAACTTCTTCATGCACTATTCTTTTATAATCATTTCTACCATATATTTACTTGTCCCATCAGGGCTTTAATAAGTAATTTATTTTATGCAGCTACTTAAGTAGGTAAGTATAAATAAAATTAACACATCTCACATCTAGTGTCTGGCGTTCATTTTGTGAGTTGAGATGGTTATACTCGATGTTCAAGTTTTTAAGCTGCAGCTCGATGCTTGAGGTTAGGTGTTGGTTCGAGTCGTCCCAAATCCCTGCCACTCATATGTTTGCCAGATGGTCGTAGACCAAAGAATTCTTGAGCCGATCTGCTTAGTTGAGTCAGTTGCTCAGTGGGATTAGGCGCTTGCACTAATTGTTGAACAAATATCAATAAAGCCTCAATCTGAATTCGGCGTTGTAGACTACCAACAGTACATGCCGGCAGTTTGTTGTCAACACGGGCTAGTTGTTCAGGATGAAGCAGGAGACAGAGGTCCAGCAACAGGCTCAGGGTCAGGCCACGGCTTGACCCCTCTTCACCAGTTTGCTTGGCCAACTGAGCCCAACCTTCATAAGACTTCCAGTCCTCGAAGAAAACCTCTACCAACCACCTCAGAGTATAGGCTTGAACAATATCGAGACTGCGCCAACTCAGATCAGTAGCTACCAAATAACGATAATCTTGTTCCCCAGGATACTTAAGTGCAATGACAAATCGCTTCTGTCCATGGGCACAGACTTCTACTCGGGCACTGCCCATGGTGACTGTAATCGGGGCTTGACCCCGTATGCTAACCAATTGTGCCACACCTTGATAGGTAGAGAAGTAGTAGCTCACATATTGCTTCCGATTACGGTAGCGAATATTTTGATTGTGGCGCAGCTGACTAATAACTTGGATTCCTCCAAATAAGGCTGCTGCCGCATCCATGAATTTGGCTTGGCCGTAGAGAGCGTCTGCCACGACGGCTTTGACCTTGATTTGACCATGGTGCTCCCGAAACTGCTCGATTAATTGCAACGCCAATTGTGGTTTACTAGGATAGCTGGGGTTAGGTTCTGGAGCTGGTGGACGCTTTTTTTTAGCTAGACCCTGCTTTTGAAGCCGTTTGTCTTCTTTCTTCCAGGCTTGTTGGGCAGGATCGGGTTGGTAAAACTCGAATCCTACTGGTAAACTCACTTTGGGAGTTACCAACATTAACAACACTATCGTTTGACCATTGATATACCCACCACTACTCTTGTCCTTAATTTTATGAGCCTTATATATGCGCTTTGTCTTCTTAGTCCGCCGATGATCTGAGTCGTCACTGGTTAACACTCCTTCACTAATACCATGTTGCCTGAGGACTATTTCTACCCCAACTTGTAGCATCATCGTCCAGGGTAACTTGGCCTTACGAAACATCCACGATAAAGCTCCCACCTTGTATTTTCCTAGACTCGCTCGCTCAAATCTTGCCCAGCACAAACTGTTGGTCAGGATGATACCCATCAGGCACAAGCCCAACCAGCTACGCTGAATTCGGCTCAACCCCAGCTCTGGTTTATAAATTTTCAGACCTTTGTCCAATTCGTTGATAAAATCTTCGACAAAGGGCAAGGGAGTGCTCAGAACCATGGCTCTATCTTCTTCTACTGTTGCTCAGACAAGTATTGCACAGCTAGCCCACAAAAACTTGAAGATCGAGTAATAGTAATTAAGGAACTATATAAATTGAACTATAAGTTATATATTGTTATTGATAGATCTAAGAATATATGAATGCGCTGACAGCTATACGCCAAACCGTCAATCTATCTGGTATTGAGTTAATTTATTGGGAATGGAATCGAGGTCAAGAACCCTTGTTACT
>JASJDR010000132.1 GCA_030065615.1 Xenococcus sp. MO_188.B8 | reverse complement strand
TCGGTAGGACAAGCGGTTTCACACCGTTTGCAACCGATGCAGTCTTCTGTACGGGGAGAGGAGGCAATCTGACCGGCTTTACAGCCATCCCAGGGTACCATCTCTAAAACGTCCAGAGGACAGGCACGTACACATTGGGTACAACCAATACAGGTATCGTAGATTTTGACACTATGGGACATTGAGTATTTCGCTCCTTAGCGAGTGTTCTCCAAAAGTAATCGGTATTTAAGGGCTAGTTTACCGTATAGTGATCTTCTCCTAATGCAAAAGAATACATAACTTTAAATTCTGTAACAGGATCTCTAGATTTCGGCGATTTATTGATCAGCAACGGGACAAAATCGCGATCCTTGTTCGACAATTCAACAGAGCAATATATACTTGGGGGGGTAAATGATCCTATAGATAATCTAGTAATTTTTTAGTAATTTTCTAGTAACTTTTTCTTATGCCCACACTAGATCAATTTTTCAGCTATCATAAAAATCGCAAAATAGCCGTAGGTCTAGCGCTATTAAGCGCAATCACTCCCATTCCTGGATTACAGAAATTCTATTTGGGACAACCACTGTGGGGCATTGTTTATCTCTTATTGTGGTCTAGTCCTATGGTAAGAATTGCCTGTGCGATCGATGCAGTTTGGTATATGATGCAAGATCTAGAGCAATTTGACTTCCAATTTAACGGTATTGCTACTGGACAGTTTGCAATTAATGAAGTACAAAAGGTAAATGCGATCGCTGAAGCTTTACGAGAATTGGATAGTTTACGCGCAGATGGCTTAATGACAGAATATGAATTTGAACAAAAACGCCGTCAATTACTAGAAAAATCCATCTGATTCAGTAAAAATTTTATATTTTGCATTTAGCATTTATGACTTATCAATCATTAGTTCTGAACTAGTAATGGTACTATCTAGTCTTAGGAAAAAAGCGATTTCCTATAAAATACTCAACGATCCTTATTATCGCTTTCAATCTCTCGAAGAAATCAAAATTGCTGGGGAATTAGGGATTAAAATTAATGTCAATCAAGCTAGTGTTGATGATTGGTTACGCTTACCTGGTATTTCGATTCATCAAGGGCGATCGCTAGTAGAATTGGTTGGGATGGGCGTACAATTACTTTGTATCGAAGATCTTGCTGCTGCTCTAAGTTTTCCTGTTACAAGAATATTACCTCTAGAACCAGTTTTACATTTTGAATATTATGATCTTCTTAGCCCTTTAAGTCCCCAAAAATTTAATCTTAATAAAGCTTCTGAAGCAGAGATTGCCCAAATCCCCATATTAGAGAGTGATTTGGTAGTTTTAATGCTTGAAGAGCGAGAAGATAATGGCTTGTATCGTAATTTAGCAGATTTACAACGTCGTCTTCAATTAGATAGTGATTTTATTTCTAAGTTAATGCATTATGTCCAGTTTTAGATTACTATAGTCATTCCAATGCCCATTCCCTGATCACTATTCTCTTAACTTATGAATTGGTTAGCTCATTTATTCTTATCAGATACAACAGTTGAACATAGGCTAGGTAATTTATTAGGTGATTTAACCAAAGGGAAAGAACGAACCAATTTATCTAACGAAATTTTACGAGGAATCGCAGATCATCAAAAAATAGATATCTTTACCGATTCTCATCCGATAGTCAAGCAAAGTAAACAGAGAATTGTCCCTCAATATCGGAGATTTTCAGGAATTTTAGTAGACATCTTTTATGACCATATCTTAGCTCGCAATTGGCCTAATTATTCTGATATTTCCCTTGAGTATTTTGCTTCAGAAATATATATTTCTTTTGAGCCTTATTTAGATCAAATCCCTGGGCGAGCTAGCAATGTTATTCAACGTGCGATCGCAGATAATTGGCTGACTTCCTATCGTGATTTATACGGAATTGAGCAGTCTTTAAAAAGAATTTCCTGGAAACTTACTCGACACAGAAATAAATACTTTAATCTTTGTCCTGCCATAGAAGAATTAATCAATAATTATCAAGAACTAGAAATGGATTTTAGATTATTTTTTCCCGAATTAATTCAGCATATGCGATGAATTATAGGCTCTACCGAACTTAAATTATTTATACTGATTGTAAGACAGCTTGGTTACGACCTTGCTGTTTTGCTTGGTAAAGGGCCTGATCGGCAGAAGCCAATAATAATTCTTGACTATTATCCTGATTCGGAATCGTGTAAGCGACTCCCAAACTAAGAGTTACAAAATTACTGATACTTGATTGAGAATGTTCTAACTGTAGCTGTTCTACATTTTGACGAATAGCTTCAGCTACTTTTAAGGCCCCCAATCCTTCCGTATTAGGTAGAATTACCACAAATTCTTCTCCTCCATAGCGAGCAACTAAATCTGCGGGGCGTTTAACGATACTAGCAATTGCTTGCGCCACTTTCTGTAAACAATTATCCCCTGCTTGATGTCCATAACTATCGTTATATTTTTTAAAATAATCGATATCACATAAAATCACTGCAATAGAAGATTTTTCTCGGGTCATACGTCGCCATTCTCGATTAAAAAACTCCTGAAAACGATGACGATTAGGAATTTGAGTCAGACTATCGATATTAGCTAAGATCTGAAGCTTTTGATTAAGCACCAACATTTCATTCTCCGCTAGGGAACGATAATGTATTTGCTTTTGTAGTTGAGTATTTTTTTCTTCTAGTTCTAGTTTTTGTTTTTCAAGCTGTATTTGCAAACGGCGGATTGATAACTGATTTTCAATTCTGGCTGAAACTTCTTCCAGTTGAAAAGGTTTGGTAATATAGTCGCTGCCACCGACCTTGAAGGCTTTAACTTTGTCTAATACTTCATCAATAGCACTGATAAAAATTACGGGAATATGACAAGTGCTCGGATTGGCTTTTAATTCCTGGCAGACTTGGTAGCCGTCCATCTCTGGCATATTGATATCTAAGAGAATAATATCTGGCGGCAGAGTCTGTGCTGCACGCAGACCTAATTTGCCGTTAATTGCTTTGCGGACTTCATATCCTTGCCTATCTAACATGATAGCAAGGAGTCTGAGGTTTTCTGGCCTGTCATCTATAACTAAAATATCTTCTTTAATTTGCCCAATCAGTTTGGTCATTGTTATGAAATTGATAAATACTGAGAAAAGTTAAGCTGTTGTCGATATATTCAGGTATAAAATAGCACAACCGATCAAAACCCCACCGTCTCTACTATATTTTAAATAGATATGTTTTGCCTAGCCTCCTGCCTTCTTCAATCTTTTACTTCAAGTAGTTTTTGAGTACTTTCTATAATTCCTTCTAAGGCAAAATTATGCACCATCTCTTGAAGACGATGGGCTAAAGCAACATGAGAGTCAGGAATTATGGCAATTAAAGTTTGAATTTCGCGTTCATTTGCTGCAGTTGCTGCATGATTAAGTTTTTCTAGCCATTGAATTGACATTATTGATAATTCTTCGAGTTCTTCTTGAAAATTATCGACAGCAAGTTTATTCATAGATGATTTTAAGACCTGAGATTGATGAGAGAAATGTGGATCTATTGTGGTTTCCGAGGTCTGACTTATGGGAAGATAGACTGTAAATTGAGTTCCTTGACCGACAATACTTGCGACCTCAATTTTTCCTCCTAGTAGTTGAATTAAACTTTGACTAATGGATAAACCTAGGCCAGTACCATTACAAGATTTTCTTCCTGTACTGGTTTGGACAAAAGGCTTAAATAAATTCTTTAACTCATCGGAATCGATGCCAGCTCCTGTGTCTTGTACTTGAAAGATGAGATTATGCCAATCATGCCAAGAAATAGTCAGAGTTACATGACCTTGCATGGTAAATTTAATGGCATTGCTCAGTAAATTCATGAGAATTTGCCGAAGTTTACCTGGATCGGTCGTAATATGCTGAGGAACTTCGGAATTAATCTCAAAGTTCAGTTGTAAGCCTTTAGCCTGAGCCTGAAAGTTAAACATCTGTTTAAGCTCTGATAAAAAGTCATAAAAATTAAAATATTTGGGGTTAATATTCATATGTCCCGATTCGATTTTAGATAAATCGAGAATGTTATTGATTAAACCTAGCAAATGTTCTCCATTACGTTGAATGGTGTCGATATATTCTTGCTCAGTAGGGTCTAAATTGGCATCTAAGGTCAAAAGTTGACTAAAACCGAGAATGGCGTTGAGTGGAGTTTTCAGTTCATGGCTCATATTGGCAATAAATTGGCTTTTTGCTTGGTTAGCTACTTCTGCTTCTTGTTTCGCTTTTTCTAGGGCTAGATTTTTCCAATTTAAGGCTTCGATTTGTTGCTGTTCTTGGACTAAAAGTCGTGATTGAGCCAGGGCAATTCCTACTTGTTCGGCAACAGCTTCTAATAAGCTTATTTCTTCTGCTGTCCATTCTCTGAAGCGATCGCATTGATGTAAGGCAATCACGCCATTCGGTTGCCCTTGATAGGAAGTTCTCACCGCCAAGACTGACTTGAGATGTAGCTGCTGACATGTATCACGGAATAGTTCAAATAAAAATTCAAGATTAATATTAGAAGCTGCAACTGCTGATTCTTGACTCAAAACTTTTTGTAGATAAGGGTTATTCGTAATGTCAATTATGTATTCCAGTACCGAAAGTTCTTCCTTATGGAGATATTCTGCGACTACAGGAAGTGCTGGCTCTGGGGTTAAAACATAGTCATGAATTAAGCAGCGATTAACTTGAAAAACTTGACCAATTTGCGTAACAGCGGCATGAAAAATTTGCTGAGTATCGAGACTTTGACGGATTTGGCGGGTGATTTGTCCTAAAAGTTGTTCTCGTTGTAATTTACTGGCTAAGATCTTTTCTGCTTTTTTGAGTTCGTTAATGTCTGTGATCGAACCAACATATCCCACTAAATTGCCATCGGCATCATATTCAGCCACAGCCTGTCCGAAAACCCAGTTAACTTCTCCCCAAGAGTTACAAAACCGATATTCTGATTGGAAAATAATATTTTGCTGGGCAGCATGATCCCATTCTTGACGAAATCGTTCTCGATCTTGAGGATGAATTACTTTGAGCCAACCATCATCTTGAGCTTCTTCTAGAGTTAAGCCTGTAATTTGAGACCAACGTTCATTGACATAAGTACAATAACCCCAAGCATCGATTTGAAATATGCCGACAGGAGAAGCAGTAGCTAGCATTTCATAGCGCTTTTGGCTGGCGATTACTTGCCTTTCTGAACTTTTGCGATCGCTGATATCCCGGCAAATACAAACTAAATTAGCGCCATAGATTAGTAAGGATAATTCGGCGTCAAAGTACGAACCATCGCGACGTTTACCCACCAGTTCACCTTGCCAAGATCCTTGCTCCAGTAAACTGGGAAAAATTTCCCTTTCTGCTTGTTCAATATCTTTTTGAGCATTGATGATATGCCAACTTTGGCTAAATAATTCTTCTGGGTCTTCATAACCAAAAGTATTGGCATAGGATTGATTGAGATAAATATATTTGTCATCTAAAAGAATTGCTATGCCATCGATCGCTGCTTCTATGGCAGCAGATTGTTGTTGGAGTAGGGTTTCTGCTTGTTTACGTTCTGTGATATCTTCGACGACACATAAAAAAGAAACTATTTCGCGGAATTCTCGGTGAATCGGGCAAACTGTCGTGTTCCTATGAATTGGGCAAACTGTTGTCTTTGCCCAGACAATAGACTTATCTTGATGAATGTAGCGATTTTCAAAACTGCAACTCGAAGTTTTTCTTTGTTGTAATTGTTTAATATGAGTTAATAATGGCGAAGGATTTTCGTAATAAGTAAGATCAAATATTTTTTTCTGAAGCAATTCTGTTTCAGAGTAACCAGTAATTTCAGAGAATTTGGCGTTAACTCGAATTAATTGACCATTTTCATAGATAATTTCGGCAATGCCAATATCTATCTGTTCAAAGATGGTACGGTACAGTTCTTCATTAAGTTGCAATGCTGATTCAGCTTCTTGGCGGATCTTGATTTCTCTTTGGAGCTGATGATTATGGTAATTTAGCTTTAGTTTTTGCTGCTGCTCATTTTCTAACAATTTAACTTGGGCAATTGCAATTCCTACTTGGACTGCTACTGCTTCTAAAAGCTTTATTTCATCTAAAGTCCAGTGGCGAAAGCGATCGCATTGATGGAGCGCAATCATCCCATTCGGTTGCTTCTGATAAGAAGTGCGAATTGCCAAGATCGACTTGAGATTCATGTTGCGACAAACTTCTTGAATGGGCGTAAATAGCTCATCCTGATAGACATCGACAGTTGCGATCGTAGCATCTTGACTCAAAACCTTTACGGCATGAGGATTATGGGTTAAGGGAATTGAACATTCGATCGCAGAATCCTTTTCACCCTGAAGATATTCAGCTCTTACCGCGAGGCTAGAATCTGCTCCTGGAAAATAATCATAAATAATACAGCGATTGACCCCAAAAACTTGACCAATTTGTATCACTGCAATCTTAAAAAATTGCTCAGAATTAGTAAAAAATTGCTGACAAGTATAATTGGCCGTACCTTGGGAAATTTGACGCAGAATATATTCTTTTCGTCTTAGTTGAGGAAGCTCAAGATCGCGAATATTCCAGACTTGGTCATTTTGATGGTCTGAAGCTGAGGTAATTGTAATCGGATAGGGATCACGAATTTTGGGGCTGGGCTCAGATTTAAGATTGCCTAAAGCTATAGCAGTTTGAGTTGCTAAAACTTGGATAAAATCCTTAATTTCTGGAGTATAACCTTGAAGATCTTGACAATTTTCTAAATAAATAATGCCAAAAAAATTATTTTGATCTAACAAGGGAACTCCTAAAAAATTCGGTGGTACTTGTTTAGATAAATATAAATCTTTAGTTACTATTTCTAAGGCGCTACCTGCCTCGAAAAAGATAGATTGACCATGGGATTCTAAATAAGTAACTAATGTCTGAGGAATCTGAACTTGATAATCTGCCCTCGGGATATTTTCTACATAAAGCTGGGGAGATAAGTCTCCAGAGTCATTAGCTATCTTGGCTAAATAAATTGCTGGCCAGCAATTGTTTTGAGCAGCGATCTCGAAACTTGGACTCCCTAACTGGCTAACGACAACTAGATATTTTTTCCAGGCTAAATTCTGATGAATTAGACTTATCAATGTTCGTAGTAAGTTTTTTAGTTCTACTTCTCTTGATAAGCATTGAATTGCCTTTAATAAACCAGCATCTAACATGGCAATCTTCCCGAACCGCAAACTTAATTATCAAAAATAATTAGAAAGTTCTGATTCTTTGTAGTAATTATGAATTAACTTCTTCATTTTTTCCGATCGATAAGTAATAAGTCATCGGGGATTCTGCGTAATACAGCAAAATAAAGTAACCATGAAGAAAAAATACAACTCTTGTGCCTCGATTCTCGAATTCTCTGTAATAATTGTGATATGGGAAGACCTGAAACATGGGCAATAAATTAAGATGAATTCATTTTTTCGGAAACTAAGTGTTTATTTAGCTATGCTAACGCTAGGTTGTGGTGCAGGATTTTGGGGAAGTCGTTACCTTAGCAACTCAACCACAGTGATTGAAAATAAAAAAACATATACCACAGTAATACCAACTTTATCTAAATTACCTAGCTTAACTACTGACGAGCAGAATGTTAATTTCATAGCTCAAGCAGTACAAAGAGTGGGTCCAGCCGTAGTTAGGATTGATGCTTCTCGTCAAGTAGAAATGTCTTCACAGGACAATAGATTTTCCCAGCCTTTTTTCCGTCGCTTCTTTGGAGATGATAGTACCCCGATTCCCGATCAAGTAGAACGAGGAACAGGTTCCGGATTTATCTTAAGTGCTGATGGTCGATTGATTACTAATGCCCATGTAGTTGAAGGTTCTAAAACTGTTCAAGTAACCTTAAAAGATGGTCAAGTCTATGAAGGAGAGGTTTTAGGCCTTGACCCGATGACCGATATTGCCGTCTTAAAAATTGATGCTACTGACCTGCCTACCGTAACGTTAGGGAACGCAGAAAAACTTAATGCCGGCGAATGGGCGATCGCGATCGGCAATCCTTTAGGCTTCGATAATACAGTTACAGTAGGTATTATTAGCGCTATTGATCGTCCTAGTTCTCAAGTTGGCGTTCCTGATAAAAGAGTGCGCTTTATTCAAACTGATGCCGCCATTAATCCTGGTAACTCTGGTGGTCCTTTACTCAATGCCAAAGGAGAAGTGATTGGGATGAATACAGCTATTCGTGCTGATGCTCAAGGATTAGGTTTTGCCATTCCCATAGAAACTGCGCAAAGGATCGCTAATCAATTATTTGCGGAAGGAAAAGCCGATCATCCCTACCTGGGAATTCATATGGTCAATCTGACTCCTGAAACTAAGGCACAAATTAATCAACAACCAGATCTAGATGTTACTGTTACGGCAGATCAAGGGGTTTTGATCGTCAAAGTAGTGCCTAATTCTCCCGCAGCTAAAGCTGGATTACAAGTGGGAGATACGATTGTTAAAGTCGGCGATCACGATGTAGTAAACTCGTTACAAGTACAAGATAAAGTCGAAAGAAGCGAAATAGGCAAATCTTTGCCCCTGAAAATTCTCAGGAACGGTAAACTAAGAGTAATCGCTGTCAAACCTGGAGTTTTCCCCCAATAAGAATCTTTGAGATCTATATTTTTAAAACTTGCGGTTTATTGAGTCAGCGGAAGCAGCGGTCAGATCCGACCGGAGCGGGAATGGGTGATCACAATTCAGTTTCTGGAGTTGAACCAATAGAATCTGTCAAAGTACTTCCCCCTTTCCGGTGCTTATCAAAAGAGAGAAAGAAAAGCCTATTATTGCGTTAAACAATTCTCCATATCCGCTCATTATCTGATCTCTCCTCACCGAAGATGTGCGAAGCGACCAACTTCAATCATTAAATATCAAACAACATATACTTAAAAGCTAATCAGAAACCAGTTAAATCATTAAACCTTGAAGTGATAGAAGTAGAAGTCCATTCTTGCCTCAAAGATTTTTTACGAGAACAAGGAAATAGAGGTTGGCCTCATCATCTAACTATGGCGCGTTTAGTGGCAAGAACTTTACGCCTCGGTCGTTCTGCATTAATGCAAACCGGTAGTAGTATCCATAAATATTGTCCTAGCTACTTGATGCCAGCATTATTGGGAGATTGGTCAGTAATTATAGTTGTGCCAGAACTTAAACAAGCGCATTTAATTAATCAGGAAATTCCTAGTCTACAAAAATGGTTAGGAATCACCAAAAAAGTAAGAATTGGGGAGCAATGGCAAACGGGAGATCAGCTGCTTATAACTAGTCCCCAAGCCTGGATAAGCGATCGCCTAAATCAAGAACAGAGATTTCCCCGCAACATCCCCACGATTATAGATCGCGCTGATGATCTTGAAGAATGGGCCATGGAACAATTAACTATCTCCCTTGAACCATCTGATTGGGATAATTTATTACAAGCTAATCCGCAAGATGCCGAGTTGATTCGCAATGGCAGAGTCAAATTAACCAAAGCAATTTTTGCCCATCCGATCAATCCCTATGAATGCTATTTATTAGAACAACCTGAACGGGATATTTTAAGGTATATTCTGGACAAATTAGCCAAGGAAAAAGCTTTAACTCACAAATTTGCCCAATTTTGGCATCTTTTAGCTTCTAATCGTTATGCATGCTCAGTAAAATCCCAGCTGAATCCTCTGCTATGGGTTTCCCGACAAAGCAGCAAAGGATTCTTCACTTTGCATATTGCTCCTGCTGAAGTGGCGACGGCTTTAAATCCGATTTGGCATCAACAACCTTTAGTTATTATCGGCAGTTTTCTAGATCGGGAATCGCAAGCTCCAGTTTACCGCGAAAAGCTCGGATTGCCAGAAATGCTTTGTTTACAATATGCTCCCAATCGTCAACAAGAATATATCAGATTATATTTGCCTGAGCGCTTTCCCTTACCAAATAACCCTCAGTTTAGAGCAGCCTTTATCGAACAAGCTCGAATCTTAGTCGGTTTTAGTCGTAATATTGAGCAACCTGTAGTTATCTTAGTCGAAGATGTTCCCCTCAGAGCTCAGGTAGCATCAGTGTTAGCATCACAGATAGGTTCAAAAGTACAAGTAGATAGTACAGAAGTCACAGATAGAGGAATTTTAGTGACGGGTTGGCGGTTTTGGAAACAACATCAGGATCAATTACCGATCCCCAAATTATTAATCATTGCGACTCTGCCCTTACCCTCCTTGGAAAATCCTTTAGTTGCTAGTCGAGTTGCCCATTTCAAACGCCGACGCCAAGATTGGTTTCGTCTTTACCTCTTACCCACAGCCTTAAATGTAATTCAACAAGCGATTGTACCTTTAAGGGAATCCCAAGGCATTGTGGCATTACTAGATAATCGAGTTAATTTTCGGAGTTACGGCAAGACAATTTTATCCGTCCTAGAACCTTGCGCTCGCATTAATTACATTGATCCGACTTGGTTTTTAAATAACGATTAGGTATGAGCTTATCCAAAATGCGATCGCTAGATTACGAGAATCAGTATCGGAACTAGCAATTTGTATAGGTGATACGTCCTAACTGATAATAAGTGAGCGCTGTTATCATTTTAGTTCTAATCAAGTAGTGGCAGATTATCCTGTTTAAACTTATGATCAATACCTCTTCAGAAAATACCAAAGCTGGATTTACCCTAATTATTGCCTCAGCAATATTTTTTGTGATTATTGCTCTATTGTGGGTACTATTGACCTTTTTCCCTTCGTTTACAGGAAGCATTACAGCTAAGGAATCAGCATTAACTGATCTGGGAAACATAATTGTGGTTTTTTCCTTTGTCGCTTTGGCACTTCAGAGTTCACTGGGAGTCTTCGTCAGTAATTGGCGAGGTGAAGAAAGAAATCGAAAAAGTCGCCGAGTTAATAACTTAAAGCAAGAGATAGCAGAGCTCAAAGAGCTCATAAACCCCAGTCCAGTTGCCATAACTGATGAATCGGCACCAGAGTCATCAGACTCAACTTTGCCACTAAGTCAACCTGCTAATATAGTAGTAGTAACCCTTGACCCAGATGAATTAGCTGAAAAAAAAAGAGAACTGAAAGTTTTCAAGGAACAATTAGAAGCAGCTGAAGATGACCTAGGAAAATACAGAGATCAGACAAAAGCTATTGTTGCTCGATTGAGTCTTTTAGCTGGCATTGTTATCAGTTTAGCAGGGGTTCGCATCTTACAGTCCTTTACCGATATCTCCCTTGTAGGTAAGCAACTATCCCTTTTCAATGCCATAGATGTTCTTCTGACAGGCGGACTATTAGCTGGTGGTAGCGCCGGTATCCATCGCCTCACTCAAGTTTATGAACAAGTCACCGATGTGAGTAAACAAGTAAGCAACAAGTAAGCAAATAGATGATCGCAATAATCTGGTTTCCTCTCATGATTGCTCCTCATTAAAAACCTGGAAACCATTGTCCCGAAAAGATTTTATTAATCTATCATCGACAATGGTTTCAATTTTAGAAGAGACTATCGGTTTTAAAACTACTTAAATATAGAAGGTTTGCGTTCTGAATTGGTAGGTGTAGCAGGAGTATAGTTGTTATTGTTATTGAGTTGAGAGCCAGTACCACCATCAGAAGGATCAAGGAAAGGACGAAGATCAATTTTATCGGGAGATTGGGGGCGTAAGCTGTTGCCCCTGCTGTTGCTCCTACCAGTAATAATATTGCCAATATCATTAAGAATATCACTACCATTACCATTGCCTGAATAAGTATAGACTCCTTGGGTTTGTGAACCATCATCAGCAATGAGCAGATTTTCAAACACAAGATCGCGAGTTAATTGAGGATCTTGACCAGGAGGAACAGTTAGTACAATGCGACAGTCTGTAGGATCTATTTGAGTAGTAACGCAGATAGTATCATAGCCATTTTCGATGCCTGTGGTCATTTCTAATAAACCATCTTCTCGATAGGATTCGAGACGGCGAGTAATTTCATCACAGCGTTTTTGAGGTGTCCACCCTCCTCCTAATTGACCAGGTACAGCCCAAGGAAAGGAACTGTCCCTAGTTTCAGGACGATACATTACTGTGTATTCACCGTTAATATATTCACAGGTAAATCTGGTATCTGCATTAGTTGTCCTAGTTCTCCTGGGGGTTGTAGACCTATTAGAATCATAATCGGCATCATAATCATAATCGGTATTAGAGTTATGACCAGTATCAATAATGACGTCTCTAGGATTTTGACTGACTAACTGTCGTAGTTGTCCTAAATTATGTTGACCTAATTCCTTCATTTGAGAAATGGTACCAGCATGGATACTTCCGCCACTAAAGATTAGAGCAATGCTTAGGGGTAGGCTGGTTATCTTGATATAAGATTTTAGCGACATAGTTATCCTCCGCGGGAATCAAAGAAAATTTTAAATAGAAATAGAGCTAGTTACTTGATTGATAGTTACTGTTTTACGGATAGTAATTATTAAAAGTAAAATATCCGCCATAAGGTTAGATGAGTTTCAACCATTATGACGGAGCATTAGGATAAATGTTTCTGGAAAAATATCTAATTAATGAGTAAAAGGAGAATAATTAATCGTGAAACGATTTTAAATTCTGGTTTCTAAATATTGACCGATGGTAATTTCTTCTCCTGCTCGGGAGATAATCGTTTGTCTAGTACGATAGCTATGACCAATTAATCTAATTTCTTCTTCAAAAACCGAACCACCATACTCGGTACGCAAACAGAGGATATCGGGATTAGTAAAGGAACAAATTGCCAATACAGGTTGATTGGTCGCAAAACCGCGATCGCGATAAAGCTTATTGCCCAGAATTCCAAAAATCGTAGAACCACGAGAAGCTTTACGGTTTCTATTGGTATAACTACTGTTCCAGGTTACTTTAGTGCCGCAGAGCAGGGCATCTTGAGGTTCTAATTGATGTAAATCGGCTAAATCTCTTAATTCTGGGGCTCCTCGTTCCAAAAAACTAACCTCAAGTAAACTTTCCACCTCTTGAGGCTCTGATTCTTGGTTAAGCATATAATAGCGTCGTTGGGATTTCCATTGACCTTGCGATCGCTTGAAAAAATCCACAACTAAAGATTCTAAAGTAGCATTTGTCATTCCCACAGATCCCATAGAGATATAACCTCATGTATTTTTGTATGCACAACTTGAAAAGTTTATCAAGGCTCAAGTTATTTTTGTTACTTTTCTTAAAGTATCATATAAACATTATAGTACTAAAGACTTAATGCTCATTTGCATACCAGTTATATTAGGGAAAATCAAAGAAAGCAGTAGCTATTTTTACCGGGGAACACCGGTCACCGCAGCGGTCAGACCGCTTTTACGGCGGTGTAACGGTGACCAATTTTCGAGAGTTTACATTAGACTTTCAAGTACAGCACTAACTACTCGGTGATTTTCATCGTTTTTGAGTTTGGTTAAAGCTTCTTTGGCCTCTGGTTCCTTAAATTTTCCTAGAGCTTTAGCTGTGCGCCATCTCATCCGCCAATCTGCATGATCTACTAAAGATAAGAGTTTTTGGAGAGCTTGAGACTTTTTCTCTGTATTGGCTAAATTGCCTAAACAATCAATTGAAGATTCGGCAACGGTTTTGTCTTCTCCTTCGATCCCCAGTGAAGAGATTTGCAATAGTTCTTCTGCACAATTGAGCTCAGCTACAGCAGCCAGAATACTGCGACGCACTAACCAATGATCATCTTGTTCAAAAGCTAGAGTAAGATGAGGTGCGGCAATTTCCCCAAATAAAGAAATAGAGTTGGCAGATTCAGCGCGAACATTGGGATCGCGATCAAATTTTATCATCTCCAGTAATGCAGCAAAAGATTCGGCATTTTGTTTTTTTCCCAAAGCCATAGCAGTAAAAGAGCGAACTAAAAATTCTTTATCTTTCATGCTGAGGGTCAGCAAAGGTACAGCTGTTTCTGTATCCTGATTTCTCAACTCTAAAACTGCTTTCATTCTTTTTTGAGGATCGGTATTTTTTAAATCTGTTTTAATTTGCTCTATATTCATTGGAGATTAAGAAAAATGATAAAAATTATTTGCCTTTACCTTACTTTACATTCTTGCCGCTGGTTTACTGAGCTTAATAGGTGGTAAAAGTTTATTTAGGAGAATAATAATAAATTAGCGATCGCAATTATGTTAAGTGATAAAGTCAAAGAACTGATTAAAAAGTCTCGAATTGTCAGTTTTACTACTTGGCAAGGCAAATATTCGGCACCAGTAATTGATATTTTTCAAAAAGCCGATGACGAAGGCCGTTATTTAAGCGATCAGGAGCTTCAACAGCTCCAAAATCTTACACCAGAACTAGAAGAATCATTAGCTCAAGCTAAATTACTCAGAGATCGAGCCTCGGATCTGATCGCTAAAGCTAGAGAAAAAGTTTTAGCTACCTATCCTAATATTACAGAACCAGGAGGAGGTCTTTATCCCCCAATGAGAGCAGAAGCTTGCTGGCGAGATTTTTGGCATTTTCTGCGTTGTATTAGTTATGGCATAGCAGGAGGATCTGTTGACTATACAAGTCAGGAAGGATTGAATTATATGGAGCAATTATATCAGGAGTTAGAAGTACCTCTAGATGCGATGGTGTTGGGATTAGAAAACTTAAAATTCTACAGCCTACAAGAATTTGACCTAGCGAAAAGACATGATTTAGAACCTTATTTTGATCAATTAATCAAGCAGTTAAAACAATTTATGTCTGGGGTAAATTAGAAAATTTATGTAATCTTGTATACATATTGCCGTTTGTGGTTTGGATTAGCTTGATAATGGCAACAGACTTGGAAAGTCAATGATTCACCTTACTATAGAAGAATTACTGGAAAATAACCGATCCTGGGTTGCTGAAAAACTTACTTCAGAACCAGATTATTTTAATCAACTAGCAGCCGAACAAAAACCACCTTACCTATACGTTGGTTGTTCTGATAGTCGGATGCCTTTAACTCTGTATACTAAAACGGAGCCGGGAGAAATTTTCGTTCACAGAAATATTGCTAATCAAGTATCTCTGACTGATATTAACTTTCTATCTGTCTTAGATTATGCGATATCCCATTTAAGAGTTCAACACATTATTGTCTGCGGACATTATGGTTGTGGAGGTATCCAAGCCGCTTTAGAAGGAAGTACAACTGGATTAGTTGATAACTGGGTAAATCCCATTCGAGAGCTATATCTGCAAAAAAAATTGGAAATAGACTCGCTATCTACCAGAGAAGAGAGAATTAATCGTCTAGCAGAATTGAATGTCATTGCTCAAGTAAAAAACCTTTATCAAACTTCAATTTTACGCAAATGTTTGAGAGAAGGTAATGCACCCCAAATTCATGGTTGGGTACTCAATCTAAAAACTGGTTTAATTAAAGATATGCAGCTTAAAACTTCAGAATGGGAATGGCTCAAACCAAAATTTCAATAACTAGTACCGCTGCGCGGAAGTCACCCACCCCTAACCCAACCCACCCCTAACCCCTCCGAGGAGGGGAGCAGGAGGGGAACCAAACCAGGAGGGGAAGTCAAAAGTCAAAAGTCAAAAGCGCCGAGACCCCGCGTTATCCTAAAGGATATGCGGAGCGGTATGCTTTAGCGCTACCTTCGGGGCGTGTGGAGCGGTATCCTTTAGGTCGGCGTAAGACGCAAGCGGTCAGACCCCGCGCCGCCGACAGGCGTTTACCCAGCTCCGTGTTCTGGGCAAGGGAATGCTGACCAAGAGAGGGAACGCTAGGCAAGACAGTCAAAAGTCTTTTAGCACAAAGGTTTCAAGCTTTTTAAATGGGTGTTGTATTTACGCCCAAGTCCACTAGTAATTTATAAATACTGAATCGACGCTCTAGGATATGGCTTCTTTGAGACTTTTACAAAATTCCCCAATCGCTTTTAATCCTTCATCTGGAGTTCCTTGAGCTAAACGTTTTACTAAGGCACTACCAACAATCGCCGCATCAGCACCCCATTCTTTGATTTGTTGAGCTTGTTCAGGAGAAGAAATCCCAAATCCGACCCCAATCGGTTTATCGGTAACAGTTCTTAACTCGGCTAATAAATCTTTAACTCGGCTTCCCATTTCCGTCCGCATTCCCGTTACTCCGGTGACAGATACGAGGTAAATAAAGCCTTGGGATTTTTCGGCGATCGCTTTAATTCTATCCTGGGAACTAGTAGGTGCTACCAATAAAGTTATCTCGATTCCCATCTGAGTTGCCAATTGCAGCAGATTTTCTGATTCTTCTAAAGGCAGATCGGGTATTACCAAACCTTTGACTCCCACATCCTTAATTTGTTGGAGAAAATTTTTGGCTCCTCGATAATAAATCGGATTGTAATAAGTAAAAAGAATAATCGGAATCTCGGTTTTATTGGGAAATGTCTGCACAATTTCCAAAACATCTTCTAGTTTTACTCCTCGTTGTAACGCTCTAGTGGCAGCGGCTTGAATTGTCGGTCCATCGGCAAGGGGATCGGAATAGGGAACACCAAGTTCGATCGCGTCTGCGCCATTATCGGCTAAAATCTGTAGTGCTTTGGCTGTAGTTTCCAAGTCAGGATCTCCAGCAGTAATGAAGGGAATTAAAGCACAGCTCGAATTTTGTTGAATAGTTTTTAAGCGATCGCTAACAGAAGTCATATTCCTATATTTTGGGTTGCCAAGCCCATCAATTATACAAGTAGTAGGGAACAGGGAACATAAAACAAAATTCAGAATATGATATTAGTTTTGTCCAGGAACTTATAATCTTGGGGAGGAATGGGGAGCTCAAAAATCCAGCCTCACACTTCACTGAAAATAAGAGAAAACGCGATCGCTAGAATTAATAATCGGAAAAAACTCAATGTCGCGATATAATGAGAAATTGTGTCGAATTAAAATTCATCCATGCCCAAGATTAAAACGAAAAAATCAGCTGCCAAGCGTTTTCGCATCACTGGTAGTGGCAAAAAGATTGTCCGTCGTAAAGCTTTTAAAAACCATTTGTTAGAACGCAAAAGTAAAGAGAGAACTCGTCGTCGTCTTTCCCAGACGTCTTTGGTTCATGAATCTGACGAAAAAAATGTACGCTTAATGATGCCCTACAGCTAAATAGCTAAATTTTTTTTCAAGATTTTCTGCCATTTTATAAAAATCTCATCTATCTGTTCAACATTTATAGAAATAAATTCTAGTAATTATGCCCAGAGTCAAAAGAGGTAACGTCGCCCGCAAACGCCGTAAAAAAATTCTTAAACTAGCTAAAGGTTTTCGTGGTTCTCACTCCAAGCTATTTCGGACTGCTAACCAGCAGGTAATGAAAGCCTTGCGGAATGCTTATCGTGATCGTCGTAAACGCAAGCGTGATTTTCGCCGTTTATGGATTACTCGGATTAACGCTGCTGCTCGTCAACATGGTTTAAGTTATAGTCAACTCACTGGTAAGCTCAAAAAAGCCAATATTGGTCTAAATCGCAAAATGCTAGCTCAATTAGCAATGCTCGATCCTTCAGCTTTTGCTAAGGTTGTTGCTCTAGCTCAAAAAGCAGATTAAACGAAGGTAGAAGCGGTGACTAGTACCGCTGCGCCGAAGTCAAGAGTCAAAAGTCAAAAGTCAAAAGCGCCGAGACCCCGCGTTATGCGGAGCGGTATCCTTATCCGAAGGGGTACCCTTTAGGGTTAGGGCGGCGTAAGACGTTTATCCAGAGCACCGATCTGTTTACCCAGCTCCGTGTTCTGGGGACAAGCCCAGCTCCGTGTTCTGGGCAAGGGAACGCTCGGCAAGACAGTCAAAAGTCTTTTAGCACAAAGGTTTTAAGCTTTTTGAATGGGTGTTGTATTTACGCCCAAGTCCACTAGTGATTGGTGATTAATGAGAAGGGAAGAAGGTGATGCTTGTATTTCCCTATCCCTAATTCCCAATCCCCAATCTCTAAAACTAATAAATTCTGTATCTCATGAATCTTCAGAAAGCTGCAAATCCTGATATGTATGACCGCAACTAGAACATAGTTTACTGGAAGGGAAGAATCTATCTATCTCTACTAAAACACCTCCTTTATGCTTTAGCTTGTAATCAAGAAAGTTGAGAAACATTCCCCATCCAGATTGGGAAATAGCTTGACTCAATTTACGGTTCTGGACCATACCTCTTATATTAAGGTTCTCAACTACAACGACTTGGTTTTCGTCTACTATTTTTCGAGATAGTTGATGTAAAAAGTCTTGTCGAGAATTGCTTAGTCGTTCATGAACTCTAGCTACTAGTTTTCTCGCTTTTGCTCGTCTTTTGCTCATTTTCTTCCTGCGGGCTAATTGTTTTTGTTGTTGGCGCAGATTCCGTTGGCGACGCTTCAACCATTTGGGATGCTTGACCTGGAAACTGTCATTTCCGTTGTGACAGGTCACATAATCTTTTAGCCCTAAGTCAATCCCTAAGATTTGTCCCTCAGTAGAGCTTTCAATTTCTCGCTCCCCAAGATCTAAACCAATAGCTGCATAATATTTCCCTGAAGGATTTACAGAAATAGTGACAGTTTTAATTTCTCCCTCTATCTCTTGAGTTATTTTTGCCTTGACTAATCCCACTTTAGGAATCTTGAGATATTCGCCAACAATAATAACATTTTGAGGAAAACTAATTGATTGTTTATTTTTTTTAGCTTTGAATCTTGGTTTTTTGGCTCGACCTTCAAACCAGTTTTTCATTGCTTGCTCTAGGTTTTTGGTTGTTGCCTGGAGAACTTGAGAATAGCAATCAGTTTTTAACCAAGGTAGTTCTTGTTTCAGTTCAGGCAGCATAGCATTAAGCTCAGTACGCTTTAACCATCTTTCATTATTAGCTCGATGCTCATACTGCAAACCTAATGCTTTGTTCCACCAAAACCTAGCACAGCCAAACTGCTTAGCAAGTAGCTGTTGTTGTTCGAGAGTGGGATAGATTTTGAGTTTCTTGTCTAATATTCTAAATCTGACTAAAGGCTCTTCATATCTGAGAGAAAATTTTTGTTCAAAAATATGTTTTTTTGTTTATCGACTGGTTGAATAACTTTGGCAGGTAAAATTGCTGCCAAAAGAGCAGTAATAATACTTTTATTTTGCTCAATAAATTTAGTATGAACCTCAATTGGTAATTCTCTAATATAAAGATTGGGATGTGGGTTACTTTGAAAGTAACGACAAACTTTTAATAAATCTTCCCATTGCTCTGCATAGTCAATAACTTTCTGAAGATTGTTAAGCATCCATTGTTCGAGTTTTGGCACTGATAAACGAATTAATTCAATATTAGATTTAAATTTAATAACTTCTGCTTGTTTATTGATTAATTTGAGATAATCAGTTTCAGTGTCGATACTAATTTTAGTGGGTAAAGATTGCTCTCCATATTTTTGGGTATTTTTAGTTGTCAATTCAACAGTATATCCATAACCTAAATTTGATTGTGATTTTTCAAATAAATAATTGATTTCATCTCGCAGTTGAATATAATCTTTAGGTATTTTACCGATAGGTAATTCTAACGGAAAAAAGTATTGCTGGTTAATTATTGATTTCAAAAATTGTTTATACTTACGTTCGGCTTTTTGTTTAATTTGTGAGGGATTGATCGCGATTTTTATCTAATACAATTTGGCGATCGCGTTTAGTAACGGAAAAATCTAACCAATTACGCATATCTGTAACTTTATTTTGCCAACGAGGGCTATGGCTTTTCAAAGGTTCGATCAAAAATTTTTGAATATTTTTAAATCTCTGTTTGTTATCTTCCGCAGTTTGTTTCGCGACATCTCCTAAGCAGGTTCTTAATTTATTTATAAAATCGATAATTTAGCGCTCACAAATATTTGTTTTTTTTGGGTATTGAAAATATAATTTTGAATATTAAAACAAATCATAGATAACCTTATAAACTTCGGGAATACTGAGATAATGTCTATATTTAAATTGACAATAAATTCTATTTTACATCAATGAATATAAGTAATTTTACTATTTATTATTAAATTAAATTATGCTAGAAATAAGTTGTATTCGCTGTTTCCTAGAATGTTTCTGTATAATCCAGCAAAGTACAACAGTATGCTTATTTAAATAAATAACAAAATCTCAAAATCTATGAAATGTGTATCGTTTTCTGAAAACTCCTAAGACGAATGTCGATAATTTCCAATACAGGATTATTACTATCAGGTCTATAGATTTTGCGGAGTAAACTATCATCACACCATTGGTTTAAATATTCTTTCGGAGATCGCGAATAGGCATCGGGTTCATTTTCTCGTAAAAATTCTAGGTAATCTTCCAGCTTTTTTACTAGCTCGGATTCGGTAATAGAAATTTGTTGCTTTTGTTTTAACTGCTGATACAAGAAGCTGATAGTGAAGGGAGCATTGCCACTTCTGAGCAGTTTAATATGAGGCGAGTTTTCTAAATCGTATTTAATCTGTTCATATTCCATGCTTCATGTAATAATCTCGCACAATAATGTTGCAGGTTTATATTTTCTCAAGATTTAGCTAGATTGAGTATTATATCTCTAATTGGCAATTTGCGATCGCTAATAGATAAAATTAATAATAATAAAATTTTCAATAAAAATTATGGAAAGAGGATTAATTTGGTTCCCCCTACTAGGATTATTTATTTGGTTGGCGTGGAAAGGTTGGCAAGAATATCAAAAAGTAGAAGGCTATCGCATTTGGTCAGAACAATTTGATAAGGCTAAATATGATATTTATGCAGTATTGGGAAAAAAAGACAATGTCATAACTTGGGGCAAACCGACGCCGCAAGGAATTCTCGATTTACAAACTTTTTCTTTAACAAATGTCGCGAGTATCAATTTACTTCTAGGAGATACGGTGATTGATTTCAATAATATTTCTACTGAAAAAAGCAAAGCTATTCCTAGTTTAGAATTTCAATTAACAAACCAAGAAAGTTCGATTAAAATTCCCTTTACCGATCTCGAACTTGCTGCTAAATGGGCAGAATATCTTATTAAGAGTACCATGCAATAGTGATTGTCAGAGGAGATTGAGAAGATAAGAGGGATGGAGAAAAAATTTAAATCCTTAATCCTTCATTACAGTTATTCCAATTAATTTACGTATGGTAGCAGATCAACTTATAATACATATCTTTCGTAGGGGCGAACGGCCGTTCGCCCCTACAGTATCGTATGTTTTTTATTTGGAATGACTATATATTAAATTTAGTTGTTTAGATAGCACATAATTTAATTGATTCTGAAAAATTTACTTGATTATTTTCCTATTAGGGTAAAGTGATTTACCGATAGTTTTCTGCAAACCGATCGCGATCACCTCTTTTAAAATATTTTTAATCATCATATTAATTATCTGTTACCTGGCTCCATCCCAAACTTGACTGATACTACGGCAGTTATATCTTTTTCTAGAGAAGAAGTATCATAAATGCCATAATCACTCACATCCGTTGAATTACGAGAGGTGATTTGAAAGACCCCTGTCTTGGCACTGCGCACCGTACCTACCCGATTTCCCGTGCTACTTGCGATCGCTTCAGCCCGAGCCTTGGCATCTTTTGTGGCCTCTGCTACCATCTCAATCCGTAGTTGACTGAGTTTTGTGTATAGATATTCAGGAGGTTCAGAAACTAAGTTGATTCCTTGATTGATCAGTTCGTTTGCTTGCTGAGCTAGTTCAGTATATCGTTCCACATCATCGGAGCGAATTTCAATACGTTGAGTCAAGCGATAGGACAAGATTTGTCCAGTCTCACGTCCGTTCAGCGTACGTTCGGGAATAGCATAGTTCTGGATTGAACTTAAGGTAATGGCATCATCAGGTACCTGTTGGTCTTGCAAATAAGTTTTTATCTGCTCTGTCTGACGTTTGAGGTTTTGGTAAGCTGCTTGAGCTGTGGAATCTTGGCTAGAAACAGCAAGACGGACAATAATATAGTCTGAACGAATTGGTCGTTTGGCTGAACCCGTCACAACTAGCAAATCATTTGCCTGTTTAACCTCACGAATCGCTTCCGAGCCAATGAAGGCACTGATAACCAATGAACCAGAAAGAACGACTAGACCAGCAAATAGTTGGGGGAAATGCTCCCCTGAAGAAAAAGCTTTCATCTGTTTTTAATAACCTGATACCTTAAGTGTAGCGATTATTAAAGTGACTAGCGCCCGAGAATTTAATTTTTGGCGTTGCTGAATCAAGCTATGAAAAGCAAATTTATCATCTTCTGTAATATGTTCTCAAAAAGCTAATAGCCAAGAGCCAAAAACCAAGAGCCATATTAGTATTACTATTTAATTCATGTTTTAAATCAGCAA
>JASJDR010000131.1 GCA_030065615.1 Xenococcus sp. MO_188.B8 | reverse complement strand
GTCACCGTTACACCGCCGTAAAAGCGGTGCGACCCCGGTCGGGTCTCCCGACCTAGGGAACGCGCACCAAGAGACGACGGTGCCTGCGGTGAGCGGTGTTCCCCGGTTAAGTTTTTTGTTTTCTCATTTTCTCCATTTGTCTTGCACACTACCCGATCTCCGCGATCTCTCTTTTACTTCCCCCTCTCACCTAACTAAGGATTTCGGCATTACTGAATCATCATTGTTTTAGGTCAATCACCTTATTTTTTCGGTGAGAGCATCATCATGATATTGCGTCCTTCTCTTTTGGGTCTTTGTTGCACTTCGCCTACATCTTCCAAATCCGCAGCCATTCGCTTGAGAAGATCTATAGCTAAGTTAGAGTGCTGGATTTCGCGACCACGAAAACTAACCGTTGCTTTCACCTTATCTCCTGACTTGAGGAAGCGTTGGGCATTTTTTACCCTTACCTGATAATCATGCTCCTCAATTTTGTAACGCATTTTGACTTCTTTTACATCCGCATTATGCTGCTTTTTCTTGGCTTCTTTTAACTTTTTATCTCTTTCGTACTTATATTTGCCATAGTCCATGATTTTACAAACAGGAGGTTTGGCAGTTTCGCTCACCAGCACAAGATCTAGATTCTTCTCTGAGGCTATAGCCATAGCTTCTTTAGGAGTTATCACTCCTAATTGAGAGCCGTCAGAGTCGATGACTCTAATGTTGGGAAAGCGGATTTGTCCGTTAGTTTTGGTTAGATCGCTATTATTGGTGCGTCTTTTATCTCTCACAGGCGTATTTTGTTGTTTTTTGTAATTAGAATGTAATTTGGTAAAACTATAAAGATGGCTAAATAACTTTCACTTACTTGCTATTCTACCTATCTTGTTAAGATAAGGATCGTTAAAATTTGAAATAGCTATAGTTCTTAATTTAACTTATTTAACATTCGATCATCAATTTAGCTACAACCAAGGAACAGATAGAATCTAGGAAGTTTCATGAATGAAAGAACTTCATCTACTAAAATGTAAACATTCTTAAAGTAATACATTTGATGCACCAGAGATCTTGGCAAGAGCGCATTGGCAACCAAAGAGATTGGATTTGGCGAGGTTGGCAAACTCGTTATAGTTATCTCATCAAAAATGCGACCGCAGAGCAAACTCCATTGATTTTAATTCATGGATTTGGGGCTTCGATTGAACATTGGCGGCATAATATCCCAGTTTTGAGTCAACAATATCCAGTTTATGCTCTGGATTTATTGGGATTTGGGGCATCTCGTAAAGCCGATACTCAATATACTGTTGAACTTTGGGTAGAACAGGTACATGATTTTTGGTCAATTTTTATTGGTGAACCCGTGGTACTGGTGGGAAATTCTGTGGGTTCCTTAGTTTGTATGAGTTTAGCAGCCATTTATCCTGAAATGGTTAAAGCAATCGTAATGTTAAGTTTGCCTGATATCTCGATCCGACAAACCATGATTCCGTCTCTGATTCAACCTGTGGTAACTTCTCTAGAAAACTTGATCGCTTCTCCCCTATTGATTAAAACGTTATTAAAAATAGTCCGTAAACCGTCTATAATTAGTCGTTGGGCCAAGATTGCCTATGCAGATCAGAATGCGGTTAATCATGAACTGATACAAATTTTGTCGGCTCCTGCTTATGATCGAGATGCCGAGAAAACTCTGTACAAATTATCTCAAGGAGTTAGAAAGGCAAATTTTGCTCCCGCTGCCCAACAAGTATTGCCTCGATTAACAATCCCCATGCTCTTAATTTGGGGTCTTCAAGATAGGATGGTTCCTCCTAAGCTAGCTTCTTTCTTCGCTAGCCTTAATGAAAAAATTGATTTAATCGAACTAGATCAGATGGGACATTGTCCCCATGATGAGTCTCCAGCGAAATTCAACCAAATTCTCTTAGATTGGTTAGAACGAATTATTTAATAGTTACCATAAGTTCATAAATAATTAGACTAAACATAATTCGCCGATTACTTCTAAACGCTTGCAATTACTAAGATTCATAAATTTTTCTGCCAGTTTTTCGGCTATGGAAGGAGATATCCAACCCATTTGTTTGAGTAAGTGAATAGCAACGGCATATTTAGCTCTTTTTGCCCCATCAGCAACTTTAATCGCTAAACCTTGACCTTGTCCTACTCGACCAATACATTGAATGCCTTCCGCTCCTGATTTACTGACTATTCTGCCTTCTGTGATCGTCATTAGTTCTGTATCAAAAGAACCATACCCTGATATCATACTGGGATAGTGAGTCATCGCCCGAACAATGCGCTCTAAATCGAGATTACTGCCTGATGCCAACTGAGCATAAAGATTAGCCATCTGTTGTATTTCCATGAAATAAGTTGGCGCGCCACAATCATCACGAGCTGTAATAAATTCCTCGGCTGGCATGGCCAAAATTTCTGCTACTTTATTCAAAGTTAACTTTTGTACAGGATGCGCACGATTCAAATAATCATTTAAAGACCAATTTAGTTGACGACAAACAGCTAACATTCCCGCATGTTTGCCAGAACAATTATGTTGCAGCGCACTTTCTTTGCCTTCGGGAATCGGACATTTTAAAGCATTAGTTTCCACATCAATCCGCCACAAAATGTTAAAAACCTGTCGAGAATGGGCCATTGTTCCTCGATGAGAACTACAGATAATTGCTAGATCTTTGTCTGTCAGCTCATATCGTTCTAAGGTCCCTGTAGTTGTCACTGCTAAAGCTTGAAAAGGTTTGAGTGAAGAACGAATAAAGGTGGCAGTTTGAGGATCTCCTGCGACGAGAAGAGTTCGATTACGATCATCACAAACCACAGCTTCTACGCAATGTACTGATTCTTCAATACCTTCTCTTAGTAGATGAACTTCTATTTTTGGCGTTTGAGTTCTTTTTGCCCTAGTCACGTCATTTCGCTCCCAATTACAACCTAAATGTCAAAATATCTCTGCTCTCTTAAAAGACGAGCCAGATTATACTGCCAACTATCCCCAAAATACCTAGATAGAGAAAAGTTTTTTGTAAACGCCATAAAATCGGTTGAATTTCATAGGTTACGATTAAGCGATCGCGATTTAGCATTGACTGGGGTTTTTCCCAGATTTGCCCGTCATACCAGCCTGATTCTTCATAAGAAATCTTAGCTTGGTAAAGGCGATCGCGTAAATAAGACCAACCTAAGTATAATCTTAGTAAAAATAAGGTGGTGAGAAATCCCGAACCCCCTAAACTTGAGAGGATGAAATGCAGCGGAGCTTCAGTTGGCGGAAAACTCGCTGCCGCAATCGGGGCGGCGATCGCAAGTAACCCCAAACCTAAACATAATATTTTTTTGAGATAAACCTGAGGTGGCAGCGTTGGCCAGCATAAAAACCAGGAATCTTGCAACTGCTGATATTCATACTCTGGTTGTTGTTCTTGGGGAACTGGGCAAAATTCTAAAGCCGATTGATTCATAACTAATAACAGGAATTGAGTTGTTGGTTTGGGACTATCTGGACAATTGATAGTTAACGATTCAAAGTTGATTCTATGCCATAATCAACCCTCTCTGCATGTCCCCAGAAAGCTTCCAAGTTATAAAATTCTCTTTCTTCTGGCAGAAAAGCGTGAACAATGACTTCTCCATAATCAATTAACACCCATCTACCATCAGTCTTGCCTTCTATCCTAATAGGCTCTCGCTCAAAGTTTTCTGCAATTTTTTGTTCAATGGAATCGCAAATTGCCCTTAATTGAGGTTTAGAGAATCCCGTGACCACCACAAAATAATCTGTGAGGTAGGAAACTTCTGCTACTTTTAGTAACACAATATCTTGAGCTTTTTTATCATCGGCTGCTTCTGCGATTTTGTAAGCTATTGCTTTGCTAGTTCCATAACCATCAGAAGCGCTTGGTTCTTCAATTGCAATATTTTGTACTGGGCGTGATTCTGATTGACTCATTAAAAATTCTGGAAATTTTTTGTTACTTGGTAAGTTCTGTCTGCTCTATATAGTTAATATTCTAATAAATTTGCCCAGAATCAAACCAATTCATTCTGTATTCAGCAACTTAATATATAGTTAACTGTTCACTGATAACCGTTAACCGAATGAAGGGCACTTTTTTTATTCGCTAGCGTCAAAGTTTCAAAGTTCAGGAAAACTCTGCTAAAGTCGAACGATGGTAAAGTTTAATTAAAAAATTAGGTCAGACTTTTTATTCAACTCAAAACTTATGCTAAATAACAAACTTAATCTCAAACGTCTTTTATCTGCCCTAACCATTTCTGGTTGCTTACTGGGTGGAGTTGCAACCATTTCCTTTGCTCAGGGAAATTCTGGGTTAACTATTTTTAGTGGGGTTAACCGAGAAAATATTCTCAATTACTATCTTGACTTTGGCGGCAAAGCCAATGCTCGCGATCGCTATCGGCTTCGCGTACCGGGGAAAAAATTAATCGGTGGCGCATCCAAATTCTTTATTGCTTACCCCGATTATTTCGATGGCAAATTTGATGTCGATAAAATTGAAGTCCGAGTGAAAGATGGCAAAGACAAGATATCTCTCCCCCTACGAGAAGTAGTTTGGGATAAAGAAAGCTACATCATAGAAATTGACCTCGAAGAGCCTATGAAAGAAAGTAAAAAAGTAGAAATTGTCTTCTCCAATGTCAAAAATCCTGAGGTGGGAACTTACTATTTTCACTGTCAAGTACTTCCGGCGGATGATTTACCAATTCGACAGCATCTAGGAACTTGGATTGTTAGCATTGATCCCTAGTCTTATAGTATAATTGGAGATTGTGACTTTTTATATCTAACAAATATATCTTATAGCTAGCTAGGGAGGAGTAAATAAGTGACTAAGCGTACCTTAGGCGGAACCAGCCGCAAACAAAAAAGAAAATCTGGTTTTCGCGCTCGGATGCGAACTAAAAATGGCAGAAAAGTAATTCAAGCTCGCCGTAAAAAAGGTCGCCATCGTTTATCTGTGTAAAGAAAAAGCATCTAGATTAGTGTGGGATTGCCTCAAATTCATCGCCTGAAACATTGGCGAGATTTTCGTACTGTTTACCAACAAGGAATACGCCGTCATAGCGAACATTTGGTTTTAAGAGCCTGGTTCCCCCGAGCTGTTGGCGAGCAATCCCAGATTAATCCTAGTCGTATTGGTATTTCCATCGGCAAAAAAGTTAGCAAAAAAGCTGTAGTTAGAAATCGGATTAAAAGACAAATTCATGGTGCTTTCTTACAGTTACTACCTCGTATATTAGATGGTTGGCAGATTGTTGTAGTGGTCAAACCAACAGCAGTTGAGTGCAAATATGACGATTTTTTGCGAGAATTAGAAGAGTTATTAAAAAAAACCAAAATAATCAATGGGTATTAAAGAAGACGTATTCTATGAAGGGGGGCCTCATGTAGGCGATCTGATATTCAATATCTTGCTTGCCTTTACAGTAATCTGTATCCCTTTGACCGTAGGTGCTATCGTCCGAGCCTTATGGTTACGCTACCGCATTACCAACCGCCGAGTTTCTGTAATTGGTGGTTGGATGGGGAAAGATCAAACAGATATCATCTACAATCAAATTGTTAAGGTGGTCAAAGTTCCCCGGGGAATTGGTTTGTGGGGTGATTTAGTAATCACGCTCAAAGATAAAAGTCGTATAGAACTCAGAGCTTTACCGCAATTTCGGGAGATTTATGACTATATTTCCGAAAAAGCAGCCACTAAAACTGGGCAATCGGTAGAGGCGATCGCAAAATAGACTAACATTTTTGGATGTATAGTTAATTGGTAGAACAAATAAACCCATCTCGATTCATCGGTGATGGGATAAACTAGACTGTGGAAAATTACCACGCAAAGGGTGGACGGATTAAATAATGGATTTTGGTATCGGCTTTATTTCTAACAACATTATGTTGCCAATCCTGGACTTCTTTTACGGGATTGTGCCTAGTTATGGTCTAGCGATCATTGCTCTCACCTTGGTAATTCGCTTTGCTGTATATCCTCTCAGTGCTGGACAAATTCGTAACATGAGGAAAATGAAAATTGTTCAGCCTCTGATGAAAGCAAGACAAGAGGAGATCAAACAGCGCTATCAAAACGATCCTGCAAAACAGCAGGAAGAAATGGGAAAATTGATGCAAGAGTTTGGTAATCCCTTAGCAGGTTGTTTACCCTTGCTCCTACAAATGCCTATTTTGTTTGCTTTGTTCGCTACTTTGCGTGGTTCGCCGTTTACAGATACTCCCTACACTGTTGATGTCCAAATTCTTCCTCAAGAACAAATTGAAAGAATTATTCCCCAACCTTTTGCCACTAAGGCACAAAATATTTACATAGACGATGGGGTGCATTACAAGCTGGCAGCATTACTACCCGGTGGTAGTAAATTAGGAGTAGGGGAAGAGACTAAAATTCAATTTCAAACCTTAGAAGGGAAAACTTTATCAAGGATATTAGCTGAATATCCAGAAAATCATATTAATCCTCAATGGGAAGTTACTAAAGGCTCAGAGAGGCTCGAAGTTGCAGCAGATGGCACGATCATACCGTTAGCACCTGGAGATGCCACAATCGAAGTTAAATTACCAGGAATTGCTGCTAACACAGGGTTTTTATTCATCAAGGCTTTGGGACAAGTTGGCGTCATCGATGACGAGGGGAACATCAACTTTGATATTTTGGGTATGGTTTTGTTTTTTGGTATCAGTATTTATCTGAACCAACAATTAACTACCGCAGGGCAAGGAAGTACCACTGCAGAAAATGACCAACAACAAGCAATGACGAAAATTACGCCGATTTTGTTTAGTGGGATGTTCCTCTTTTTCCCTCTGCCAGCTGGGGTATTAATGTATATTGTGGTAGCTAATATCTTCCAAATGGGTCAAACTTGGTTTTTAACCCGCGAACCTTTGCCAGACAATTTGCAGAAGATATTGGATGAACAAGAAAAGGAAACAAAAGGTCGAGAAGAAATTCCTTTTGAACGTAAACGTTCTAAGAAAAAGCAGCAAAAAACCTCTAGTTAATAACCTATGGAAAATCAAGTAGCAAGGGGCAAGGAATGGCTCGATAAAGTACTTGCTTTAATGGGAATGCCGGCTACTGCGATCAGCAAAGCTGGCGCTGTCGCGATCGCAGAAGGATTTGAGACCATACCAGAAGACCTAAATTCTTGTTGGTTAAATATCGAAGTCAAGAACTTATCGCCCGAACAATCTCAATTGTTAATTGGCGAGAAAGGGGCAAATATCGATGCGATACAGTATTTAGCGAATACTCTCTTAAATATCAATCGAGAACCAGAAGATCAAGGTTCTTATACTATTGAGTTAGATGGCTATCGTGTCAAGCGATATCAAGAGTTGACTGCTCTGTTAGAAAATGCTTCGGCACAAGTAAGACAAACTGGACAAGAGGTTGAGATTAGTGATTTATCCTCTGCAGAAAGGAGACAAATGCACTCATTTCTGCAAAATTCTGAGGATTTGACGACCGAAAGTCGAGGTCAAGAACCCCATAGAAAATTGATTGTCCGATTACGATAAATTTTTATTTCGGGGGTAAGTTCTACCCCCGTTTTTTGTTTATGGAAGCGATTTATATCCCTAACCTACTCAAAGCCTCAGGAAAAACCACTGAGGTTATCATTAATGATTTGATTGCTGGGTTAGATACTCTAACTCCTGTACGAGGAAAGTTAATCGTTCGACATGGAGGCAATTTCCTCGAAGTATCTGTTGAGGCAGAAACTATCGTCACTTTAATCTGCGATCGCTGTACCCAAAATTACAATCATCGTTTAAAAATTGCCAACTCAGAATTGATTTGGTTGGAAGCAACTGCTTCAGATTTAGCAAATTTACCCCTAGAACGGGAAATTCTCTTGGAAGATTTATCGGAAAACTTAGATCCGACCGGATATTTTGAGCCTCAAACCTGGATTTATGAACAACTATCTTTAGCAATGCCGATGCGTCAAGTTTGTGGTAATTCCTGTCCCGGTGCGACTCAAGTTACTTCTGTCCCGGAGACTCCCCAAATTGACAATCGCTGGGCTTCATTGGCTTCTTTAAAAGAACAATTAAAAAATCATAATCAATGATCTATTAGGCTAATAAATTAAGACGAACTGAGTCAGAAGAGGAGTCGGTTGTATAAGTATTTGATCTCAGGCTATGTTATGTTCTGAGAGCTGGGAAAAGTAAGCTGTTAAAAATCAGAAAATCTTAATTTTATTGAACCAAAGATTGGAGTCAAATTCTCTAGTTATCAACTAAAATCTATGAATGCGATCAGCCGAAGGCTGGCACTCCGCGAGAGTACCAAAAACGTCTCAAGATTAAAGCGCTATTTGATAAACGATCCAAGAAGATAAACATTACCGTGAAGCGAAATCACTATAGCCAAAATGCCCTAATCGAGATTTTACTTTGTACTAAAATAACTGTAATCGATAATCTCAATATTGGCTGATGAGCGAAGAAGAACTGCTACAGGTAATTGAACAAGCTAAAAAAGAGAGCGTGACAGAGTTAGACCTGTCTGGTAAAGATTTAACTACTTTACCACCTGAGATTAGGAAGCTAACTCAACTCAAAAAACTAATTCTCGGTAAAGATGAGTATGACGACGATGGCAATATTACCGAAACTTTTGGCAATAAAATCACTACTTTACCTAAAGAAATAGGATTACTCAGTAAACTTGAAGAACTTCAAATAGTCTCAAATCAACTGACTAGTTTACCCACAGAAATAGGCAAACTCAGTAACTTACAATCCCTCAATCTGCGCAGAAATCAACTGAGTAGTTTACCAATAGAAATAGGTCAACTTGGCAACTTACAATCCCTTAATCTGCATAGAAATCAACTGAATAGTTTACCCGCAGAAATAGGTCAACTCAGCAACTTACAATCCCTCAATCTGCGCAGAAATCAACTGAGTAGTTTACCCGCAGAAATAGGTCAACTCAGCAATTTACAATCCCTCGAAATTCGCAACAATGAACTAAATAATTTACCAACAGAAATAGGTCAACTCATTAACTTACAATCTCTCTACCTTAGCAGAAATCAACTAAGCAATTTACCAACAGAGATAGGGCAACTTATTAACTTACAGTCTCTCTATCTTAGCAGAAATCAACTGAGTAGTTTGCCCGCAGAAATAGGTCAACTCAGCAACTTAAAATCTCTCTATATACGAAGAAATCAACTGAGTAATTTACTCGTAGAAATAGGTCAACTCAGCAATTTACAATCCCTCGAACTCCGCAGCAATCAATTAAGTAGTTTACCCGCAGAAATAGACAAACTCAGTAACTTGGAATTTTTCTATCTCAGCAGCAATCAATTAAGTAGTTTACCCGCAGAAATAGGCAAACTCAGCAACTTGAAATCTCTCTACCTCAGCAGTAATCAACTGAGTAGTTTGCCCGCAGAAATAGGTCAACTCAGTAACTTACAATCTCTCTATCTACGGAGAAATCAACTGAGTAGTTTGCCCACAGAAATAGGTCAACTCAGCAACTTGAAATTCCTCTACCTCAGCAGTAATCAACTGAGTAGTTTACCGTCAGAAATAGAGCAACTCAGTAACTTGCAATCCCTCTATCTAAGCAGAAATCAACTAAGTAGTTTACCGTCAGAAATAGGTCAACTCAGCAATTTACAATTTCTCTATATACGGAGAAATCAACTGAGTACTTTACCCGTAGAAATAGAGCAACTCAGTAACTTGCGATCCCTTTATCTAAGCAGAAATCAACTGAGTAGTTTACCGTCAGAAATAGAGCAACTCAGTAACTTGCAATCCCTCTATCTAAGCAGAAATCAACTGAGTGTTTTACCTGCAGAAATAGGTCAACTCAGTAACTTACAATTTCTCTATATACGAAGAAATCAACTGAGTGTTTTACCTGCAGAAATAGGTCAACTCAGTAACTTACAATCCCTCGACCTCAGCAGAAATCAACTAAGCAATTTACCAACAGAAATAGGTCAACTCAGCAATTTACAATTTCTCGATCTCAGCAGAAATCAACTGAGTAGTTTACCCGCAGATATTATAAATCTTACCAAAATTGAAAAGTTGAATTTGCGTGGAAATCCAGTTCCCATTCCACCAGAAATTTTGGCAGGTAATGCCCAGGAAATCCTTGATTTCTATTTCCGAGTAAAAGATCCTAATGAAACTGAACCTCTCTACGAAGCAAAATTCTTGATTATTGGAGAAGGAGGAGCAGGGAAAACTTCTTTAGCCAAAAAAATTGAAAATGAAAATTACCAACTCAATTTAGATGAAGAATCAACCAAAGGTATTGATGTCATCCAGTGGAAATTCCCACTAACCAATGGTAAAGACTTTCGCGTTAATATCTGGGATTTTGGCGGTCAGGAAATTTATCATCAAACACACCAGTTTTTTCTTACCAAACGTTCTCTTTATGCTTTAGTTGCTGATTCTCGCAAAGAAAACACGAATTTTTACTGGTGGCTAAAAGTTGCCGAGCTATTAAGTGATAATAGCCCAGTTTTGATTATTAAAAATGAAAAACAAGACCGTCAGTGTCAGGTAAATGAACGCCAGTTACGAGGAGAATTTAGTAATTTAAAAGAAGTTTTGCCAACTAATTTGGCGACAAATCGCGGTTTAGCAGAAATCAAACAAGCGATTCAAGACTATATCACTCTTGCAACTAATGATGCGGTTTAAACTCTGCTACCCAATTCCCAATCGTCCCAATAACTATATCGCACCACAACTACTTGATATCGAACAACCCGAATACATCTGGGATAAATCCCATAATCTAATCTTACGCTACAGATATGAATTTATGCCTAAAGGGATGCTTACTCGCTTCATTGTCGAAACCCACCCTTGGATTGAACAGCAAACATTGGTTTGGAGAAGTGGCGTTGTTCTCAACAAAGAAGAAACTCGCGCTGAAGTCATTGAAAACTATAATCAAAGTGAAATTAAAGTTAGGGTAACAGGAAAACGCCCTAAAGATTTACTCACAGTCGTCAACTACGAACTAGATAAAATCCATCGCTCTTTTGAACGTTTACAATATCAAACTCTGGTTCCCTGTAACTGTACACAATGTTTAGGAAGTGAGAATCCTTATACTTATTCTTTAGAAAATTTGCGTAGACGTTTAGAAAAGGGTAGATATCAGATAGAGTGCGATAGAAGCTTTGAAATGGTCTATGTTCGCAGATTGATTGACGATGTGAATTTACCCACTCAGGAAATAGAACGAAAGCGCGAACCTCAAGTTACTCCATTACAAAAAGAACTTGAAAACGAAAGACAAGAATCTGTAAATGTAACTTTAAATATTAATACTGACAAAAGTCGAAAAGTTGAAATTACAAGCAGTACAATTGACGCTGGTGGTGCTGGTGCATTTGGCTTAGGTGATACCAGTGGCACAGTTGCCAATACCAATAACCAAATAACCCAGTAATAATCTCATTACATTTAGTATTTAAACTCTTCCAATGGCTCATCAAAATCATCAGACATCCAAACCTGACCTTTAGCACTTCCAGGTTGACGGTTTTTAACAGGAGTAGCTGGTATTAGTTTTACTACTGAAAGATCATCTTTTGTTATAACAACTTCTTCTCCGCGTAGTGCAGCTTCGATTAAATCTGGGAGCTTTTGAGCAGCTTCTGCAACAGTAATTGATTGCATCTGATTCACCTTTTAATGTCTTAATTCAATTTTAAGTAAATTGTTTTGAATGTAGCCATTGCAGCTATCTTAACTTAAATAAAAGCATGATATAAATAGATAAAATAATTCAATTTAAATAGGATTTATTAAACAATATTTTTGTTGTTTTTCTTGCGATAAATTTGAACAAAAAAATAATTTGATTTTTATTGATTTTTGTTAAAAAGTAGATTCTTATTAGCTTATTTGTTGGTAGATTAAAAATAGATACGACTTAGGTCAATCTTCAGCTATTCATGAATTTTGTTTCTTGTAGAAAAATAAGTAAAACAAAAATCATCCAATACTAACTTAAATTAAATTTAGAATAACTAATTGTACTAAGAGTAAATAAACAAAGATTTGGGTCGAATTTTCTAGCTATCAACTAAAATCTATGAATGCGATCGCGACATCAAGCAAAACTTCTCAAACTAAAACCACCACCTCTAAAAAACCGCTAGCTGATAAAAGGTTCAAGGCAATAAATATTGTCATGAAACGGAATCACTTTCGCCAAGATGCCCTCATTGAGATTCTGCATAAAGCCCAGGAATCCTTTGGCTATCTCGAACCTGAGATCTTGGAATATATAGCCAGACAGCTAAAATTACCTCTGAGTCGGGTTTATGGCGTAGCAACTTTTTATCATCTATTTTCCCTCAAACCTACAGGAGTTCATAACTGTGTCGTTTGTCTCGGGACTGCCTGCTACGTCAAAGGCGGCGATCGCATTATGAGCGTCTTAGAAGAAAATCTCGGCATTCATGCTGGAGAAACTACCAAAGACGGAAATGTTTCCTTAGTTGCAGCCCGTTGTATTGGAGCTTGCGGCATTGCCCCCGCTGTCGTCTTTGATGGCAATGTCACAGGTAAACAAGAACCAGAAAAGGTCTTGCAACAAGTTGAGTCTTGGCAATCTGACACTTAGTTTTTTGTCAACTTTGGAATTGATAAGACAAGGGAGATAACGGAGACAAGGAGGCAATAGAAAAAGGGAAATTTTTATGTTGATGTTGATGTTTCCAACCTCATGGTTGAGAAAATCATGAATTTACTAGAAAATCCCCAAGGTTGTAACTTACTAATTAACACTTACGGCAGGGGTTTGGGGAGGTCGTAACGTCCCCAAAGGGGGGTCTGGGGGGCTAGCCCCCAAGGAAGAATTAAAGGTTTTATCGATAACTAAAAGTAGAACAAAAAGTTAAATCTTAAGATCATATTCTTGAAAGACAGAAGACACCAGTTATGGATTTAAACGAACTATTAGCAATTGCTGAAACAGAAAAAAATAAACAAAAACCTATTCGTGTCCATTGTTGTACATCCACAGGTTGCCAAGCAGGCAATTCTCTCAAGATTAAAGACAATCTAACCAATGTAGTACAAGAATCGGGATTGAGCGATCGCGTAGAAGTAGTAGGAGTCGGTTGTATGGGCTTTTGTGGGCGAGGACCTCTGGTACAAATAGATCCTCAAGAGACTCTCTACGAAGAAGTAACCCCAGAAGACGCGCCGAGTATTATTGAGGCGCTTAACGGAGGAACAGCAAAACCGATCCAAGGCGATTCCCAACATCCCTTTTTTGCTCGACAAATGCGAATTGTGCGACAACATACGGGCAAAGTCGATCCCGAAAGCATTGAAGAATACATCGCTGTGGGTGGTTATCAATCTCTTTATAAAGCAATCTATGAAATGACCCCAGCAGAAGTGGTCAATGAGATTAGTAAAAGTGGCTTGCGCGGCAGAGGTGGTGGTGGTTATCCCACGGGCTTGAAATGGGCAACTGTAGCAAAAATGCCTGGAGAACAGAAATACATTATCTGTAATGGAGATGAAGGAGATCCCGGAGCCTTTATGGATCGCAGTGTTTTAGAGAGCGATCCTCATCTAGTTCTCGAAGGAATGGCGATCGCAGGTTATGCGCTGGGTGCTAATCATGGTTATATCTATGTCCGCGCCGAATATCCTCTAGCCATCGAACGGCTGCAAAAAGCGATAAAACAAGCCAAAAAATACGGGCTCTTAGGCAGTCAAATATTTGAATCTTCCTTTGATTTTAAAATCGATATTCGCATTGGTGCCGGAGCTTTTGTCTGTGGAGAAGAAACAGCTCTCATGCAGTCGATTGAAGGGAAACGGGGTAATCCCGTGCCGCGTCCTCCCTATCCTGCCGAATCTGGTTTATGGCAATGTCCGACTTTAATTAATAATGTGGAAACCCTAGCTAATATTGCTACTATTATTCGTGAAGGAGCAGATTGGTATGCCAGCATTGGCACAGAAAATAGCAAAGGAACCAAGATCTTTGCTCTGACAGGGAAAATTCGTAACAATGGTTTGATTGAAGTCCCTATGGGAATTACTTTACGGGAAATTGTTGAAGAAATGGGCGGTGGTGTCCCTGATGGGGAGGTCAAAGCTATCCAAACTGGCGGTCCTTCTGGCGGATGTATCCCCGCATCGCTGTTAGATATTCCAGTTGATTATGATTCTCTGAGTAATATTGGTTCGATGATCGGCTCTGGCGGAATGGTGGTGATCGATCAAACTACCAGCATGGTAGAAGTTGCTCGCTTTTACATGCAATTTTGTCTTGAAGAATCCTGTGGGAAGTGCGTTCCTTGTCGTGCGGGAACCATACAATTACATAGTTTGCTAGATAAACTGATCAAAAAACAGGCAACTAAGGAAGATTTAGTAAAACTAGAATCTCTTTGCAATATGGTCAAGGATACGAGTCTCTGCGGTTTAGGAATGACTGCTCCTAATCCTGTATTGAGTACTCTGAAATATTTTCCCGAAGAATATGAGGAATTGATTCAAGAACATAGTTTTGTCTGAAGCAGGGGGAGCTTTGGGAGCAGGGGCAGTAGTAGGGGCGCAAGGCTTGCGCCCAGCAGGGGGAGAGGAGCAATACCGAATTTAAGAATCGACAAGCTCTAGATGGAGGAGAAAGCTGACAATGGAAGGCATTAATTACGCGCTCGCTTTTGGTATGTGGTTAGGTATGGCCGTTTTTGCGATCGCCAATGGTTATATCGGGGAGACCTATGTCACTCCGCGACGGGGCAGTTATGGTGCTCATGTTTATAAGACCTTTTCCTTTATCCCTATCATTTTCCTTTTTGCTTGGCTCTATACCTTACAAGCTAGAGGTGAAACCTGGTTGTCTAGCGCCTTGTTAGTTAGTTGTTTTTGGATTGGTTTAACAATTTTGTTTGAATTTGTTTTCGGTCATTACGTCTTAGGGAATTCCTGGGAAGTCTTAATCGCTGATTATCGAATTTGGCAGGGACGCCTGTGGTTGCTGATCCTACTCAGTGAAGCAATCTTACCTTTGACGATAGCTTGGTTAATCAATCGTTTCTGAATTGTTACAGGAGGAGGAAATTATGTCTAATTCAAACCAATTCGACGCAATTGTTATCGGTTCTGGTCTTGGAGGCTTGACAGTTGCTGCTATCCTCTCTAAATTGAATCACAAAAAAGTTCTGATTCTAGAACAGCATTATGTTGTTGGTGGATATACTCACGAATTTGCTCGCGACAGTAAATTCAAATGGGATGTCGGACTGCATTACGTCGGAAACATGGGCAAAGGTGATTTAGGACGCAAGATTTTTGACTATCTCACCAACGGTAAACTGAAGTGGAATAAAATGCCTGACCCGTTTGAGAAGTTTGTTTATCCTGATTTTACTTTCGAGCAATCTTGCCAGCCAACGAAATTTAAAGCCCAAATAATTGAGATGTTTCCCCAGCAACAACGAGAAATCGCAAGATACTTTGAAGATATCAACACCGTTGCCAAGATGGATACAATTCCCCAACTTTTACGTCGAGCAATCGCATTTTTCCATCCTAGACTGAGAAATATCGAGAAATTAACAACTCAAGAATATCTCGACCATAATTTCCAAGATCCTAAGCTCAAAGCCTTACTTGCTTCCCAATGGGGTACTTATGGTTTACCACCGGCACAAAGTTCTTTTCTCATCCATGCTGCAGTAGTGTTCCACTTCCTTACAGGTGGTTACTATCCTGTAGGGGGTGCATCGTCAATTGCGACCAACATCCTACCCCTAATTGAAAAAAATGGTGGTAAAGTACTTACTCAAAAACAAGTCAGAGAAATTATCGTTGAAAACGGAATAGCTAAAGGTGTTAAGGTGCAAAAAGCACATCAACCCCATGCTGCGATCAAAGAATATTATGCACCGCTCGTTATTTCTGATGCTGGAGCATTTAATACCTATACTAAACTAATTCCCAAGGTTAAGAACGCTGAAGCAGAGGGGGATTTCCCATCCAGTACCAGACAAATCAGAAAGTATCAAGAGCTAGTTGCTAAATACAGAGAAGAGATCGAACGATTTCCTAAAGGACACAGTGCGCTGACCATGTTTTTGGGATTCAAAGAATCTCCAGCCAAGTTGGGTTTTAAAGGGGAAAATCATTGGATTTATCACTCCTACGACCATAACCAGGCTTTTCAAAAACAGAGTACTGCGCCAGATAAATCAATTGACTGTTGTTATATCTCTTTTGCCTCTCTAAAAGACGAAACCCAAACAACCCATACTGCCCAAATTCTTTTGTTTGTCGATTACGAATTCTTCTCGAAATGGCAGGAACAAAACTGGAGACACAGAGAACAAGAATATTATCAATTGAAAGAAGCGATCGCGCAAAATATCCTTAATTTTGTTGAGTCTCACTATCCTGGATTCAAAGATCTGATCGAATACTACGAATTGGCTACCCCTTTGACTTTTGCTCACTTTGACTCCAGCGATCGCGGAGCAATTTATGGCATTCCCTATGTACCAGAAAGGATGGGGCAAAAATGGCTCAGGGCGAAAACTCCCATTAAAAATCTCTATCTGACAGGAATGGATGTATTCTCTTTAGGAATAATAGGCGCACTGTTCGGAGGCATAACAACAGCAGGAGTAATTAATGGCAAATTTGGCTTCTACAAAATTATGTCTGCCATTTTTAAAGAATCTGCTCGACCTGATGATCGTTTAAAAGCCAATCTTAAAGATTTAAACAGTCCCGTACTAAAGACATAAATCAATGGGATGGCAAAAAGAGCCAAGAATTTTTTCGTGCCCATGCCGCCAGCAATAGCTATCTGGTTCGTCCAAACACAAACTTTGATCGAAATTAATTCAACAAAATAATAAATTATGTCTGTCAGAACATTAACGATTAATAACATCCCTGTAGCTGCCGAAGAAGGCAAAACTATCCTCGAAGCTGCCAAAGAAGCAGATATTCATATTCCTACCCTCTGTTTTTTAGAAGGAGTTTCCCCGGTAGCTGCTTGTCGGATGTGTTTGGTAGAGATCGAAGGCATCAATAAACTGTTACCCTCTTGCGTCACTCAAGTAACCGAAGAAATGGTAGTGCATACCAATACCCCTAAACTGCAAGAATATCGACGCATGGTAATCGAATTACTCTTTGCCGAAGGTAATCATGTCTGTTCGATTTGTGTCGCTAATGATAATTGTGAACTACAAAACCTGGCGATCAAAGTTGGCATGGATCATACTCGTTTTCCCTATCGCTTTCCCGATCACCATGTGGACGTCTCCCACCCCCAATTTGGCATCGATCACAATCGTTGTATTCTCTGCACTCGCTGCGTGCGAGTCTGTGATGAAATTGAAGGAGCTCATGTTTGGGATGTCGCTCAACGGGGTGCTAAGGCTTATATTGTCTCTGGTTTAAATCAGCCTTGGGGCGAAGTGGATGCCTGTACTTCCTGTGGTAAATGCGTTGATGCTTGTCCGACGGGGGCAATTTTCCGTAAAGGAACTACCACTGCCGAAAAACAACGCGATCGCGCCAAGTTGCAATTTTTGGTGGATGCTAGAGAGAAACATGAATGGACAAGGTAGAGAGCAGGGGAGGCTTCGGAAGCAGGGGGAGAAGGGGGAGACGGAGACAAGGGGACGGGGAGATAGGGAAGATGAGGGAGAGAATGGTAGTAGGGGCGGATGGCATTCGCCCAAATCTGCATCAAATTCAATGAAAAATTAACAATGAATAAAATTAAATTTGCCACGGTTTGGTTAGCGGGATGTTCGGGTTGTCATATGTCCTTTCTCGATATGGATGAATGGTTAATAGAACTTGCTAATTATGTCGATGTGGTCTACAGTCCTGTAGGTTGCGATCTTAAAGAATATCCAGAAGATGTTGATGTCTGTCTAGTGGAAGGGGGAGTCGCTAACCAGGATAATCTTGAATTAATCCATGAAGTTAGAGCAAAAACTAAAACTCTAATCTCATTTGGTGATTGCGCAGTAACCGCTAATGTGCCAGGGATGCGTAATATGTTGGGTGGTTCTGAACCAGTACTTAAGAGAGGATATTTAGAATTAGCAGATGACACGAGACAATTACCCCATGAGCCAGGAATTGTCCCCGAATTATTAGATCAGGTTCTCCCCATCCATGAGATAGTACCTGTAGATATTTTCATGCCAGGATGCCCTCCTTCTGCCGATCGCATTAAAGCGACTATTGAGCCATTGTTAAAAGGGGAAAAACCCAAGATGGAAGGAAGGGACATGATTAAGTTTGGTTGAAACAGGGACAGGAAAAATAATTAAAGCAAAGATCAACCTCTTTCACATTGAAGTTCTTGTTTTTTTTTGTGCTGTCAAAGAAGCAACCAAACAATCAGGAGAAATCTTCCAAATCTCAAACTGATAACCTCTTACATTAATCATCGTCAAGTATATTATCATTATCTAAATCAATTTTTGGTTTTATACTTTCTTCAAATTGATTGAAATTAATTCCAGATCTTTTCATTTGCTCTTGCAAATCTTTAATGATATTAAATTGTTCGGTAATCTTGCGAATTGAATCAGTGCTTAACAAAGAGTAATCTAAATTAATTTTTGGCTTTATGCTTTCTTCAAATTGATTAAAATTAATTCCAGATCTTTTCATTTGCTCTTGCAAACCTTTAATCATATTAGATTGTTCGGCAAGCTTGCGAATTGAATCAGTTTTTGACAAAGAATCATTTAAATTAATTTTTGGCTCCAAGGTCTTTTCTAACCTAACTTCTTCAGCTTCCTCTATGACTTCTGGCTTTTCTAATAGTTCTAGATATTTTTCTGCATATGAAAGAAAGCGATCACCTGTATACATCCAAAAATCAACATTGGCTTCATCTTTCATTTCTTGTATTAATTCTGGTCTAGGACTAATGGTCTGACCTTTATGCTTTTTCTACCAATCTTCTTTATTATCATCAGTTACAAAAATTATTGGTTTATTTTGAGTTTTTATATATTCAATTAATTGAAGCCATAAAATAGCATCTCCATATTTTTCGTGATCTTTAGATTTATTTTTATCTTTATAACCTGGGGGCATTTCTTGTTCAAAACGAGTTTTAATTTGTTCATAAACTTTTTCTACTTTTTCTTTTTTATTCGGGCTTCCTATTTTGTTTAAAAATAAATTATCGATTCTATCTCTATAAATATCATTGTCAATTAAGTTAGGATATTGTGCTTTTGTTTCTTCTAAAATTTTTGATATTCTTTTATTTGCTCTTTTAGTCGTATTGATAATATTTTTATCATCAACTAAAGAAGTAAATGAGTGACGATTACGGTAGTTATCAATAACAGAATTTAGTTTTTCTAAATTATCATCTAATACTTTTTGAATTTCTTTATAAGGTTGTAACTGATGAGATATTACATTCAGCCTTTCTTCGTGGTATTCGTAAGCTACTTGATATGGTATCCAGATTCTATCTTTTAGTAAATCAAGTGTCTCAAATAGTCTTTCTCTAGTTTCATTGCTGTAGCGATAAACATTTAACAATATATTGGTATCGAAGGCAAAGATACAATTATCCCATAGTTTCTGGAATTCTTCTTGAGTTGGTTTGTAATGACCAGGAAATAAATTTTTCATCTTTCAATGTTTTATCTCTACACCACATTAGGTAAATAGGAACAAATAAATATAAAAAAGGGAATAAGTGTAACCTAAAAACACTATTTCTTAATATTTGTAATTTTTGCTTAATTTAAAAACATACTTGCTCTACTCAATCTTTACTTCTTTGATTCTATAAATCAGATATAGAGATTGTTAGAGATAAAAGGCTTGAAGTCTTCTCTAAACGGTAATAAGTACTGAGTAAGTTCCCTATCTTCCCTATTTCCCTTGTCTTCAACTTAAACTATCCTGAGTATTGCAACGGGTGTAATCATTCCAGGTAGTAAGATAATGTAGAGGATAATTCGATAATAGGCGATCGCGCGAAACTACAATTTTTGGTTGATGCCAGGGAGAAACACCCAAGATGGAAGGACGAGACATGATCAAGTTTGGTTATTTATTAGTCATTGGTCATTAGTCATTAGATGAAGGACAAACAGCAAAATAGGGAGTAAGAGATGACAAAAAAAATAGTAATCGATCCAGTGACACGCATTGAAGGTCATGCCAAAATATCCATCTTTCTCAATGATGCGGGAGAAGTTGATGATGCTCGCTTTCATGTCGTGGAATATCGAGGCTTTGAAAAATTCTGTGAGGGTAGACCATTTACTGAAATGGCAGGGATTACCGCTCGAATTTGTGGAATTTGTCCCGTGAGTCATCTTCTCGCTTCTGCCAAAACTGGAGACAAAATACTGGCGGTAAAAATTCCTCCCGCTGCGGAAAAACTAAGAAGACTAATGAATTTGGGACAGATTACCCAATCCCATGCTCTTTCATTTTTTCATCTTAGTAGTCCAGACTTTCTTTTGGGTTGGGATAGCGATCCTGCCCAACGCAATGTTTTTGGCTTAATCGCTGCCGATCCCGATCTCGCTAGAGCAGGTATTCGCTTGCGACAATTTGGACAAACGGTAATTGAACTATTAGGAGCCAAGAAAATTCATGCTGCTTGGGCTGTTCCTGGGGGAGTGCGATCGCCCTTGTCAGAAGAAGGACGAGCTTGGATTCGCGATCGCCTGCCTGAATCCTATGCCACAGTTAAGTTAGCTCTTAATCTGTTTAAAAACCTTTTAGATAAATTTACCACCGAAACAGAACAATTTGGGGAATTTCCTTCTCTCTTTATGGGTTTAGTCGGTCAAGATGGTCTTTGGGAACATTATGGTGGCAAGATTCGCTTTAGCGATAGTGAAGGTAATATTGTTGCTGATGGACTGAGCGAAGACTACTATCAAGACTATTTAGGAGAAGCAGTAGAAAAATGGTCTTATCTCAAATTTCCCTACTACAAACCTTTAGGCTATCCTGATGGAATTTATAGAGTTGGTCCTTTAGCCAGAGTTAATATCTGCTCTAGTTTTGGGACACCAGAAGCAGATCAAGAATTACAAGAATTTCGCGATCGCACTGCTTCTGGCGATCGCGATAAAGGAGTTGCCACATCTTCCTTTTTCTATCACTATGCTCGTCTGCTAGAAATCTTGGCATCCTTGGAAAGAATTGAGCGATTGATCGATGACCCTGATATTACTTCTCAGCGTGTTCGGGCAACTGCTGGTATTAACGAACTAGAAGGCATTGGTGTCAGTGAAGCCCCCAGAGGAACTTTATTTCATCATTATAAAGTTAACGAAAACGGCTTAATTCAAAAAGTAAACCTGATAATTGCCACTGGACAAAATAATTTAGCAATGAATAAAACCGTTGCTCAAATAGCTAAACATTACATCCAAGGAACAGAAATTACGGAAGGAATGCTCAACCGAGTCGAAGCGGGAATTCGGTGCTTTGATCCTTGTTTGAGTTGTTCTACTCATGCCGTAGGACAAATGCCTTTACATGTTGAACTAGTTGGAGCTGACGGAAATGTCTTGAATAAGGTTTATCGCAATTAGGTACTATAGACACAGCAAAAAGGGTGATGCTTTAATCCAAAAGAAATTTGCCCTTGTCCCTCTTTGGGATTGCAGCTCTTTAAAGTTAGATAACTACAGAATTATTCTGTCTTTCTCAACTTTTTGCGACAGAACCTAACAAGAGCCATATTACCTGAAGGTGCTATTCTATTCGACGTTAGTAGGCGTAAGATTGAATCGATGGGAGATATGACTTCTCCCATCGACCTACAAAGATTGTCAGGAAGTCACATGTTTTGGTAACATTCCATACTCTTCTAATAAATCTAGTAACTTGTTCTCATCAACAGGTTTAGTTAAAAAAGCTTCACAGCCAAAATGCTGACTCGCTTTTTGCAATACCTCATAGCTACAAGCTGATATCAAAATAATGGGAGTAGTTTCAAATTTAGGCATTTTTCGCAATTCTCCCATTAAGGTAAAGCCGGTTTTAACTGGCATATACAAATCAAGTAAGATGAGATCTGGTTGAATGAAAGGTGCTATTTCCAATGCTAATTGACCATTCTCAACCGAGACGATTTCGAATCCCAAGGGTTTGAGTATGTTGTTTAAAGCCAGATGGTTTTCTTCTTTATCATCCACAATGAG
>JASJDR010000130.1 GCA_030065615.1 Xenococcus sp. MO_188.B8 | reverse complement strand
CCCTGTTTAGGTTAACAATTTTCCTGAATTATTTGACAACATTCGGCAACTGATTTTCTCTCTGCCATAGCTATCACTAAAGCCTCAAAAGCTTGCTGATGTCTTTGTAATAAACTAGTAGCTTGTAATTGTCCCCAACGTTCTTTTTGACCATAAACTGAGGTCGGTAAACCAGCCATATTTAAAGCAATTCTCAGTTGTTGACAATCTTCGCTTCCCCCTTCTGTATTGTCATAAACTAATTTTTCGGCGGCAATTCCCGCCATCCAGACAGTACATAAACGATCTAATGTTAAACGCATCTCTTGTTTATCTAACATCTGTGATGTCGCTGCTTCAGGCTCAAAGACAACTCCCCCTTGACCATAATGTCCTTGTTTAAAAGCTTCCCAAGCTGTCAAAGTATAGTCTGTAATGGGAATTCCTAGAAAATACGCCGTTAAAAAATGTCCTGCTTCGTGATGAATAACTCGTTGACGTTGTTCAGTGGTTGTAAATAGATCTAAAAATAAAGTGGCTCCTTTATTATTCCAACTTAAAGTATCTATGGTTGCTAACCCCATAATGCCAAAAGTAGTCACAGCAGGAATTGTCGGGGAAATATTAAAGATTGGACCAAGTAAAGAAGATATGGTCATTACAAAAATCGCGATCGCAATTATATTGAAAGCTGTTTGCTGCATGAAAAAAGATTTTTATCAAAAATATTACGTTTTGTAAATTAAATATCATTCTACAAAAAATTAACGAGACTGAAACAAAAATTAAACTTCAATTAGTTATTAGCTATTAGCCATTAGCCGAAAGATAAATTATCTCTATGTCTAGCTGTCAACTAAAACAGCTTAATAGCAATCAATTAGAACCATCTTCTCCAATAAGCTTGAACTCTTTAATAATCTTGAGGGTTTGCTTTCTAGATCGCAAGAGAAACCAGAGAACAAAAGCTAAAGTTTGCCATCCGATCAAAATGGACCAATCAGAATCGGCAATACTTAAACCAATAATCATGGTAGTAAATAAGGACAGCTTTAGAAATTGCTCTGGGAGGTCTGGCCAACTTTGTTTGGTACCACCCGAATATCTGTACATTAGATAACTGATGCTACGAGTAAACATATGGGATAGCAAAGCACTCATGCCCACAATATTGGTAGCTGTGACCACGAGAAATCCACAATAGCGAGTGATTTGTAAGATGAGATATAACCAAATTCTGGTTTTTTTATTGACATAGTTATAAACCCAAAAGCAAAATCTCGATACTAATAAAAACCCAATCCAGTAGAGTCCTGGTAAGATGCCATTGTTTAATATTTCAGTGCTATTTTGTAGCCATCCCCAGTCGAATATTGAGGTAGCTCTTTGGCTACCTTCTAAGGCTACTATGCCAATAGTTGCAAACAGTAAAGCCCAGATCCAAGGTTTCCACCAATTTACAGTATGCTTATAGTTTTGATAACTTTTTGATAATCGAGGATGATCCTCATATTTTTCTGCTACTAAATCATTTTCGTAATAGCCAAACTCATAGATACACCAAAATGAAATTACAAAAAAAAGTATTGATATTCCATTTAAAATAGGTTGGGGACTCAACCAACTAAAAGCTAGAAAGAGTATGGGCAAATCATCGAAGAGAATAGCTGTAATAAGATAATTTTGTCCTGGTCTTTTAATTTTTTCTAGATAGTATAAAGGGAAATAAATATCGGCCATTGGACTATTATATTTAGCTTTACTCCAAGTTATTAAAAAAGGTTTAGCAACTTCTTTTAGTAAAGGTTCATCATCTAAAGAATCAGTAATCAAAATTCCCGTAGATATCTGTTCTTGTTTTATAGATTGTTGTATCATTGCCAATTTACCTTTTTGGCGATCACTTGCTCCTTGCCAAAACCTACAAGATATTAGTTGATTGTAGTTAATGGACATAAATTTCAAAACTGGCTCTACGACAAATTCAAATCCTAGAGTTGCAATGATGATATTGGTATTGTGATTTTTATGGAGTTCAGTAATTAGTTGATTATTACTATAATTTTGGGCTAATTTCTTAGCAGTTTTTTGCCATAAAAAAATATTCCAGGGAAATAACAAAGTCATAAATAAGATTAAAAACCAGTCTCTGACCTCGGAATCTTGACTTGATTTGATCAGAAATCGCCAGGGCTTGGTAAAAGATAAAAATTTTAAAATTATTGCTGCTATAAAACGAGGTTGTAAACTGTTGAGGTATTCCGCACTAGAATTTAGCAAAAATAAAGTTTCATCAAAATCTACAATTACTGAAGTATCTGGAGAAGCCTGGGCAATTGACTTGGCAAGCTGATCCTGAGAAAGAAATTCACTATCATATTCTGATTGAGTCTTCATTGTGAGTTTTTTAGGTAATTTAATTGCAAATTAAAGTTAGAGAAAAACAAAAGATAACAATGTAATTTATTGTAGTAAAAATTACCACATAATAATTTAAAAGTGTTACAAAGTATTTACATTTACATCATATTAACCCATAATATTTTGATTGGTTAGATAGGGATCGCCTTTATTAGCAGATCCAGAACTTAACGAGAAGATGATCTATAAAATAATCAGCCAAAGCAACCTCAGCAATTATCTTAAAAATAGAACAACAATCTTGGTAAACTACTTAGATATTCTTCCCTCAAAGTGCGATTTCGCTTTGTGGCAGCTTTGTAAAACTGACAATTCCCGCCATCGGAAACCAAGCTTCTCTGATGAGAATTTTATTCAAGGGAAATAATAATTGTTTGGGGAATTAGTCAAAAAGTCAACTCTGTTAACTTATTGGAAAACTCGTTTAGACAGAAAATATGACCGAGCTTATATCTTGGAATGGGATTTCTTCAGAATTATGGTTCAATCCTTTATTGGCAGCAGCAGCCGAATCAGAATCCGAAAATAGCAGTCTAGTATTAGCTGGAGTTTTGCTTAGTCTAGTAATTATTTACTTTGCCAGCAAACTAGGAGGAGAAGTCTGCGCCAGAATTGACCTTCCTCCAGTATTAGGAGAATTAGTCGGAGGAGTTTTAGTAGGAGTCTCTGCTTTTCACCTCTTAGTGTTTCCTGAAAGTGGTTCTACTGCAAATGATTCTCTGATTATGAGTTTTTTGCAGCAAACGGCAGGATTAACCCTTGATGCTACTCCTGATGTTTTTGCTTCTCAAAGTGAGGTTATTTCTTTACTCTCAGAATTAGGAGTGATTATCCTCCTATTTGAAATCGGTTTAGAATCAGACCTCAAAGAATTAATTCGAGTGGGTCCACAAGCTGCTGTCGTAGCAGTAGTTGGGGTCGTTGCGCCTTTTGCTGCGGGGACTGCTGGTTTAGTTTATTTATTTGGTGTGCCTGTGGTGCCAGCTATTTTTGCGGGGGCTGCTTTAACTGCCACAAGTATCGGGATCACGGCTAAAGTCCTGGCCGAATTAGAACAGATTGGTTCCAAAGAAGGTCAAATTATTATTGGTGCAGCCGTTTTAGATGACATTCTGGGGATTGTTGTTTTAGCAGTGGTAGCTAGTTTGGTGAAGACTGGAGAAATCCAGATTACTAATATTATTATCTTGATGGTTAGTGCGGGAGCATTTTTAATCGGTTCAATCGTCATTGGCCGTTTGATTAGTCCTCTAATTGTCGGATTAGTCAACGAAATGCAAACTCGTGGTCAATTGTTATTAACGGGTTTAGTTTTTGCTTTTATTTTGTCTTATATCGCTAATGTCATTAATTTAGAAGCTATTTTAGGGGCGTTTGCTGCGGGCTTAATTTTGGCTGAAACGGATAAGCGCAAGGAATTGGAAGAACAAGTGATTCCTGTCGCAGATATTTTTGTCCCGATTTTCTTTGTCTGTGTGGGCGCCAAAACAGATCTTAGTGTGCTTAATCCTGCAATACCTGCGAATCGCGAAGGTTTGGTGGTTGCTTCTTTTTTGATTGTGGTGGCTATTATTGGTAAGGTGATTACTGGTTTTACAATGGTTGGTCAACCAGAACTCAATAAACTGGCAATTGGTGTGGGAATGATTCCTAGGGGAGAGGTTGGTTTAGTTTTTGCTGGAGTTGGTTCAGCTAGTGGTGCGTTATCAGAATCTACTGAAGCGGCAATTATTATGATGGTGATTTTGACTACATTTATTGCACCTCCTTTACTTCGTATCGTGTTCAAAGAGCCAGAGGAAGTAACCGAGTCATCAACTTAAATTGTAGGTGGGCTATGCCCACCCTTATATATTACAAGTAATGATAAAATTAGGTAAAAATTCTGGAAATTGTTGTTAAATTAATCAAGATATTCTTATCTTTATTCTTAATAACATAAATCCTCTTGATTCTTAAGCAATATGGTTACTACTTCTGCTAAATCCCTAACAAATACTTGGGTGTCTGCTACCTGGGATGAATATCTAGAAAATATAGATAATCCTATCTATAAAAAAGCAAAGAGTTACTATTACAACAACGAGTACAGAATTGAAATGACACCTATTGGTAATGATCATTCTCAAGATCACTCAATCATTAACCATGCAGTTTATTTATATGCAACCATTAAAGGTATTCCCTTAAATGGCAAGGATAACTGTAGTTATCGTAAAGCTGGTGTGTTTGCAATACAGCCAGATCTATCTTGTTACATCGGAGATAATGCAAATGCTATTCCTTGGGGCACAGGAATTGTAGATTTAAATCAATATCCTGAACCTAATTTAGTAATTGAAGTTGCGAATAGTTCTTTAGCAGATGATTTAGGACAAAAAAGATTATTGTACGAAGATTTAGGAATAGCCGAATATTGGATTATAGATGTTCAAAATGTAAAAGTGATTGCTTTTAAAATTGTCAATAATGGTAGTCAAAGAATTAAGGAATCGCAAGTATTACCAGGATTAGAGATAGCAAGATTAACTGAAGCTTTACAACGTAGTAGAAATAGTAATCATACAGAAGTTGGAACTTGGTTATTGCAACAGTTTCAAAAAAGCAAGAATAATTTATGAAAACAATTTCTGTGTTTGTAGAATAAAATTATCAGGCATAATCGAACAAACATAATTTACTATGACTAATCCTTGTTATATTAAAGTAAATGCAGGATTTAGTATTGAATGAAAATTGGTTGCTTTTATCTATAGTTCCCAAATTAAATAAACAATTAAATTTCATCTCTACAGAGTCATTAGCAAAATTAACGATTGATTTCCAATAAAACAATTTTCCACTGTCCTAATTGACTACTTTGAAACGCAAGTTTCTTCCCGTCACCACTAATAGTAGGGTTCCAAACAGAACCTTTAATGTTTCCCGTTAGTAAATCTGATTTCTGCTGTTGTCGATCATAAATAAAGATATCAGTTTTACCTCGTTCTGTAGAAACATAGACAATATAGCGCCCATCATTACTAATGGAAGGTTGATCTTGACTAGAATTTCCGTGATTGAGATTGGGTAAGGAAACTAGTCCATTTTGCTCAAAATCATAGAGGAAAATATCTCTTTGACCACGACGATCTGAAGCAAATACCAGATAACGTCCATCACTGCTATAGCTGGGATGTTCTTCTGGGGAATTACTATTGATCCCACCAGGTAAGATAGGCAAACTCGTGTTTACGCTGCCTTGACACCCAGAAATTAACCAAAAAGCCAGAACATAGAATAAATTATGCTTAACAATTCTAGTTATATTCACTCTATTTGAATTTAATTTAACTAGCATTTAAAACCTTGATCGGGCTTCCAACTTTAAGGGATCAAGAGATAAGGTAAGGGACAAGGGCTGAGGAACAAAGGGTGTCCTTTTTCCTTATACCGGAAAGTCATGAAAGAATTAGATATCTAGAAAAGTTTTCGCACAAGATCGAGAACTGCAAACTATATAATAAGGTATTTTTGTACTAATTAATGACGCGATATTAGTCGGACTGATGCTCTGTTTTGATCTAGCTTTTGTTTTGCGTTTAGACTAATTCCTCAATTTGCGATCGCGGTAGCTCAAAGAATACTCAAGAAGCTGAGATTGAGACTTGAGTTAAAACATCAAATCAGAATAAATTGTGAGCGGACGCGGATTTATCAAAGATGTAATTTAAACCCTGACGGACGGACATTTGTCTTTGACAACTGGCTAGAACGAGATTTATTACAACTTCCCCTGATTGATATGTGATAGCCATAAGGTAATACAAATATAGTTCTATTGCTATTTTTCCCTAAAACCGCTCAAACTATTACAAAATATGTATTCTCTCAAATTTTTTATTGAACTAACGCTATTGAACATGATCCAATCTATCAGGAGTCGTTAAAGCAGATTCAATTAAATCAACAGTTGCGTTTTTATTTTCATAGAGCATTACCAAATGATCTCTAGCTCTAGTCATGGCAGTATAAAGTCCTGCTTTAGCTTCAAAATTTCGATCTAAATCATCAGTAATTTCTACTAAAGAATCAACTCCAGCAATAATAACAGCATCGAATTCTACCCCTTTGAGAGCATTCCAAGAATCCACTATTATACAAGGACGATCTACCACATTACCATCGCGCTCGCGTGAAGTTTTTGGTGCATGATGTTTAATATTTAAGCTGGCTAATTCTTTACTAATTTCTTGTTGTAAATTTCTCACTTGAGGATGGATTAAAATACCAATAGAAGAATTAGCATTACTATTTAAAGCTTCTTGTACTTGAAAGGCAATTTTACTTGGCATATCTTCATAATATATTTCTTGTAATAGTGGTTTAATAGCTGAACTGCGGGAGAGTTTCTTTTTCGGTTCGATAATACTGCCAATACCAGGAGTTTTAATCACTTTTCCCGATTCATCTCGCTCTCTTTTTTCTATTTTCATATTGGCAGAAATTAAAGCAGGTTCAATAAAATTCCAAGCCAGTTCTAAAATCTCAGGACTATTACGATAATTGACATCAAATACTTGAGAACGTCCCCCAGGAATATTTATTCCTAAACTTTTCCAAGTCCAATTAGATTGTCTGCGGTGGGGCTGACCATAAACAGATTGCGTATTATCATAAACAATGAATAGGGATTCTGTATCTGGCTCTAATATTTCTAACAAAGCTTGAAACCATTGATCGGGGAAATCTTGGGCTTCGTCAATTAAAATTGCTTGATATTTTCTTTGGGATTTACGAGCTAATCTAATAATTTCATCAGGGTCATAGCGATCTGATGTATAACTATAATTAAGTTTATGAGCAGCCCATTGATGAAAGGTTTTACATTCAACATTGATCTTATTATCTTTTAATTTAGACTTTAACCAACCACTCATGAAACGGTTATAAGTTAAAACTAAAATATCATCAAAATCTTCTAATAATTTAGCAACGCGATCGCGTAATACTAGAGACTTTCCTGAACCTGCTACTCCCCGAACTATTGCTGCTCCGTGAGAACGAAGGTTTTTGGCTTTATTTTGTTCTTTATCTAAATCCTGAAGGCTAAGTCTTTGTCCGCTACTTTGTTCAAAGTTAATCCAAAGATTCATAACTATATTTCCTAAGCTTAATTTTTTAAAATATGGCTTCCAATATAGCTCACAAATTAATAAACGTCTAAATCTATTCTTGTTTTACAAGTAGGGGCGAACGGCCGTTCGCCCCTAAGGAATTTATGTATATATAACTAACAGTTAATAACTTTTAATTTAATTAATAGTAATATCATCAGTATTTGACTGACTAATTTGTTGGAACAATTGGGCAGTTTCAGTATTATAAATCCGCATATAATTCCAGTAATTTTCAAACACTGATTCTACATAACCTTTAGTTTCGCGGTAAGGTATTTTCTCAACAAACTCATCTACATCTTTCAATCCATAACGAGATACCCATTGGGCAACACGATGGGGTCCTGCATTATAACTTGCCACAGCTAGCATAGAATTATTATCGTATTTGCGATGGGTGAAATCAAGGTAAAAAGTGCCGATATTCACGTTATCTTCAGGATTAGCTAAAGAATAATCCTGTAAGTCAATTTTTCTAGCTACTTCTTTTCCTGTTGCTGGCATAACTTGCATTAATCCTAAAGCCCCCGCAGAAGATTCAATTTCTGGTTCAAAACGAGATTCTTGACGAATTAATGCTGAAACTAACATCGGATTGATTTGACGTGTTCTTGACCATCGGAGAATAGTTTCGTCGAAAGGAATCGGAAATAGAGATTGCCAATATTCGTTAGTTTGTCGCAAAGCTTGCCATTGTTTAATGTCTTCGGGGTTAGTGCGATCTTTGAGATACCAAATTTTATTAATCCCCCGTAGGTTTTGACCTCGATATAGTTGCATTAAACCGTAAGTAAATTCTTCTGGTACGGTTAACTCCTGTTTATCAGCAATCTCGGTTTGAAACTGAATCCAGGCATCTTCTTCTAATCCTATTTGATAGAGTTCTTGAAAGACTTGAGAACCGCCTGGAGGAACAAAATTAGTTTTCGAGACTACTTGAGGTTGAATATCTCTGATAGTGGTGAAGTCGCCGACATTCCAACCTAAAGCAACAGCAGAACGCCAAGCATAATAGGAATGGGGAAAACGCGTTAAGGTAAACTCAAAGGCATTTTTCGCATCTTCTGTGCGCCCTAGTTTTTGCGCCCATTTGCCTACCCAAAATGAAGCCTTGGCCCCTAAAGAACTATCTGTATTATTAATTGCTATTGGCTGCGCCCATTGCCGAGCAGTGGCGAGATCTCCTTGTTGGGCTTTTTCTTGGGCGATCTTCCAACGATATTCAGCTGCTGCTGCGGAACTTTTATATTCGCTCAGTAATAATTCCCGCATTTGTTTGGCTGCAACTGAATTATTGAAGGCATCAAAGATTGTGGCTTTTTGTAGGATAGCTTCTGGGGCTTGTTGGGGAATATCCTCGATAACAATATTGAGATATCCTAAAGCTTCTTTTTTATTGACAATAGTTGCTAGTCTCCGTAAGCCTAATCCAGTATCTTCTGCGGTGGGATATTGCTCTAACAGTTGCAGATAAAACTTTTTGGCGGTTGTTTGATCGTTACCGAGATGATGTCCTCTACCTGCCCGATATAAGTTACGAGGAGTACTGGGAGCTTTGGCATAGGCTTGTCCTGCTTTACCATAGTCCCATTTTTTCCAATAACTATCTCCAATAGCTTCCCAGTCTTCAGGCGTTAATTGACTACTGTAATTTGTGGCTAAATCATGGGCGATTTCAGCGACTCCTGGATCGTCAGGAGCATATTGCACTAAAATCGCCATTAATTTAGGCTGATTAGGATTTTGTTCTAATAATTGTCGAATTATCTGATGGGTTCGGGGATGTTGGGGGAATTGGACAATTGCTTCTTGCCAATAAGCTTGATTAGATTCACCGAGTAAGTATAAAGCTTCAGCCACTGCTGGGGAGTTAGGATAAGTCTCAATTAATATGTTCCAAGTCTCTGCTGCTTGGCGATGATAGCCTGCTAATTGATAAGCTTGACCTCTTTTGAAGAAAATATAAGGCTTAAGTAAGGGAAAGCTTTGTTCTAATTCTGATAGCTGTTCTAGGGCTTCATTTCCTTTATTTTGGGCAATAAAATTAGTCGCTAAGACCAAACTCTCACGATTTTTTGCTAAAGAGCGCTCATCTGCAATAGCAACATCCGAATTAAGCAAGTTACTTGCATCTTGGGAATCTAAGACAGAACCAATAGCCCCAACGGTTACTATTGAAGTTAATCCCAAACCAATGACTAGAGCAATCTTTCTGCTCAATAGTTGACCCATAACAATTTCTGTATCAGCATTAAAGCAAAACCATACTTACTATTGTTCCCTAGTTTTGTACTTTCGTTAAATATTTTTTAGTTATATTAAGTTGGTAATCAGTTAATTTCCTCGTTTTTTGTTCCTTGTTCCTCTCTTAACCTAAATTTGAGAGAATAAGAATACTGAATTAAATCGCGATCGCATTTTAGACCAAAACAGTTATGCAAACTCTTGATAATCCTAATGTTACTGTTACACCAGCATTTGACACGACCATCCAGAGGCGGAAAACTCGTCCTGTTAAGGTAGGTAATGTCACTATCGGGGGTGGCTATCCTGTAGTGGTTCAGTCCATGATTAATGAAGATACCCTGGATATTGAGGGCTCGGTCGCAGCAATTCGTCGCTTACATGAAATTGGCTGCGAAATTGTCCGTGTTACTGTACCTAGTATGGCTCATGCTAAAGCTTTAGCTGAAATCAAAGAAAAATTACACCAAACTTATCAAAATGTGCCTTTGGTGGCGGATGTGCATCATAACGGCATGAAAATTGCCCTCGAAGTTGCTAAACATGTTGATAAAGTAAGAATTAATCCTGGACTATACGTCTTTGAAAAACCCAAAAGTGATCGCAATGAATATAGTCAAGCTGAATTTGCCGATATTGGGGCAAAAATACGCGAAACTTTAGAACCTTTAGTTATTTCCTTGCGAGATCAAGGTAAAGCGATGCGTATTGGGGTTAATCACGGTTCTTTAGCTGAAAGAATGCTCTTTACCTATGGTGATACACCTGAAGGAATGGTGGAATCTGCTCTAGAATTTATTCACATTTGTGAGTCGCTTGATTTTCGGAATATTGTAATTTCTCTCAAAGCTTCCCGCGTACCTGTCATGATAGCTGCCTATAAGCTAATGGTACAGCGGATGAATGAATTGGGAATGGATTATCCCCTCCATTTAGGTGTCACCGAAGCAGGAGATGGCGAATACGGACGCATCAAATCTACCGCCGGGATTGGCACTCTACTTGCAGCAGGGATCGGGGATACTATTCGAGTTTCTTTAACAGAGTCCCCAGAAAAGGAAATCCCCGTTTGCTACAGCATCTTGCAAGCCTTGGGACTCCGCAAAACGATGGTGGAATATGTGGCTTGTCCTTCCTGTGGTCGTACGTTGTTTAATTTAGAGGAAGTTTTACATAAAGTTCGCGAGGCAACCAATCACTTAACAGGTTTAGATATTGCTGTGATGGGTTGTATTGTCAATGGTCCTGGAGAAATGGCGGATGCTGATTATGGTTATGTAGGAAAACAACCTGGATATATTGCTTTATATCGTGGTCGCGAAGAGATTAAAAGAGTTCCTGAAGAGAACGGGGTAGAAGAATTGATCAACTTGATTAAAGCTGATGGTCGTTGGGTTGAACCTGAAGGTTAATTAACATAGTGTTTGTCTGCAAAGTCCTCAATCAATTTAACCAACAATTCCCATAAAGCATCTTCTTCTGGAGTTAAATTATCACGAGAGAGAAGATTTTCGGCGTTGCTGAATTGAGGTATGATTAATTGGCGATCGCAAAAGCCTAAAAGCGATCGCAACTACTAAATTTTATCTTACGTCGCTTCGCAGCAATTCAAAATTATCAATTATCAATTATCAATTACTCATGTTACCTCTCTTGCTTAACTCACTTTTCTCAGGTTCAGATTTTGATCTTGTATCACAATTTTTGCTGTCGCAAAATTAAAACAACAAAAGATTTTGCAACTTAGGTTACAAGTTAAGAATTCTTCTTGAATAGCCTAAATATATAATTTTGTAAAAATATAGGAGATTAACAAGCTAATTTATCACTAATCAGAAGATTTAAACTAATATTCTGTTCAGCAGCTTCAATAGCTAACATACGGTGACGTTCTGGAGGAATCCGAACTTGAAAGATTCCACTATACTTTTTCTCTGAAATGGGTATAGGAATTTTCTCGCCATTAGCTTCCATATCAGTCACAATATCTTTAACTAAATTGATAATACCTTCAAGGGTTTTTAAATGCGTATCATCTAAGTAAGAGAGGCTAGGAAATTCTGCACATAATCCCACAAACTCTTCATCCTCTTCTGACCAAATAACTCTGTAAGTATAATGTTCGTAGTTAACCATCTTGCTTCATCTCCAACTTTTCTATCGCAGCTATCACTTGCTTAACCTGATAGGTTTTAGCTTTACCTTTTTTGTTTTGGATATTAACTCGGGGATCTCCCTGCCACGGAGTTCTGTAAACATGGTGGCTTGTCCCTTTTTGTCTGGGTTCACCAAAGTAATAGTCACAAACTTTTATCAAATCAGCAAACCTCACATCCTGAGGATTATTTCTAATTTGAGTAAGGAGTTTTTTAATTTGTGCCATACCACTTAGTTTAATACTAATTTTAGTTTTAATAATGATACTATGTCAATTGCTTCTGGGATGAGACAATCCTATAGTCTTACGGAAGCAGCGATCGCGTGTAATCAGTTACACAAAAACTGTAGATAGAATAGGACGAAAGCACTGGTCCGGTATAACTGAGAAATGGTGCGTTACACGGTTGCTAACAGCACCCTACCAGCTTTTGATTTGTGAATGATCATTGTTTACTGAATTATCTTAATGGCTTTAGATCGAGATTTTGAGACCAAAAGAAACGCTACAAATACTTCTGTTGAACAAAGTGAATGGCTAGAAACTCAACTGAAAACGCTACGCAATGGCTTACGCAAAGGACAAGAAAGTTTAGCTGACTGGAAAGGTGGACAAATTGCGGTTTCCGCTGTTCCTGGAGCAGGAAAATCCCATAGTCTCTCCGTCGCAGCTGCGATCGCGATCGCTCGTAATCAGTTACATAGTCGCAAACAGTTAGTAATTGTTACTTATACTCGTTCGGCGGCAGCTAATATTAAAAGCAAAATTCGCGATCGCCTGAAGGATTTGATGTTACCTCCTGGGGGTTTTGTCGTCCAGACGCTTCATGGTTTAGCACTGCAAATTGCCAACTCCCATAAGGAATTGTCGGGATTAAATCTCGATGAGGTGACCATTGTTACTCCTACTCCCGGACATCGAGTTATCAGATCGGCAGTGGATAAATGGATTGCTCAGAATAGCGATCGCTACAATATTTTATTAGAAGGCTTACAGTTTGATGGCGAGGAAACAGAAAAATTACGTCGTCAATCGGTATTAAGAACAGAAATATTGCCAAGTTTAGCTCATCTTGCCGTTAGAGAAGCAAAAAGTTCGGGTTTACTACCTGAAGATTTATTTGAGTTAAGCGCTCAAGCTACCGATAGTTATCAAGTATTAGCGATCGCGGCTGGCTTATATCAACAATATCAGGAGTTTATGCGATCGCGCGATTTTATTGACTACGATGATATGATTCTCGCGGCGCTGCGGGTATTAAAGAATAAAGCAATGCGTACGCTGTGGCAAAACCAAGTATTTGGTGTATTTGAAGACGAAGCGCAAGATTCTAGTCCGTTACAGGAAAAATTGATTTCTATTCTGGCAGGCAATAGCAAAAATCCCCATGCAGAACCCAATTTAGTGCGAGTAGGTGATCCTAATCAAGCGATCAACTCTACCTTTACCCCAGCAGATCCGATTTACTTTAATTGGTTTTGTAACGCTTGTCAGCAACAGGGCAACCTCGCCACTATGAATCAGGCGGGACGCAGCAGTAAAATCATTATCGATGCTGCTAATTTTGTTTTGCATTGGGTTAATTCAGTTAACTGTGAAAAGTCAAAAGTCGAAATTGCGAAGAGACGTGTCGGCGACACGTCTGTACAGGATTCAGAAGTAATTGAGCAACCGTTTAGAGAACAGAATATTGTTACGGTAGATCCCGACGATCCGCAACCAGACGCTAATCCCCAACCAGAAGGGCAAGGATTAGAAATCTATATTCCCGATGATATTTATCATACAGTCGAACTAATCGGCAAAAGAGCGATCGCGTTATTTAAAGCCAATCCCGATCGCAATGCTGCTATTTTAGTGCGGGAACATCGTCAAGCAAAATTTGTTGCTGAACAGTTAGCCTACTTACCCAGAGAACATAAGATTAGACTGTATGAAGTGGGAGAAAGCGATCGCAATTCCCAAATCCCCGAAGAAATTTTAAAGTTATTACAATTTCTAGATCGTCCCCATTCCCCAGATAATCTGAAATCAGCTTTAGAAGTTTTAGAACATAGAGGTCTCATTCCCGCTCAAGATCTCAATGCCCTGGCTACCTATCCCGAACAATTTCTCTATCCCACTCCCCTAAATCCTGACCAAAAACCTCCCGTAATCGCCGCCCGTCGTTACTGTTGCAATCTGTTACGCGCCCGCATGGAATTACCCCATTATCAATTGATTCCTTTCCTGGGCATGACGCTGAAGTATACAGGTTCGGAACTTGCTACTGTTCAGAAATTATCGGATAAAGTTAATCTGCAAATCGCTCGCCATAGTTCTCTCAAAAGCACCATTGAAGTTTTAGAGGAAATTACCAGTTCGGAAAACTTTGCGGGAGTAGAAGAAGAGACAGGCGATCGCTATACCCGTAAGGGACAAATAACTATTATCACCATGCATAAAGCGAAAGGATTAGATTGGGATTATGTCTTTCTGCCTTTCCTCCATGAAGATGTACTTCCTGGGCAATTATGGACTCCTGTCGCAGCCAGATTTTTAGGTCATTTCACCTTAGCAGAGGTTGCTCGGGCGCAGATTAGAACTTTGGTGCATAGTGAAATCCTAGAAGATGGCAAGATTCCGCCAATTCCCCAACCCGTAGCAGCTTGGGAAAAAGCGGAAAAACTCAAAAAAGCCGAAGAATATCGTTTGCTATATGTTGCCATGACCAGAGCCAAACGTTTGTTATGGATTGGGGCTGCTAGTTTAGGTCCTTTTCGTTGGAGTGTGTTTCGCGGCGATAAACCCACAAAATTACAGCAGAAGAAACCTTGTCCAGTCTTACCTGCTTTGCTTCGTAAATTTCCGCGACAATCAGGATTATAGGATTGAAGGATGAGCAAGGTTAAGCTATCAATGGGAATCATAATATTAACCATAACTAGATAAATAACTCATCATTCGCTTATTTTTAAATTGAATTACCGAACAAATTAGTTCAAATCAATAACCTCATCCTGAAAATCAAGAAAATCCACCAAATCCTGATATGAAATTAGAAGAAGTAACCTACACAATAATTGGTTGCTGTATGAAAATACACAACACATTAGGAAATGGATTCCAAGAAGTAATATATCAAAGATGCCTTAATATAGAACTTAAAAGAACAGGATTACAATTTGGAAGGGAAGTAGCACAAAATATCTTTTACGAAGGCATTCGAGTAGGAACAAGACGCGCAGACTTTATTGTAGAAGACAAAGTAATAGTTGAATTAAAAGCAGTAATCAACCTAGAAAACGTACATCTGGCACAAGCCAAAAACTATGTAGTAGCTTATAATTTTCCCGTTGGCTTACTCATAAACTTTGGTTCAACTAGCCTACAATATAAAAAAATATTTAATTCCCAACAAAAATCAGGATTAGATGGATGAAGGGGATTAACAGGATTAAGTTATCTTAAAGCCGACATATTTAGCATGATTTCTCTCTACATTGCGATCGCGTATAAAAATATAACTGACAACTTACACTAGTTGATTTCCTAAAGATTAACAAGATGCGATCGCTAAATGTTCTACTAGTTTATGAGCTAAAATCTTTTTAGGTTTTTCTGACAATTCTGTCAAAGAATAAATATTATTTCCGTTAGTATAAATTATGGAGCCATCATTCTTTAAATCGTAATACAATACTCCCTCTGCAATTACTATTTCTGTCCCATCAGTTTTCTGACAAATTAGCTGCCAAGAATTAGGAACTAAACTCGGAGCATCTTCTTCCTTGCGATTTTTATCTTTAGGTAACTTTTGTAAGTCAATCAAATGATCCCAAACTTTCATTTTTTGAGTTTCAGAAGGCTGAACTTGACCCACTTTCATCAAAGGTTTTCCGGTGAAAGTTACAGCAAAAAAATTAGCTATTTGATAAATTGTATTTGCTATCCGAAAAGGAAGCAGTAAAATATCTTTAATTACAGTCCAAATACTAATTGCTTTAAATTGAGAATTATAGGGACGACGAATATAAAAAAGTGTGCCATCAGACATCATTTGAGGTTCGAGAAAATCATAATTTTCATCCTCTGCTAAACAAGTGACATCTTGAGCTATAAAATCTAATTTTTCAATACGAAAAGGACTTCTGTTTAACACAAATCCATTACTATTCCGAGCAATACCAGCAGACTGATAAACTAAAGCTTTCTTTTCATATGGTAGCCAACGAGGAGCTAAATCGATGGAATCTCCTTCCGTAATCTCATTAGGTCTTGCTCCCTTGACTGGCATAATAGCAATATTGGCAGTGCCATCTTTTTGGATGGTGCTACAAGCAAGTAATTGTTCTTGATCGTGAACATGAAGATGCTGAATCAGAAAATCGGAGCCATGATATAGTCTTTTCTCATTAATACGCTTTTCATCTAGAGAAAAAATACCTGCGACATCTCCAACATTAAGAGCGTAGTAAATTTTTCCTTGAGAATCACAACAAGTACTGGTGATGTTAACTGGGGTGGGAGTGTTAGCTTGTTCTTCCATTTGCTTGAGCATTTGGGGAGGTATTTGCCTTGCCATCACGCCCTGATTAGCAAATATATTTCTGCGCTGAATTTGTAATATTCTTTCTTGAGTGGCTTGACCAAATTCACTACTAATAATTCGAAATGGCGCACCAAAAAGTTTTAAATGAAGTTTTCCTTCGGCAATATAGAGAAAATCAAGATTATCCATCAATTAGAGTTAATTTTAAAAGTATCCTCATAGCTCTTATAGTTCCCTAAAAGAACTGACAATATTAACAATTAATATTCCCTAACTTGTAAAAAAATCCTTGAATTTATTCAAAGATCTTGTCCTGTTGTCTAAGCTACTGTTGGGATTGAAATTCTCGTCAGCCAGAAATCGAACTATTGTGGATTACCTTTGCTGCTCTCTTCTAGCAGTAAGCGATCGCGTATTGCAATCGGATTAAAGCGCTGCTCGGTTTCCTGCCTAATCGCTGCTGCTTGAAAAAGTTCTTGCTTTCAAGTCTAGAGCGATTAAAGTACTAACCAGGCAAACAAATCTTTGACTGTAAGATTTAGTTCACTCACAAATGATGGCGCAGGAAGCAACGCATCTGGTTCATCAAATATCTCAATTTCTTGTTGAGGACGATAGACCAACACGGCTTTTTCTTCTGGATCAATCAACCATCCTATAAGTGTTTCATGCCTTAGACAATGAAGAATATTTTTAGTTACTTTTGTCTGACTTTGATCGGGAGACAAAATTTCAATTGTCCAATCTGGTGCTAAGGAAAATGCATTGGCAATTTCTCCATTTTCATCACAGGGAATTCGATTCCAAACAAATACTGCAATGTCAGGTATAGTTGAGCGACCTCCAAAGGTACAGCGTAACTCAGGAAATGCACAAGCGATTTTTTTCAGTTTAACTACAGCATTGATAGCTGCGACAAATTCGCCTTGAATCCTACTGTGTTTACCTTGCGGCATTGGCTTTGGAATAATTTGACCATTAATGTACTCACTAGCAGGCTTAGTTTCTGGCAGTTTCAGAAACTCCTCTAATGTCAGCATTTTGGACTGTGCTTGTACCATTTCAGGGTTACTTCCAACTTTGCTAATTCAATTGATTACCCTTATTTTACTGCATCCATATTCCTCGATCGCTGTTCTTCCTGTAGAGCGATCGCATTTATTCAAGCTCAACAGCAATTAAAATTATGAGAATGGTGCGTTTTCTCAAGCAACGCACCCTACAAGATCTGCGATCACTTGTTAGCTAGCGATCGCGTATTCCAATTGGATTAAAGCGCTGCTCGGTTTCTTGCCTTATCAATAGCTTGTCATTTTGTGATAATATACAGGCTTTAATTCATACGCCTCGATTTGCAATATCGCAAAGTACCAGCTTTAGCTAATCGTTTATGAGGACATAAGTGTTCACAAAGAAAGAACTCTGCTAGTTTTGCCCAGATTAAGATTTAGGAGCGTTACAGTCAAGTATTCTTCATTATCCTAATGATTTGCTCTAAATCTTGAGCAATCTCTCTGTGTTCTTCTTCTAGTTCTTTCAAAGGAAATGTTTTGCGATCTTGTTCGTAGTCTCGTAAGCGGAAGGCTATGTTCAGCAATTGCTCGGCTAGATCTTCATGACCAGGTTTTCGCCTAGCAAACCGTTGTAATTCAGTGTAATATCCTTCGGTTCGTAATTTATCCATCCACAATTCAAAACCTGTCTCTCGCCTTTGAAAAATGGCTTGCCGAGTAAGTTCTAGTTGTGCAGGCAAATTTGTCTTTATCCACTCCCTGCGTTGACCTTTTGCCAAAGAACTTTGCAGCCAATTAGTAAATACTGTTGTTACGATTGTCAAAACTCCACCGATCAGGACTCCAAGGAAGGGACTAGACAAAAGCTTAGACCCCCATTGAGCTTGTTCTTGTATCTCAATATCCTGAATTTGCTGGCGTTCAGTTATTTCTTGTTTTGTCTTTGTGTTTTCCCCTGAAACCTGTATAAGTAAACTGAATTTACCTTTTTTTTTCCCTGTAAATGCAAAGTTCACAGGATTGCTTCGGGGAAGATCTACTTCACAAGAGTAGTTTTTCTTTACCCCATTCTGACAAGAAAGATTCTCCTTTAGATCTAACTGACTCTCGGGGAAAAAAACTGTCACAGTAGTGTGATCTATTAGCTCAGAATCTATCCAAACCTTAATCCCAATTTCTTCCCCTTCCTTCAATGTTTTGCGATCGCTAAATGTTTCTATGCGAAGGGGTTCAGTCTCTGGTTTTACTGGAGTTTCTGACTCTGCAAAGGCTGGAGAAAGGGTTAAGCTAATGACTGAAACACTAAGCAAAATACCCAGAAAATATTTTCCCTGTAACAGTTTTCGAAAATCTTTCATGTTCTACCTTGCAGTTGAAATGTATCAAAAAATTTTTCTAATGCTTCCTTATAAATCTTGTTACGGATGACAAGGAAACGATTGCTTGATCGTTTGATAATTCCCATTAGAATAAGTTCTTGGTCATGAGGTACATTTTCGCTCAGTGCTTCTGGTTTGCTGCGAAGAATTTGAGCAACTGATCGACAGTAGGAATCACCACTATTTCTCAGGTACTTGTAGATATGTGCCAGGTTGGGATTACTTCCCTGGAGAATTTTTACTTTGACTAGTTCTTGGATCGCTACAGGAAGATTGTCACTACTCGTGTTTTGGCACTCCTGACTTTCGTCAATTAACCCGAGAAGACACTGGGTTAAAGATGGATGTCCATCACACCATTGATGAACACAACCTGAAATGACCTTAATTATCTCAGGAGTAAAGTTTGCGAGATTTTGTGCCAGATCAAGTACTTGCTCCTGAGAAAAATCATCAAGCGTAAAGGTCTTACAGATATTTTTAAGCGGAGAATTTTTTCCCTGAATTAGCTTGTCTAAGTCAAGATCTCCAGCAAAAATAAACATAACTTTTTTGTAATAATCACGGTCATTTGATATTCCTCTGCCACGAGTAAAAAAACTTCTCAGAGTTGAAAACAAAGGAGTAGTCATTTCATCAGATAGATTGCTAAATTCATCGATCATAAAAACGAGCTTTCGTATTTGTTGGGTTTTTTTCGAAATTAGCTTTAAGTATCTAGATAATGAAATTTGATTCGTAACTTTGTCAGGAGCTAGGTTAGGATCTGTATTGTCAACTATCAGCCCAGCGAGTTCATCTCGAATCTCAGTACAAAACTCTGGGTAAAATTTAGCTGGTTCTAGGTCAGCTAGCAGGGACAGGTCAAGATAGACTAAACCGTAACCTTGCTGATGAAGACGAGATTGAATTTGGTAAAGCAGTGTAGTTTTTCCCGACTGAGTCGGAGCCTGAAGAACAACGTAATCATCTTTATTTTCAATATGGGTAATAATCTCATCAAGCTCTGCCCGATGGACAATAATGTTGCTGTGTTCTTCTGGATTCAGTGCTCCGCTAGCTTCAAAAACTGTCATGATACAGAACCTCCTACTTCTCGCTGGTAGTGTTCAGCTAATGCCTGGATGTCACTTCGCTCTTCCATGAGCTTGGCAAATTCGCGGAAAGTAAAGAAGTATTTGTCGTTCTTTTTACTTAAGGTTGAATAGGTTAGCAGGATTTCTAAGCTGGCTTTTACTCCCTGAGATGGTATTCCCCGCAGCTTGAACTCCTCTATAACTTCCGACTCGGTAAACTCTGGATAAGACCACATGGCGTTAACTATTAACTTCTCCAGTGCTGTTGACTGTCCCCATATCAGACTTTCAAAATATTCATAAAATTCCTGAGAGGTAACTACTATATCAAGATCTTGTTCCGTAATGGTTCGCTCCTGCTTCTCATTAATTTTTCTAATCAAGGCATCACAGATGTACTGGATGATATTGGGATGTTGAGCAGTTAGGTCAATAATGCGCTGAATAATAGCTGATTCATTCTCAAATTTCACTCCCAATGTTCCCATTGGTACTCTCACTAGTTCTTGAGAAGCCTTTTCTTCTAGAATCCCAATTTTTATAGGGCTACAAAAGTTAAATAAGGGTGAGTCTGGATGGCGCATGCGCTTGACAAGTGTTGTTGTACCACTGAAAATGAAACGTATGTTTTCACGCTGTGACAAGCTCCGAAAAGTTTTGAAGAGTTGTTCTTTCTCCTGGATGTCGTAGGCAAGAATTTCATCAACTTCATCAAAAATAAAAATAATCTGTCGATTGCGGTTGCGTTGCTTGATATTACTGATTAATTTACGGAAAGATGAGGGTGAAAGCTCACTAAATTTGGCAATTTTCTCTTCAAATTCTGGGTACGATAACGCTAACTCTTGGTAAAAAAGATCGTAATTATTCACCGTCTGTAAATCACAGTAAAAAACCTGATAGTTTGGGATGCTCTTGAGACGAGGATAAATTCTGTTGAGCAGCGAGGTTTTTCCTGTCTTTCGATTGGCAAGTAGGGCGTAGTCGTTTCGGGCAATATTTTGGAGTAGTATCTTTTCTTCTTCTGCTCTACCAAAAAACATCGTCTCCTTTACTGGTCCGGATACAGTGTAAGGCGAGATGGCAACCAAATCAATCTGCTCTAGGATACAGTTGGTTAGTTGTTGAATAGGCGACTTCGCAGCTAGGATATCCCATAGTTGATCGTGTTTAAGAACAATAAAATTATTCTTGAAAGGAGACTCACGGACTTGCTGACGGATTTCTTGATAGTTATCGAAGACAACCAGTAGTGCAAAGAAATCAGCATAAATCTCGAATTGATTCAGAAGCCCATGAATTCTCAAAGCATCTTCCTCATTGAATGTTGTCTTGCAAGCATAAATCAATGGAAAAAATGAACGAATATTGAGCTGGAACGCTGGATTAGATGCATCAATCATCCGACCGTAAAGTTGCCCAAGGGTCTCTGAAATATCAAGTGTTTTGAAACCAAGTGACTCACAAAACAATCGTGTTAGTTTATCTGCGTTAGGTCTAAATACCTCCATATCATTCTGATTTAAAGCACCATTAAGACTTTTCCAAATCTTCTTGAAAGCATTCATCCTTTCTTTTTCGCTAACTTCAATTTTTGCGATATCAGATACAAAAATTAAATTGAGAAAATTATAATCTTGGTGAAACTGATTAAGAATTAAACGACGTTGTCCCTCAGTTTTCAATAAATTAGAAAGAGATGCCCTATTTGTTTGATGTAAATCTTCAAATATCTTTTTAAATAAAATCAATTTATCTTCTTTTGAAAATTCATTTCGTTTTTTGAGCAGAACAATCAAATGAGGGTAGCGCCGGAAAAGCCAAAAAATAGAAACTACTAGACCAACAATAAATATTAAAATATAATACTTTGACTGTTCTCTTTTTTTTAATTCATCCAGATTTCTTTGGACTTCTATTCCCAAAAATTTATCACCTATGTCTTTTGAAATCTGCAAGGACTGCTGATAGAATTCAATCGCTTTCGGGTATTGCTTCAGATCTCGGTAAACATTGCCCAGACTGCTCAGAACCTTGGCTTCTCCTTGGCGATCGCCCAGTTCTCGGGTAATCACTAGAGACTTTTGATAGAATTCAATCGCTTTTTGATGGTCTTCTAGTAAACTGTAGGTCTTGGCCAGAGATAAAAGAACCTTGACTTCTCCTTGGCGATCGCCCAGTTCTCGGGTAATCACTAGAGACTGTTGATAGAATTCAATCGCTTTTTGATGGTCTTCTAGTAAACTGTAGGTCTTGGCCAGAGATAAAAGAATGTTGACTTCTTCTTGGCG
>JASJDR010000129.1 GCA_030065615.1 Xenococcus sp. MO_188.B8 | reverse complement strand
AGAGAGTGTGGGGAGAGGGGGTGGACAAGGAAGATTGGGGGGAATTAAGTTTTTTTTCTCATTTTCCCCTTTGTCTTCGCACACTACCCTATCTTCCCTATCTCTCTTTTGCTTCCGTTTCCCTCTCAATTAATGATTTGCTCTTGATACTGAATCGGTGTTCTAGATTAGGATAAGAGACCTATTCAAGAATATTATCCTACGAAAATGTGACAAGTATCCTGAAGAAGGAACAATTTTGGTAACTATTAGTAAAAATTGCACTGCCTGCACTGAGGATTATTCTGAAATATGGGAACCCTCAGTGTAAGGATTGAGCAAGCAGAAATTGTTAACCGAGCACTAGGGAGTAGGAGTAACTAAGCTAATGACTAAACCAGCAGCAAGATATTATGATTTGCTATCAGCAAATTATGATCCAGTTACTAGCGAGCTAGGTGTTTGGACAACGCCAGAGATTATGGCGCAACAGATCGCTCCTATACTGAAAAATGGAGCAAAACTGCTTGATATAGGGATTGGAACAGGTCAATTAATTGGTTTTTTAAGAAATATTGACCAATCCATACAAGTAGAAGGAGTAGAGGTATCACGGAAAATGAGTGAGATCTGCCAATTAAAATATCCCGATGTAAAAATTCATCATGGCGATATTTTAGAAATAGACTTTCCAGACCTTGGTTATTTTGACATGATCACAATCTGCGGAGCCCTTGAATTTATTCCAGAATTAAACTCCCTTTTACAAAAATGCTCTAGATTATTATCTGAATCTGGTTATCTAGTATTCACCTATGAACCTGTAATTATCGCTCACCCCATACAAAACCAAGAAAAATCATTAACTATTCCTTCTTCTAGCGATCGCGAACAAGATATAAAAGATTTCTTTACCTATAGATATTCTCCTTTTCAAATGTACCAAGAGCTAAAGTTAAATGGATTTGACTGTCAATCCGATATCGAGTTTATAGCCTACAGAAAACAAGAAACGAATATCATTTATCATTTAATAGTGGCTAAGAAAAGCAAATTAAAGATAACAAATGAGGAAAAGATCCAGGAAAATTCTTAAATGAAAATTAGATCTGCTACTCCCGATGACGTATCTCTAATTTTCTCTTTTATTCAAAAGAAATCAGAGTTTGATCGCAGTATTGGGGCTTTTTCTGCTGAATTAAAAGTATCTGAAGACAAGATACGAAATACTCTTTTTAGTAAGATTCCCTTTGCTTATGTATTGTTTGCCGAGAATGGTAAATCAACTGTGGGATTTGCTTTATATGGATTTCGCTATTCATCTTTTGCGGGACAACCTAGTATTTGGTTAGACGATATCTATGTCGAGCAACAGGTAAGAGGTAAAGGTGCAGGAACTTTATTAATGATGCGTCTAGCGGAAATTGCTCAAGAGAATAATTGTACTCATCTAGCTTGGAATGCTGATGGCAGAAATACTCGCGGACTTAATTTTTATTATCGGTTAGGTGCTAATCTTATCAAACAAGAAAATAATCAGTGTTTTTTAAAGTGGATTCCCAAAGCTAACATCTAGCAATCCTCTTAATCTTCAATGATTTTAATGTTGCGACTTGACATTGCTGCTAAGAATAATTCTGTAGGTAATGCTTGTTCAACAGGATGAATCCCGGGCTTAGTTAACTTTCTTTCTAAGATTAACTGGGCAATACTTCCGGTTCCTGCTCCAGCTGCGATCGCGGTATTGTCATGGTTCATTGTCAAACAATATTTAAGTTCTTTTCCAGCTTTAATTCCTGTGATTTCTGCTCGCATAGCAATCCCAATGCCGCTAAATCTATCTGTTACGGTGGTCATCCAATAACTAACCTGAGACAGAAATTCGATGCCGAATTTACTAGTAGTTAAAACTGGCGGAAAAATATGAGCTGTAATCCAAGTAAGATGATTATAAAAATCAGGAACTGAACCGAATTTAGTAATTACAGTTTCTACAGGGAAAGAATCCACCAAAGTGTAAGTTTCAGGCACATCAAACCAATAAACTCCTGTTTTGCCATAAGGCTGGGGAAATTCAATAATTTCTCTTTCGGTATAGGGTTTCTTTTGTTGCCATCGACCATCTAGCCAGACATCAAATGATGATTTTAAACCTAAAAAAGTAGTTCGCATTATGGTTACCCCCGCACCACCAGAACCACCAACGACATAACTTAAATTAATTTTTTGCGGATGATCAAATTTTTCAATACCTTGTTTGACCATACTATTAGAAATTCCCGGGAAAACACCCGTATTTAAGATTGCCGTAATGCCTGATTTGACTGCTTTTGCTCGCCAAGGAATTACTCTTTGATAAAAGGAGCGATGGTCACTAACATCTAGATAATCAACTCCCAATTCAATACAAGTTTCTAAAACTTTACCATCTCGATAATGAAAAGGCCCTGCACAATGGACTACTAAATCTACAGATGCGATCGCATTTTTTAATGCTTGAGTATCTGCTAAATCTAAAGCCAAAAATTCTAAAGGAGGGGTCACAGAAGTTTGAGGATTTCTTCGGGTAACAATTACCCTACTCTGGGTATGGGTCAAAATATCTTGGGCGACACTCCCGCCAATTCTGCCACAACCACCAATTACTAATACTTTTTTGTCCACAAGTTGTAATTTATCGCGAATAGGCAAAAAATATCAAAGAATCAGGATTGTAGCAACTAAAGGAGCCCAAATAACTATACTTAGTTAATGAGTCGCTTAAAATTATCCAAAACCTTCCCATCATCGTTGCACTGCTGGCTTTTAAAAAACTAACCCCTGATACGATTACCTTGATTTTGCCAAGTCTTGTGCTCTATGCCCTTGCCCATATTTATTCTTATGGTACCATCTGAATCATAAGGAGGGTATCAGACTGTTATTTGTCTTTTATTTACTTTTATTTAGTTGATTGATCCCTTTGTGGTGTAGGAGTTATTCCAGTGAAATCTAATTTTTCTCGATTATCAGAACGTAAAATACCCTCTCAGCCACTCCGTATTGGGGTTATTGGCGTAGGGAATATGGGAAGACATCATGCTCGGATTCTTAGTTTACTCAAAGATACTGAGCTAGCAGGAGTCGCCGATCTTAACGTCGAAAGAGGTTTAGAAATTGCTACAAGCTATAGAACCCGTTTTTTTGAAAATTATTTAGACTTATTACCCCATGTAGATGCGGTTTGTATCGCTGTACCAACTAAGTTACATCATCAGGTCGGGATTGATTGTCTCCAAGCAGGAGTTCATATTTTACTAGAAAAACCGATCGCCGCATCGATTCCTGAAGCGGAATCTTTAGTTAATGCAGCCGCAGAATCTAATTGCATCTTACAAATTGGCCATATTGAAAGATTTAATCCTGCATTTGTCGAACTAAGCAAAGTTTGTCAATCAGAAGAAATTTTAGCTATTGAAGCTCGTCGCATGAGTCCCTATTCTCAAAGAGCTAACGATGTTTCGGTAGTCCTAGATTTAATGATCCATGATATCGATCTTTTACTAGAGCTTACGGCATCACCAGTGGTTAAATTAACCGCAAGCGGCAGTAGTGCTTCCGATGCTGGTTATCTTGACTATGTAACTGCAACTTTAGGTTTTGCAAATGGAGTAGTCGCCACTTTAGCAGCTTCTAAAATAACTCATAGTAAAATTCGTACTTTAACAGCTCATTGTAAGAATTCTCTGATTGAAACCGATTTTCTGCACAATGACATTGCGGTTCATCGCTATCAGGCAGTAAATTTACCAACTCACAATCATCCTCAATTCTACCGTCAAGATGGCTTAATCGAAAAAGTTTATACCAGTAATATCGAACCTCTCTATGCAGAGTTAGAACATTTTGTAAGTTGTATTCGTGGGGGAGAATGTCCTTATGTAGGAGGAAAACAAGGTATTCAAGCTTTGCGTTTAGCTAGTCTGATTGAAGAAATGGCTCTCGATGGCAAGGTTTGGCATCCTTCTGATTTACAACATCGAACCCTGAATTACAGTTATCAGTAAAAATTTTATGATGCTAATACAATAAGCTTAAGGTTTACAACATGAAACACGCCATCTGATTTGATTCACAAACTAGATGACGTGTTTAAGCTATAACATTAAAGTCTAGAAATTAATTAATTTTGACCAACAGTCTCCTTGGCTTCTTCGCGGGCGAGGAATTTCTCTAGCTCAGTCAAAGCATCAGCATCAACTTTAGTTTGCATGGGACAGAATTTTGGTCCACACATAGAACAGAATTCCGCAGTCTTATAAATATCTGCGGGTAAAGTTTCGTCATGATATTCTCTGGCTCGCTCAGGATCGAGAGATAATTCAAATTGTTTTTCCCAATCAAAGTTATAACGAGCATGGGAGAGTTCATCATCGCGATCGCGTGCTCCAGGGCGATGACGGGCAATATCTGCTGCATGAGCCGCTATTTTATAAGCAATCAAGCCATTACGGACATCTTCAGCATTCGGTAATCCTAAATGTTCTTTAGGAGTCACATAACAGAGCATTGCCGTACCATACCAACCTGCCATCGCAGCCCCAATCGCTGAGGTAATATGATCATAACCAGGAGCAATATCTGTCACCAAAGGACCTAGTACATAGAAAGGTGCTTCGCTACACTCTTCCATTTGTTTCCTGACGTTAAACTCGATTTGATCCATTGGCACATGACCAGGACCTTCAACCATTACTTGAACATCATGTTCCCAAGCACGACGAGTTAACTGTCCGAGAGTTTTTAATTCTGATAATTGAGCTTCATCGGAAGCATCATGGGTACAGCCAGGACGCAGAGAATCACCCAAACTAAAGGAGACATCATACTTTTTAAAAATTTCAATAATGTCATCGAAATGAGTATAGAGAGGATTTTGTTTGTGATGATGCAACATCCATCGAGCAATAATTCCGCCACCACGGGAGACAATTCCTGTAATCCGATTTCTGACAAGAGGCAAATATTCCATCAAAATACCTGCATGAATCGTCATATAATCCACACCTTGTTGGGCATGTTTTTCGATGATATGCAAGAAATCGTCTGCGGTTAGGTTTTCGATACTACCATGAACACTTTCAAGTGCTTGATAGATCGGGACAGTCCCGATAGGTACGGGAGAAGCATTGATAATTGCTGTCCTAATCCGATCTAAATTACCTCCTCCAGTAGATAGATCCATTACGGTATCTGCACCGTATTTCACTGCTAGATGGAGTTTGGCTAATTCTTCATTAATATCAGAAGAGTTGGGAGAAGCCCCGATATTGGCATTAACCTTACATTTAGAGGCAATACCAATCGCCATTGGTTCGAGATTAACGTGATTAATATTGGCGGGGATAATCATTCTTCCTCGCGCAACTTCATCACGAATTAAATCCGCTGGCAAGTTTTCTCTTTGGGCAACATAATGCATCTCTTCGGTGATTAGTCCTTGGCGGGCATAATGCATCTGAGAAACATTATTCTGTCCCTGCCGTTTGGCAACCCATTCTGTTCTCATTTTTATTCCTCAATAAACAGCTTCCCTACGCTGGTACGAACCAGTCTCAGGTTCTAAGAGTATTTCTCAGCCTTGTCACAGTTATCAGCTATCAGTTATCAGTTATCAGTTATTTAGCTATTCAATTCTTAAATAATCGATTGAGGCTTGCTAGATTAGCATGAATTGCTTACTATTCACTGTTTACTGTTCACTGTTCACTGTTCACTGCTCACTGAATAGGCACCCCTAGCTATGGTTAATAACTTTAACATCATTGAGAACCACAATGCTATTTCGTTAATGAAAGAAAACTCTCTATGGGCGGTCTCGCATTGTTTAAAACAGTTTGACGAAGAAAATAAAATCAAACAATATAGCTATAGAGAGGATTATAGGGAAAGTTAGGGATATAGTTACCATAGAAGAAACACCTCGCTTCTCATTGGAATTAAAAACCATGAACGATCAAGAAATACTTAGTCGAATCACTACTAATTCAGAAGTAATGACTGGAAAACCAGTGATCAAAGGTACACGCCTGACAGTCAATTATATCCTTAACCTTTTAGCACATGGCGCAACAATAGCAGAGATTCTAGAAGAATATGAAGGTTTAGCAGAAGAAGACATTAGAGCCTGTTTACTGTTTGCTTCTCAGTCTCTTGAAAATACAACTTTTATGCCTCTAACAGCTTAAAATCTATAAAATGCGTTTTTTAGTAGATGAATGTACTGGTGCTAGGGTAGCTTGTTGGTTAAAAAAACAAGGATATGAGGTGTTTTCTGTTTATGAGCAAGCACGAGGTATCACCGATGATCTAATTATCAAAAAAGCTTTTGATGAAAATTGGATTGTGATCACTAACGACAAAGATTTTGGTGAAAAGGTTTATCGTGAAAAGCTTCCACACAGAGGAATCATCTTAATGCGTCTTCAAGACGAACGCTCTATCAATAAAATTAATGTTCTACAGCGTTTGTTTTCGATGTACCTTCAACAAATACCTGATAGCTTTGTTGTCGTTACTGAAAATCAGGTTCGTTTTCGTCCTAAAAAATCAGTTCTGTGATTGAAGAGTTAAGCATCCAGATTTATGAAATATGTATCTCAATAATTTGAAAAAGGCTATATCTACACAAACCAATCTTCATCCAAAACTTGCTCAACTTTGTAGGGATATTTTTCAGGAAATAAATTCAAAGAGAGATTAGTTTCTAATGATGTATCTTTACGAGCTTTTTGATAAGTTGCCTCAAATTTTAAGTTCAAATAGTTTTTTAAACTAGGACTATCTTCTAATTGTTCTAAGATTCTTCGGCGATGTTCAATAATAGTATATTTCCCACTATTTGTTCTTTTTTCTGGTTGAAATTCCCATTTAAGTAAATGCATTAATAGAATTCGTAAATTACTGGTTAGTCTCTGCTTTTGAGATTTACCCATATCATCTATTTCTTCCCACAAATTATCCCAATCCATTTCATCCCATTTTTTCTCCTGGATTTTCTGAAGTATATCTTCTACCCATAAATAATAATCTTGTTCGTACAAATTCTTTGACATAGCATTATTTTTACTAATATACCTAACGTTAAAAGCATTAGTTCTAAATTACCAAGGAACGCTTTTTGATAACGTTCCCTAATATTAAAATCACTTATTTTTTACTTCCAACTTTTCTAATCGACTCTTCAAATCTTGATTGTCTTTCTTTAACTTATCCAACTCCTCTCGCAACTCCTTAACAGCCTTATCACTGCCAATATTTTTCTGTACCTTACCAATAGCTTCCTCCGCTCTTCTCTTCACTCTTCCATCAGGAGATTGGGCGGCAAGATTTTGTAAAATAGCGATCGCTTTAGGAGTTTGCATTTGTCCTAAAGCACCAGAAACAGCAACTTGAGTGAGGAAAAAACTTTCTCCTGATAACGCTTCTAATTGTTCTAAAATCTCGCCGATTTTTTCTGGAGTTTGTCCTGTAGAAACCCCACCTAAACCACGAATTGCAGCTAATCTCAAAGCTTGGGGTGTGCCTGGTTTTGTATATTTAATAATGATATCGACAGCCTTAGCAGAAGTAGTCATTTGACTTAAACCACCTATTGCTCCACTCCTGACAGCTTCATTCCAACCAGCCCTATTATTTAGGACATCTTGTAAAGCCGCAACCGTTTCTTCCTGTTTCTCCTTGAGGTTGCCTGATACCATTCCTCCTAAACTTCGAGCTGCTGCTGCTTCAGCATAATAACTGGCATCTCCCTTTTCTAAACATTGTTTAATAGCTTCATAGCTAGAGACGGTTTTAGAATTACCCAAGGCTTCGATCGCAGCACGACGCACTCTAGCATCTTTATCCTGTAAACCTTTAACCAATCCCTCTTCTGCTTGATTAAGTTTTATTTTACCCAAACTTTTAGCAACTTCTACTCTGACACCCCAAAAGCTATCTTCAGTAAGAGATGCAGACAAAGCTTTAACTACTTCTAAACCGCCTTTCTTTTCTAATGCCTTAACTGCATATATTCGGGAAATAGGATCGGAGTCGTATTTGAGTTGATTTTTTAATTGGGTAACAGGATACTCTAGCTTCACTGTCTTGAGAATATAGTTATTGACATCAAAGCTAATAAAATCGGGTTTGTTCTTTAAAGGGAAAAAGAAAGATTGTTCTTTTTGATGGATGCGTAGGGTATAGTTTTGTGGTGCGTTATCGATGTAACCGAAACCAACAGGAATTTTGAGATCGAATAATTTACTATCGCTACCAGTTTTATTATCTTTAGCTTGAGTTTGAGTGACAGTTAATTTGGCAAGATTGCTATCACTATCCCAGGAATAGGCTACTTTATAATCAGGATGTCCACCACGGAAGACATATTGATCGAACAAACCAGCTAAGTTATAACCTGTAGCGGAATCGATCGCCCGTAACAAATCTATCGTTTCTACTGTTTTATGGGCATTATTATTAACAAAAGTATGAATTGCCTTATCAAATAATTCTTCACCGAGAATGCCTCGGATCATGTGATAAACACAAGCACCTTTTTCATAGAGATGTCGGTCATAAAGTTCGATCGCTTCTCGATATATATTAGTCACAATGGGACGACGGTAACGAGAACTATCTTCAGTTAAATAACTTCTGGCTTCATTGAGTAGATAATAAGCTGCATCGTCTTTGCCATATTCATGTTCCGTCCATAAAACTTCGGCATAGGAAGCCATTCCTTCTTTAATCCAAGCGTGAGACCAATGTTTAATTACAACTAAATCCCCGAACCATTGATGGGCTAGTTCGTGTAATACCAAACTCTCGGTACGCATGTTATCAATAGCAGCTCGTTCATCTAATAAACAGCGGTCTGTTAATAAAGTTGTTGAAGTATTTTCCATGCCGCCAAATATGAAGTCATCGACACAAACTTGGGCATATTTGGGATAAGGATAAGTGTAACCATATTTTTTAGATAAATACTCCATCATGCGAGGAGTTTTACCCATACTCCGTTGTCCGTCTGCTTCTTTTCCCTTCTCCACATAATAGGTAACAGGAATATTTTGCCAACTGTCGGTTAATTCGGCAAAGTCTCCTACTGCAAGAGTCATTAAGTATGTAGGATGAACTTGTTGCTGTTTCCAGTGATAAATTTTATCTTCTCCGACTGCTTCGGCGCTAATTAATTCCCCATTAGATACCGCCATATATTTTGCAGGGACTCTTACTTTAATTTCCGATGTCGCTAATTGACCAGGATAATCGAAACAGGGAAACCAAAAACGTGAGTCTTCATCTTCTCCCTGAGTCCATACTTGCGTTGGTTTATTGGGATAATGTTCATCGGGTTGGATAAAATAGATACCTCTTTGGGGATGATCTACACCATAGGCAATAATAATATGGAGCGGTTCTTCAGTGGCGGGTTGCAATAAATTAATCTGTATCTTTTCTCCGTCATAATCAAAAGGTTGTCTTGTCTCATCAACCAAAACTGACTCGATATCCAAATCAACCGCATCCAGAGTAAGCTGCTGAATCCCTTTGCGTACGGGAGTTAGGGTAATAGTACAGGTTCCTTGAAAACTTTGGTTAGGGATATCCAGTACTAAATCTAAGCAGATATGATTTACCTGTCCAGGGCGATCAGGATTGTAGTGGGGTTTGGCACCTGGAAGTTCAAAGGATTTAGGTTTTTTTTCTTCAGTATCGAAATATAGCGACATAAGGAGTTGTGTAATGTGACGATAGATATTATTTTACCGAATTTGTCATCATCGTATCGTAGGGTGGGCAATGCCCACCCTACACATGTATGAATCATCAAAATAAAATTACATTAAATGCCGAATTATCGTCGCTTTTATGTTCGGTGGTGGGACATATTTTTTTACTATTGTTACCTATCAACGCCAACCAATATTTGCCAATCCTGAAAATATATCTCGTTTAAGAAAAGCCATTGCTATAATTAAAACTGAAATGCCATTTAATATTATTGGTGCTGTAGTTTTACCAGATCATTTGCATTTTCTTTGGCAATTACCGCCAGGCGATACAGATTATTCTAAAAGAATTGGCAAAATGAAAGTATTGTTTACTCAATCACTCCCAAAATCAGAAATTCCACAACAAGCAAATTCTGTTTCTCGCCTCAAACATCGCGAAAGTAATATTTGGCAAAGAAGGTTTTGGGAACATACCATCAGAGATGAACAAGATTTAGAAAATTATTTTAATTATATTCATTACAACCCTGTGAAACATAATTTAGTTTCTTGTCCGCATTTATGGCAATATTCTAGTTTTCATTATTGGGTAAAGAATCAACTATTAGATAATGATTGGGCTTGTGTTTGTAATGGATAACAAAACATGATTTGCAAATAACTTAGGGTAGGCAATGCTCACCCTACGAGAAAATTAACGATCAAAACAATCATGAATAGAAGTGAGATATTAACAATATTACCAAAGCTCTCAAATAGTAATCTCTTGAAGATTAGAGTCAAGGGTTCCATTTGGGTCATCCAAGATTATTGAGGGAAATTATTACAATATGATTAGATTTACAACATAGATGTAATTATGGCAAAGCTCAACCAAAGACGAAGCGAAAATGCGATCGGAGATGTTTATGTCGATTCTAGTTGCATAGATTGTGATACCTGTCGTTGGATGGCACCAGAAACCTTTAACCGTCAAGGAAACCAATCCGCAGTTTATCACCAACCACAAGAACCCACAGCAAGATTACAGGCAATACAAGCATTATTATCCTGTCCCACTGCTTCTATTGGTACAGTAGAAAAACCCCAAGATATCAAGTCGGCACAGCAAACTTTTCCTCTATTGATCGAAGATAACGTTTATCACTGTGGTTATCATTCTGAGAAATCCTTTGGAGCCACTAGTTATTTCATTCAAAGACCTGATGGTAATGTTTTAATCGATTCTCCTCGTTTTACTCCCCCTCTAGTGAAACGACTTGAAGAGTTGGGAGGTATTCGCTATCTATATCTGACTCATCAAGATGATATTGCCGATCATGAAAAATTCCATCAACATTTTGGCTGTCAGCGCATCTTACACCAAGATGATATTCGTGCAGCAACCAAAAACATTGAAATTCCCTTAGCGGGTATCGAACCGATTGAATTAGCGACTGATCTCCTCATAATTCCTGTACCAGGACATACCAAAGGTCATACAGTTCTGCTTTATAACCAGCAATTTCTTTTTACCGGAGATCATTTGGCATGGTCTCCTCATTTGCAACATCTTCATGCCTTTCGCCGTTATTGTTTTTATTCATGGTCAGAACAAATAAATTCCATGGCCAAACTCACTCAATATGCTTTTGAATGGGTATTACCTGGTCATGGTCGTCGCTATCACAGCGATCTTCAGACTATGCAAAAACAAATTGCCAAATGTATTACTTGGATGAAACAAACGCAATAAATTATTGATTAGAGAGGCTTTCCCAGATATAACATTGATGAATTAAAAAAAAATTCTTGAAACAACAGTCTAGCTATCAATTTTTTTACTTTTTATCTCTATGTTGATAACAGTAAAAGACAGCCAAAAAATATAACAATCATGAAAAAATTATCTTTGTTTGTAACTCTTGGCTTGATAGCTCTTATAGGAAGTCTTGCCCCAGTAGACGCCGCTCCCCAAGGCGATTCTCTAGAGACTTCTGAGCAAAACTACATTATCGATCCTGAAACTGGCGCGGTAATTGAAGAAACTGAAGACTTAGTCGGTGAAGCAGTCGGAGAAGTAATGATTGAACAAGATGCCGCGATCATTGAGCCTGGAGTAGATGCCGCCTCAGAAACTGGAGAAGAAGCTCCTGCACAGTAATCAGCAGACACTAGTTAGTGATAGATTAGGCCATAAATTAATTTTTGTTTTTATCTAAGTGTTATTGGAAAATGTCTTCCCATAGAGGAAGGCATTTTTATTGCTCAAACATACATCATATTCAGCACTGTATCAAAACGCTGATAATGAAATTTAAAAGATTAATTGATACCAATTAATTAGTTATAAATTGGTTCAAAAATTAGTTTTTGTTTGTATCCAAGTTTTGTTTAACAGCAAGATGTGCCAAAGCTTCTTCTCTTTCGAAAATATTATTGCTATTTGAGGACAAGTCCCACTCGATGGTACGGCTTAAACAATTCCCGGAAATACCTTTCTAAAGAAAAAAGTATTTTTTTTGTTGAATAAAGAGAAAAGAAAAATATTAAATTATATTAAATAAAAAAGGTCTGTATTTGATGAGTTTGAGAAATACTATAAAGAAATCAAATTAGTCATAAATACAATAGAAAAAAATAATCTAGACTATCAGATTTTTTACTTTTCACTTGTATTGTAACAATAGTCAAAAGCCACTAAAAAAAATCATAGCAAGTATGAAAAAATTACCTTTATTTGTAACTCTAGGTTTTGTCAGTCTTATGGGTGCTTGTAATTTCGTAAATAGCGAAACTCCTAGTAGTGAAGTAAACCCTACAGCAGATAATTCTGTAATTCTTGAAAGCACAGAAGAAACAACTGCCGAAGGGATCAACGTTGAAGCTCAGGAGCCTAATTGGGAAGCTCAAGCAGATGAGCTTCCTGTAGAAGAAGTTCCCCTGGTTGATGGTTCTACAGCAGGAGAATTAGAAGACTCTACTATCGGTGTCGAGGAAAATCCTGAGTTAGAAGTTGATGAGATTAATCCTGCCGCTAATGGTGATGTGATTCTTCCTGAAACTGACAATGTAGCAGTCCCCACTGATGCAGAATCTGCTGAAGTTGTTGAGCCAGTAGAAGATCTCGCCCCCGTAGAATAAAAAAGTAGAATAAAAAAACTGACACTAATTAAGTTATGAGTTGTGTCAAAAATTAGTTTTTGTTTTTATCTAAGTTTTGTTTGAAGTGTTGTTTGACGATGTCTTCCCTAAGGAGAAGGCATTTTTATTGCCAAAAAATCAATCATATTGGCCATTATAGCACCGGTATTGATCGCGAGATACCAAAAGAAATATTACAACTACGGTCAAAATACTTCAGAGAAGTCAATAGACTGTCACAGTTTATGGGATTATAGATAGATAAAGCATTAAAAATTGGGCTTATTTTAAGCCTACAAAAAAAAATTAATTGCTGTTGGGAGAAATCTTTGATGCGAGACGCGGTAACCAACTTAATCAAGAATTATGATCGCACAGGTCGTTATCTTGATCGGAATGCCATTGATAGTTTAAAACTATATTTTGAATCAGGCACTGCTAGAGTGGCAGTTGCTACATTGATTAGTGGGAATGCAGCCTCTATTGTGAGACAAGCTGGATTAGCACTATTTGAAGAAGTGCCAGAACTAATTCGCCCTGGGGGTAACGCTTATACAACTCGTCGTTACTCTGCTTGTTTACGGGATATGGACTATTATCTTCGTTATGCAAGTTATGCTCTAGTAGCAGGAGATAATAACCTGTTAGACGAAAGAGTACTTCAAGGTTTACGAGAGACTTACAATTCTTTAGGAGTTCCTATTGGTCCAACAGTTGTTGGGATCCAAATTATGAAGAGTATGGTTAAACAAATGGCTCGGGAGGCAGGAGTTGACAATGTTTCCTTTATTGATCAGCCCTTCGACCATATGGCTCGTGAATTTAGTGAGGTTTCCGTTTAACTATGATAAGTTTAAATTTTTAATTAAAATGCCCGCGATACCGAAGATATCTGCTTCGCGGGCCGTGCAGCGTCTCTTTTGCAGACTGCGGGCTTTATTTTGCGGGCTTTATTTTTAGTATGTAGATTAATTTTCATTGTTTAAAGCGTTAAACTGCCCCACTATTTTTATTAAAAATAATAGTTATCGTCTTAATTATTAAAATAAGATCATGCTTTAAGCTCCAATTTTCTTGATAGCGAAGATCTAAGCGAATAACATCTTCAAAATTACGTATTTGCGATCGCCCATTAACTTGCCACTCTCCTGTCATACCTGGTTTAACATTTAATCTTTGCCATTGGGGAACTTTATAGCAATCAACTTCTTCCGGAGTAGGAGGACGCGTACCGACAAGACTCATGTCCCCTTTGAAGACATTCCAAAATTGGGGAAGTTCATCGAGACTCGTACGTCTGAGAAAGCGACCGACTTTGGTAACTCGAGGATCGTTATCATTTTTGAAAAAAGCGCCACTAGCCTGGTTTTCGATTTGTTTTTTAATCGCTTCGGCATTGCTACACATAGAGCGAAATTTCCAAATCTCAAACTGCTTTCCTAACCAACCACAACGAGTTTGATGGAAAAAAATCGCGCCAGGACTATCTAATTTAATAGCTATAACAATAGGAATAAAAATTATTGCAGTGATCGATAAACCTACTACTGCACCAATAATGTCAATTATACGCTTAGTTTTAGAACGAACTGAGGGATGAGTTTCGGGTTGTGCTTCTTCTGACCATTCAGTTACAGATTGGATATTCAGGGTATCTAGTAATCCTGCCATGGAAAAAACTGCCATTACAGGAGGTTGTACTGAGTCGAGAATTAATAGGGTTTCTTGTTTGATAGCAATTTTATAAATATTAATTAAAGCTCCCAACCCACTACTATCAATAAACTTGGTTTGACTAAAATTAAGGGTTATTTTTTGGGGAGGATGATCTTGCTGCAATAACTTCTCTGCCATTTCTTTGAACGTCACCGCTTCTAATACTGTAAGACGTTCTGGCAAATTCATTATGGAATGTTTGTCAGATAGAGACAATGATGAAAAATCTACGTTAGATGAGTGAGTAGTCATTAATTCTTGATTATCAGCTTGTGGGTTTAATTATTTTTTTCTATAAATAGAATAATCATTATCTCTTAAAAAACTAGGCTTAATTTTATGATTGTGAAAGGTTAATCTAATAATTAAGCCTAGTTTAACCTAATAACTTAAGTTATTGGTTATAAGAATATTATGACCTCAGAAAAATTTCCACCACAAAAATACTGATTCTTGGTGAGTTATACCAACTATTTTACGTGAAAATGCTGACATGGGCATGCGTAAAAACACTGAGATTCGAATTTTTTTTGGAGTCAAACACTAATCTTGACAGCCAGATGTACAGATTGTTTTTCCTCATTCGGAGGCCAACCAGGACATTATCCCACAAAGATGGGACAAGCCTCGACTTACAGAATCGCCTTGTTGAAATCTGGTAAAGAATTTAGAGTGGTAACTAGTAATTTAGTGTACTCTAATATTAGATTCGATTTTCTCGTCTCCCACCAATCGGCTCTCCCTGGGGATTGTTCATCCGCGCTTTCGCTTTGGAAGCACTACGTCGCAGAGATTGTAAACGTTCTTCGTATTTTTTTCTTTGACGACGACTGGGGGTTTGCTCAATGAGAGTTTTCAAGGCACTTCCTAGACTTTTGTAAGCATTGGGAAGAGAATAACCAAAGCGGGTTGCTAGTGCGATCGCTTTTTCATCAGCTTCGATCGCATCTACTAGAGTTTTCTCATTGTTATTTTTTTGCCAGAGGCGATAACCAGAAATTCCACATAATGCTAAAGCAAGGATTAGCAGGAGTCCATCTTGTACCCAAAGTTCTCCCACCGCACCACCTAATCCAATGGCTAAAGCGGCCATTTCCCAACCTTCTCGGGGGATAGAATCGTTTTGAATCCTAGCAACCTCATGCCAAAACAACAAATTACGCTGATCAATCGCTAAATTGTCCCATTTGGTGAGATCGATTTGAATTTCAATTTCATCTTTTCCCAGTTCTTCGCTGCGAATTAGAGGGGGATTAACCTCTGTGGTTCCTTCGACAATCACCCAACTTTGTAGTTCTGGGGGTAATAAGGTTTTTAAGCGTCTTAATTCATTGATTTCTGCTCTAGCAGAGGAGGTTGCATAACTCATATATTTATATTGATTAGATTCTGATTCTTTCAGCTTTTTCGGTAATTTCTTTCCCTATAATATCGAAATTTTGATTTTAGTTTAGCAGACTAGTTTAATAATCAATTACAAATTTTACAGATAAACTAAGGAAGAATTTTTAGGATGTAATTTTCTATGACTACTTTTGCTAAAAAATATCTAGAATACATATTTTTGTTGGGTTTAGGTTTTATTTTAAGTTTATTTATAGCAAAAGCCAATGCTCTTTATGCTGAGACGACGGACTATACAGAAATTGTAACTCAGTTAACAGCAGCTAATGATACAACTAGTACCATATCCCAAGTAAATTTCTTCCAAGCAATTATCCTCGGCTTTGTTCAGGGAGCGACTGAATTTATCCCTATCAGTAGCACTGCTCATCTCAAAGCTGTACCAGTATTTTTAGGTTGGGGAGATCCTGGTGTGGCTTTTAGTGCCATTATTCAGTTAGGCAGTATTGCTGCGGTTTTATCTTATTTTTGGGACGATCTAAGTGATATTACCAAAGGAATGATCCAAGCTGTTGCTCAATCTGATTATGATTCTCAGAATTTTTGGTTAGCAGTCGGGATTGCTGTGGGGACGATTCCTATCGTAATTTGTGGTCTTGGAATTACAATCTTGGTTCCTAATTTTGATAATTCTCCCCTCAGAAGTATGACATCGATCGCGATCGCGTCTATAGTAATGGGATTAATACTGGGGGTGGCAGAGTATGTCGGCAACCACAAACGCAATTTTGATGATTTAAAGACCAAAGATGGCATTATTATCGGTTTTGCCCAGGCCTTAGCTATTATACCTGGCGTTTCTCGTTCTGGCTCTACTATCACTGCAGGTTTATTTAGTAATCTCGATCGAGCTACCGCAGCTCGTTTTTCTTTTTTGTTAGGAATTCCTGCCATTACTTTAGCTGGCTTAATAGGGTTCAAAGAGCTCTGGGAAACAGGGATTGCTCGTGCTGAGTTAGGGCCTCTGATTGCTGGTTTAATTTCTTCGGCGATTTTTTCCTATTTGGCGATCGCATGGTTAATTAAGTTTTTGCAAAACAGAAGTACTTGGGTTTTTGTTTGGTATCGCTTAGGTTTTGGAATTATGATCCTCCTATCTTTGGCTAAAGGTTGGCTATAACTAAACCTTGTCTAGCTCAAAAATTCAAGTAATTGTTAATCATCTTGTAGCTATGTTTCTGAGGCAAAAACCAATTTAAAAGTCTTGACTAAGCTCTTTATGTATTCAATAAATTAGTTATATTTTGGTCACTACTTTGTCAGACAAATCTTGGTCAAACTTTCCTCGATCAAACTGATAATTATTACCTAAAAAATCCATCAACCTAGTTGTATCATCAGAAGCATTTTGTAGACAGGTAGAAGCTCCTGGGGAAGGTGTAATATTGAAAATAATTTTGTCTCCGATGATTTTAGCTTCTCCCAATTCTAAACTCTTAGTATTAAGATTAACTATTTGAGGTCGAATACCACCATAGCCCTTGGCAAAAGTTAGGTCTCTAAGTTTAACTGATGGAACAATTTTTTTGACTTGTTCGATAAATAATATTTTACCGATCACAGGAATATCGTAGAGTAAATTGAGAATTATATATCTGAGAACCGTAAAATCTGATAGAATTTTGAGAAAACTCGCGATCGCTTTTAAACTAAGTCCTGCTGTTTGAAAATATTCAAGAATAGTCGCATAATTATGTCGTTCCAACATTGGTAAAACTTTTGCCGTGGGTCCAAAACGGGTTATCTTTTGATTATCGACTTCTGGATCTCCGTGAATCGCCGCAAAGGGTAATTTTTTTAGTTGTACTGTATATATTTTTCCTCTGAGAAATTCTGGGGCAAAGTAAAAACTACCTGCAACACTAAGTAAAGCATAGTCTTTGCCATAGCCTAAGGATTTAGCTAATAATAAACTATGGGCTCCTGCGGTAACAGCTACAGTTTTAGCAGTAAGAGTTTTTTGATTAGTTTTTACTAGATAAAAGTTATTTTGTTTAGTAATTGATGTAACTTTAGTTGCCATCATAATATCGATGCTTTTTTCTGGATTAGATAAGGCATTATCCAAAAAAGATTGGGCAAGTTTTTTAAAATTTATTGTATAACCTTCGTCTGTATACAGAGCTGTGATCTCTTCATCACTTTTGCGTCCTTGTAAAACTAATGGTTCTAGTTTTGCTACTTCTTGTCTGTCGATGAGACGCAATGCAGGAAATAATTGCTTAAATTCTTGATATCTAGTTTTAAGTTTGGCAGCTTGTTCTTTGCCCACAGCCAAGACCATTTTATGATACTTGGTATAAATTTCTTGGTCAATATCATTTTGTAAGAGATAATTTTTGACAAAACTGGCTGCTTGATTGACTTTACGAGCTTTGTCGAGGGTATAGTTAGTTTCAATATCTCCAAAATGTAAAGTTTGGCTATTGCTATTTTTGTTGGAATTAATTAAAGCAACTTCAGCTTCTTTTTCAATTAAAGCAATTTTAGTAACATTGGTATATTTACTAAGAGTGTAAAGTAATGATGTGCCACAAACCCCCCCCCCGACTATAGCAACATCATAAATATCTTGTTGGTTATTAGTTGTTGATGGTTGATGGTTCATGGCAAACATGATGACGAAATCAATAAAAAATCATTGTAAAAAAAATAGACTACCAAGGGTGAGAACAATAACTATTAGCGCAACACCAATAAATTGATTATCTTTAGTATCAACTTGAGAAAGATCTACTTCAGGAACAACCCTGTTTCTTTTAATTTTATTACTTTTTCTGGGTTTCGTCGTAAAATATTGAGGATTACTACTTTCCGTACTCGCTAAATCAGGTATTTCAACCATCCATTCTGAAGGACGTTCTAGTCTTGGTGCTTTCATGATATAAAGCACATCCTTCGCTTTATCGCGAATCCTGCTATGGGGATGAGCTGTTAATTTTTCACAAAGCGCGATCGCTTCTTCTGGCTGCCCCCCAGCCTGATAGGCTGTAACTAACCAGATTTGAGCTTCCCCACCTCTGATAGAACCAGCGCCAATTAATTCTATAGCTTTTTCTAAATTCTCGATGCTGAAGCGATAATCCCCTCTTTCTAAGGCTATTTTCCCTGTTTCATAATAAAGAGAAAATTGTTCTTGGTTGTTATCTTGACTCACTGATATTACTATGATCGACTAGTTTACCCTACATTACCAATAGCACAGTTTCAGGAATAATTCATCGAAAACAGAAATGCAATGGTTTGCACAACAAGATGAAACCATAATAAAAATTATCTCAATCTTATTTCTTAATTAAATTTTATTAGAGAAACCAAATCAAATAATTTTTGTTGCAACAACAACAAAGTTTTATCTTTTGTAATATTATGTAAAGAAAGAGAGATATTAACCCAAAGACAATTCCAGTCTCTGAGATCTGACAAACCCAATATCCAAGGCAACATACGGCGGTGGAGATTATGATTAGCGAGTTCAGCAAATTGTTGATAAGTAAAAGCTGTTTTTCCTTGAGAATGAATACAAGTAGTCAGGTAAGTTTTATTTCCTTCAGAAAATAAACCATAAGAGCCAATGTTTTTATTTTATTTAATAATTATATTTTTAGTCTCAGACTCAAGTTCTAAGTATAGCGAATCAATTTTGAATTATCTTCACTATCATTAGTAATATAATTAGGAATATGATATATGTTTATATCTAAATTATGATTTTTGTCTTGTATAAGCAGTGGTGAATAACACACCAAAGTTCTTAATATTAGTTAGACTAGAATTCATAATTATTGGCATATCCACAGAAATAGAGTTTCAAAATAATTAATCGATCCTAAATTAACAGAGAAAATGAATAATTGTTCCCGTGACTATAACTAATTTTTGTGTGATTTTGAGCTAAATACCTAGACAAAATTGATTGTATATTCTGTACAATTTTTTTTTAAGAATAGTTGCTATAGCTTCTACTAAAGGAAACTTCTACAGCAGAATAATTTTTATGTTCTTAGTGTTTACACTGTTAGTAGATTCACTAAAATAGAATTTAAATTTATTGTCTCTTATCTCTTATAAACTTTCAGTTTTCATTGATTACGATCACTGTATTATGCTTGAAGCTTTGCTATTAATTAAGTTCAAATAAAAATTCCCAATAATTTTGATTAGGAATATTCTAGTTATGTATTATCGTCCTCGTTCAAAAGGCAATCTGCGTAATTATCAAAATCGTCTGGTTGCGAGAAAACCACAAAAAATAGGTACGCTATTGCGAAAAGCAGATCTAATTTCTCCCTTTCAGATTGAGCTAGCTTTAAGAGCTAAACAAGAATATTCTCATCTCCGTTTAGGAGAAATTATCGCCATGCAAGGTTGGCTCAAGCCGGAAACGGCAGATTTTTTCGTAGAGGAATGGTCAGATTTACTGCAACAGAGATCTCGAGAACCCTTAGGTTACTATTTGCAGCAAGCAGCATTGTTAGAAAAAGAAGATGTAGAAGCAATCTTAGAAGAACAAATACTAACAGGTGTGCGTTTTGGAACAGTTGCTGTGCTTCAAGGATTGATCAAATCTACAACTTTAGACTTTTTCTTAATGCATTTATTCCCTGAGCAATTAGGAGATTCCCCTTTTGTCAATATGCACACTTCTCGTAAAGTAAGACCAAAATATTCTAGAGCCGGTTCAGAAATAATATCCCCTTCCCATAATCATGCTAATTCTCGTTGGCAAACTGACAAAATAGATGTGATTGAACCTTCTAAAATTTTCTGGATTGATTAGAACCGCGATCGTGATAATAGACTTCTTGTCTACCTACCTCTAATGATAGGGGTTTTACAAAGATCGTGAGGTTTCGCGATCGCGATTTTGCCGAGTATTTATAGAAAGATGTATCGATTATACTTATTTTCAGCAAAGCTGATTGTCTAAATAGGCAGAAAGAGAATTCGGTTTACCCATTCTTCAGCTTTTGAGGCAGTCCAAATCAGAATTAGAGAATCGATAGCCTCCTGCATTGGTAAACTTTGAGGCACAATTAAAACTCCTGGACTTGTTTGAGTTGTAATAAATTCTGCAAAATGGAAAGGCATTGTTTTTAGATCGTGGGAAACCAGAATACGTTTCTCTCGTGCTGCTATTTCCAACACAGTGTTGTCAGGTAGTCCTTCTAATTCCGCTGTTAAAGCAGTTTGAAAGTCTATTTTGGGTTCGCGTCTCAAAACACCAACTACAATATTATGGTTGAGATCGGCATCTGCTTGAAAACGAATGATCATTTGAGTTGCGCTTTAGCAGTAGCAAGTTTTTTATAGAGTGATGTATGCTGTTTGATTGCTGTCTGACGCGCTTGTTTAAACTGTACTTCGCTCTCTTTCAAATAAGCATCAATGGTTTCTTGATTAGCTAAATAAAAAGCAATTGCTCCATAAACTTGTTCCAGGGTTAATGTGGGAAAACTTTGAACAATGTTTTCTGCCGAAGAGCCACTATTAAAAGCATAGACGATAGAATTTAGGGAAACTCGGCTATTTTTTATGAGCCAATGGCCTTGAGTTCTTTGTTCTACGTATTGTTTGGTTAAAACAACTGGAGTCATTTTTACAGCCCCAAAATAATCATCAATTTTCTATATCATAACCAGGGGTAGCCTTTTCATTAAAATTAATTTCATACAAAGTAGTTTGTTTTTTTGGCTTTTTTCTGCTGTGTTTAGGTCAGTTTTAGGTCAGTTTTCACCTGAAAAATCCCTAAACTCATTAAAAAAACAACATATATGAAAATACATGTTGTTTGGGAAAAACTTGCTCAAAGCAATGTATGTCATAGCTTCGAGGGTTATTTATGAAGAAGCCCTTGACGAGGATTGAACTCGTGACCTCACCCTTACCAAGAGTGCATTATTTCTTAATACATTTAGATTTCAAAGTTTGGTTCAAAGATGTTGTTTAGCGATGGGTTCAGTTATAGTCGCGATCAAATAGTGCCAGGCTTCGCCTGATAATACCAATTTAATTAACTCACGGTTCGCTTAAATCCAAGATAGTCAAAGAAATAAAACAGCTCAAGTGTATGCTGAGAAAGAAGTTGAGAGAATAGAGAGAGCAATATTCTTGAAAGGAACGAACTCAGAAAGAGCAGATGATATACCCTTAATTATCCAT
>JASJDR010000022.1 GCA_030065615.1 Xenococcus sp. MO_188.B8 | reverse complement strand
AAGACAGGTCGGGAATAGAATTCCCTTCGTTTACCCAGCTTCGTGTTCTGGGCTTACCCCATGCCTGAAGTCAGGGGCTTGCGCTCTGAGGTCTTTCGGTCAAACTCAATATATCTGTTCCCATTTTCGTTAATAAGCTTAATTTTCCCTGTAGTGCTTTTTCGCCCAACCGCAACAAAATTATTAGTTTCCGCAGTTTTTTCTACTACTATTTGAGTTTGAGACTTTTGAAGTGAAGATTCTGCTTGAATTTTGGGAGTGACGGTGACGCACCCAATAGTTGTGAAAGCCAATACTGAAGTTAAGCCAAAAGTTTTAAGATTTTGCCAGCTCATAGTTCCTAATTCTTAGTTAAGTATTTCGACATTAGCTACTATAGGAACCTGAGATAAATGCTAAATGATTGCTTTCTGAGATTTACCTGGGAAAATACTAAAGTAAACCTCAGAAATTTAGAGAACTACGCTGCTGGTGATCAGCTATTTCCCATTTAAATTGCCGATTAGGCTGCATAGGAGCAGCTTAGATAAGTCGAAGCTGAGCAATAGGAACCTAATCTCTAAAACCTTAAACTTAGACTTCAATTTATGCTGTTTGACTTGCCAAGTTTTCCTGATTTGCAGAGCCTTGGGTTTTCAGTTGAATTAGTTCAATTTTATAACCATCAGGATCTTCGACAAAAGCAATAACTGTAGTTCCATGCTTCATAGGTCCTGGTTCTCTAGTTATTTTTCCTCCAAGACTTTTAATCTTTTCACAAGTTCCATAAATATCATCAACCCCTAGGGCAATATGTCCATAACCACTACCAATATCGTATTGTTCTACACCCCAGTTATAGGTTAGTTCAATTACTGTATGATCTTTCTCTTCGCCATAACCAACAAAAGCTAAGGTGAATTTTCCGCCAGGATAATCTTTTTGTCTGAGAAGTTTCATTCCCAAAACATCACAGTAAAACTGAAGAGATTTTTCTAAGTTCCCGACTCGTAACATTGTATGTAACATTCTCATGGCTTAGTGTTTAACTCCTAATTTAAATTTCTATCTCGAATGTCGCGAGAGGACTCCCGTTAAACCGACCACAGGAGGTTAACAGGGAGACGGGGCATTTAAACTTTTGAGGTTTCCCCAAAAGCCAGCCCCTCATGAATCGCGACCGACAAACAAACATATTTTAGCCTCTTTAACTTTTCTACGTAGATTGAGAAATAAGCAGAAAGGTTCTCATAATCGACGCAAGCTAAACCAAAAAATAGCTAGACTACATCAGCGTATAACCGATACCAGAAAGGACTGGCATTTTAAGCTAGCTCACCATCTCTGTGATGGTGCTGGCATGATATTTGTTGAGGATATCAACTTTGTCAGTTGGCAAAGAGGTATGCTCTCTAAATCTTCAGCCGATGCAGGATTCGGTCAGTTTATGAATATCTTGCAATGGGTATGTTGGAAAAGCGATATCTACTTTGCCAAAGTCAATAAAGATGGCACGAGTCAAACTTGCCCTAACTGTGGGACACATACGGGCCAGAAAAAATTAAAGGTTAGGATTCATAACTGTTCTGAATGCGGATACCCTACTACACGCGATGTTGCAGCTAGCCAAGAAGTAAGAAACCGTGGAATTGCGGCGGTCGGGCAGATCGTCTCTTAAGCAAGACCTGCTCATGGCGAGAAAACCTCGCCGAGCTTCCTTGCTCAAAATGTCTGTGGACTCAGAGCGACGGGGAGTAGCGGTGCGACCCCGGTCGGGTTTCCCGACCTAGGGAACGCGCACCAAGAGATTGATCACGATGCTCTAGTTGGTGGGGGACGAAGCAGAAAACTAGCATCGTGAGGTGCTAGAATCCCGAGGGGCTGTTTCTTGAGGTTTCCTCAAGAGTTTATACGCCCTGACCAGTAGAGCGACGTAAGGAGCTTACTGGCGGGAGTGTGTCAATCGGTTGAATATTGCTATCGAGAATTGTAAATGTTTAGTAAATACTAAAATCTAGCACCTACTATATTATTCCATATTTTCACTGATGCCAGAGCCTATGATGATTTGGTTCACTTGAATGGAGAGAAGTATAACTATTGGAATTTTATTTGTTATTGGATTAGTGGTTTATATGATTTAAGAATTATTTAACAATTTTATATTAAGTCTTTGGGGGTTAAATGACTTACGTTGCTCTAATCTCACCAAGCTGTGTTGATTTTACACAAGCTATACAGGGAATAATTCATAATTCAAGAATATGACTGAAAAAAAATCTAAATTAAGTTTAGTCAAATTTAATAAAGCTGATTCACTTAAGGGGAAACATATCCTAATTGTTGAATCTCAGAATTCTCGGCGAGCAGTTGCCCTGAATAAGGCTGTTTTTTCTATAGGTCGCCATCCCCAAAATGCTTTGGTAATAAGTGGTAATTTGGTATCGCGTCATCATGCTACTATCGCTTGGTTAAAATATTCGACAGATACAGGTCAAGATGATTATTGTTATTGGATAATTGATGGTAAAGGCAAGAGACAAAGAAGCCGCAATGGTATATTTATTAACGGAAGTAAAAAATCTCTACATCGTCTCCAATCAGGAGATATTATAATTATAGGCTCAGAGACAAAAATCACCTATAACTATATTGCCTATAGTACAGATACTCATGATTTCTTGAATTATTGTGATGGTGATAAAACTGTTTATAAAATAAAAGACGATACAAATTATAAAGAAACTATTATTCTTAATGGAGATCAAGATTAGCTGACATCTTAATTGGGATTGAAGACTTACAAAAAAGCATCACAGATTTATTGAGTAAGGTTTCAATACTTCACTAGGCAGAATTGTTGATTCAAAAAGTTTTAAAATAGGTCAAAAAAGCTCAACTTCTATTGCTTTCTTTAAGTATTCCAAATAATATTTTGAATTAAATTTTTAATAAAGTATTTATAGTTAATAGTATTTTTTTAGGAAAATACATAATAAAATATAATTGTTCACTATTTTTAGTGGTAACTAATTGTGAGTAATTCTAAAAACTCTTCTAAATTTCAAAATAATTCAGCCAAATCAGAATTAGATGTCACTCGGACGCCACCTTGGGGCAAAGTTACAGTTTTAGAAAAGGGTTCTTATTATTGTATTAATAGAATTGAAGTAAATCCAGGGAATCATATTAGTACTCAGATGCATTATCATCGTAGTGAACATTGGATAGTAGTTTCTGGTACTGCAAAAGTAATTTGTGATGGAAACGAAACATTACTAATGCAGAATCAATCAACTTACGTACCGATGAATACTCCTCATCGCGTGGAAAATCCTGGGGTTATTCCTTTGGTGATGATTGAAGTGCAAAATGGCGAATATTTGGGGGATGATGATATCATCCGTTTTCCTGAAGACAATTAATATTAAAAAAACCTTTATACTCATAATAAAAGTTCTAAATTTATTCCAATCCGTTTATCTTGTTGTTGAGGGTAATTCTGTAGTTCAAACTCTGTTGATAAGCGAATATTAGAAGTAATTCCGTAACCGATGGAAAGAGCAAGAATTCCTACTTCCTGGTCACTACCAGGGGAGAAAAAAGTTTGAGCAAGGGAAATGTCTGCTGCACCGGTGCGAGATAATGCCAACATTAACCTTATTCCTAAATTGATTCCATCCTCGGAATAGTTGATGTTTTCAAGATAGCGATAGCCTACCATGGGCGCTAGATTAATATTACTTCCTAAAGGAAATAAAAAATAATGTAAATCTGCTCCTATAGAGTTGCGATCGCTGTTAAAATCTGTATAATAATCGGCACTAATGGTTAAACCAGTGCGATTAAGGAAAAGATCCTCTAATGCAATATTAATTCCGAACCCGTCATCAGAGTCGGGAAACCAAGAAAAACCCCAACGTAAACGGGTAGCAAAGCTGGGCTCATGACGAATATCTTCTAAGACATTAGGGGTTTGTTGTAACCATTTTTGTAATGTGGGGCTATCCTTGATGACTTCGGGGGGAATATCTATGCATTCAGTTGAATTATTTGAAGTTTCACTATCATTTGCCTCAGGGCATTTAAGAGCAGTTTTGGGGATTGTCTCTTGAGCGATCGCTGATAAAGGAAAAAAACAACTGTAGCTAGCAGCAATTAGAGACAGCAAACAAGAAGCAGATTTGATAATTTTTTCCATAATAAACTAGACCCGGTTGATAAATTAAAGACCCCTAGGAAAGTATAGTTTCTTTCTTCGGGGTCTTTAACTTAGGGACATTTAGTTGACTATGGTTCTTTTTGGCACAATTGGGGTTCATTCTCTATTGACCAAGATCACTCCACATAGAAGCTTGGTGAGGAGTAACAGTCGATTCAACGGGAGTGCCTTGAGAAGTAGACTGGATCAATAGGACGCGAGAAGCAGTGTAACCGACGACAAACATAGAAAATGCTGCTAAGAAAATTCCTAAAACTCGGTCTAGGTTTGATATCTGAGTAGAGTTATGAGATTGCATACCAGTGATGAGCCTGTCAGCTCAGAATTCTTACCTCATTATTATCTCAGAAACAGTAGTAGCTAATGATACATTTTCAATAAAACTTTACTCGGATAATGAATTATACGAGGTCAAAGAGGGGAACACTTGTTCTGTTAGAGATAGTGGCAGATCGAGATGGTGAGAAATAATCCCGTGACCAATACCTGATACTAGACCAATAACAGCAGGCAGTACTAAAGAGGCGAGATTATTCATAGAATTTTAACAACTAGATACTTGCTATATACATACTGATTTTATAATCTCATTAAACCCAGCTTGTTTCTGTAACAAAATTAACTTTTTGGCAATATAAATCAGAGACTTTTGTAAAATATTTGACAGTTTTCCAAACGCAACTTTTTTTCTACATTACGACTTCAAACCAATATTAACTATTGCTTTTTTCTCATTTCTAAGTTGACCGGTAAATTATTTGTGTGAGATGGAGTACCTCAATATCCACTTTTTAGGCTCAAAATTAGATGCTAATTAGTCCATAAAAATAAAAACATCAGAAAAACTCATAATAATCATTATAGACTCATATAGTTAATATAATTTTTGAGTGTGTATCTTTTGATGATACTTACCACAAAAAAACAACATCTTTAATATTGCTGTTCATAATTATTCATAATACGCATAATGATTTTTTAATAATTGCATATTTGACTGCTGAAGACTATATGTCTATAAAAATTAGGTTTTAGAAAAATTTGTCAATAATTTTGCTTAGGTACTTAAAATAATGGAGTTACTTTGTCATGGAAATTTAACATTGCGATCGCCTTAGGAATTTTAGTAATGGTTTCAACCCCTCCAAAAGTAAAATTCTCTACGTGAAAACACTGATGCTTATGCTTTTCGCTCAATTATTTCTTTTTGTAACAAAAAAATTTACTTTTTTTGTATTGATCTTGACAAAATTATTTTTTTGGTATCCAGATACACTTTTTGAAAAAATTATTGTGATAAATTGAGGAAAATTTAAGATTCTAGGGATTCAGTCCCTGGGCTTCAATTTAACCAACCAACTTAAATATACCCAACCAACTAGAAAAAGGAGTGAGCAAATGAACGGAAAAAACCAACTTAGCCTAGAGCAACAATTTAGACTACAAGTACTTAGCGAACAGATTCAAAATCTTAGCCAAGAAGAAGCGCAAGAATATCTTTTAGAAATGTTTCGTCAGATGATGGTTAAAGATAATTTATTCAAGCATCTCATCAAACATGCTTAATAGTTATTATAATTTTTAAGCCCATTACTTCTCGAATAAGCCTCTCTATTGATTTGGGAAGAAGAGGGAAAAAGTCAAGGGTTAATGAAAAAAGCGCATCGCTTGCGCCTAGTCTTCTCAATTAGCCCCGTCTCATCAACAGCGTGGTTCTATAAGCTGAAAAAATTTCATCATAGTCCACACTCATTCGAGGACTAGCAACCCCTCTGTTAATCTTTTCTACATAGAAAGATACAATCATGTACCTCCTTTTAGAGAAGTGGGCTAGTATCAAACTAAGTCATAAGGTCAATCTTCGACGTTGAGATGGAGCCAAAATAACTAGAAATAACATTTTATCTTCGAGCTCCTCCACAATCATAGAAAAAGCAGTAATTCTTAGCTAAGAAGTATTGACTGTTTATTATCTAATCTCAGAACTCCACTTCTCAAACTAGACAGAGTTTAAAACTTCAAAATTCTTGAATTGCATTAATTTAATCACATTTCTGCATAAACTAAGCTAAATATTGCAGTAATTGATACAAAGTTTCTAGACTAATTAGTGATATTTTTTTGGGAGTATACCCTTTGGATAAAACAGAAGGTATACTCTGATTAATTAAGAGTTGCTAAACAGCAATTTTTAACCTTTAGGTGTGAGGAAAATTAAATATGAAATCTCAATTAACAGCTTCTCTGCTGAGTAGTTCAGCATTTATTAGTGCAGCTTTACTTGCTGCTGGCACTCCCGTGGTGGCTCAAGAACTTGATGACTTATCTCCCTATGGAGAAAGTCTAGAATATGTTGACTACGTAAACGATCTAGAATATGTTGATCCTCTCTACGATGATAGTGCAGACTTCAATGGTGTAAACGCGCTCGACGACTCGATGTCTCAGGTGACTAATGTTAATCAATTACAAGACGTTTCTCCTGAAGATTGGGCTTTTGAAGCACTTCGTTCCCTGGTGGACCGCTATGGATGTATTGTTGGTTACCCTGACCAAACCTACAGAGGAAATAAGTCACTATCACGTTATGAATTTGCTGCAGGTTTAAATAGTTGCTTAAATCAAATTGAACGTCTGATTGCTTCATCTGAAGCGGTTTTAAGAGAAGATATCGAAACTATCAATAGATTGCTGCAAGAGTTTGAAGCCGAGCTGGCGACTTTAAGCGGTCGGGTCGACAATCTAGAAAGTCGGACTGCTTTCCTGGAAGATCATCAATTTTCAACTACTACTAAATTACAAGGGGAAATAGCATTTACTTTAGCTGATGCTTGGGGTAACGATACCGATGCTCAAGCAGTATTTACTGACAAAGTTCGACTACAACTAGTAAGCAGTTTTACAGGAAAAGACAAGTTATTTACTCGTTTAACCGCTGGTAATATTGCTAACTCTTTCCAGGATGAATTAGGTACCAGAGAGGGTCGTTTTGCCTATGATGGACCAGCTAATAACAATATTGTGATTGATCGCCTCCACTATGTCTTTAACATAGGCGACAATCTAAAAGTTACGACTATGGCATCCTTGGCGGCACACCATTTCTATGCCGACACCTTTAACGCAGGGTTGGATGTTGGTGGTGGTGCAAATGGACCTCTAGGTCGATTTGCAGAACGAAACCCGATCTACCGTCATACAATTAATCGTAGCTCTGTTGGGGCAGGGGCTACCTATAAGTTTGGCTCTAAGGTTGAACTTAGTGCTGGATACATTGCTCTTAATGGTAGTGACCCTGAACTTGGGAACGGTTTGTTTAACGGCACTTTCTCAGCTTTGGGTCAGTTAGTATTTAAGCCTACTGATAATTTTAAGTTTGGTGTGGCCTATCTTAGAGGTTACGAAAATTCCACCGGTGATAACTCTCTTTGGGGTGGTACGGGAACTGATATTGCCAATGCAAATTTAGGTTCTCCCTTCACCCATGATAGCGTTGGGGGTCAATTCCAATGGGATATCAGTTCCAAATTTAGTGTGCGTGGTTGGTTCGGCTACAGTAAGTCCAACACCACGATAGGCGATACTGACCGAGAGACTCTTACTTACGCTGGTGTCTTCGCGTTTCCTGACTTAGGCAAAGAGGGTAATCTAGGGGGGTTAATTATCGGTGCAGAGCCCTATGTAACAAATATTAACGGAAGAAGCCCTGGCACCAATGATGTTCCTCTGCATTTGGAGGCCTTCTACAAATACCAACTTAACGATAATATCTCCATTACTCCTGGTTTGATTGGATTGATTAACTCCAACCAAGATAGTGACAATGATGGTATTGTCATTGGTGCTATCAGAACTACTTTTAAATTCTAATTTTGGCAAGCAGTTCTGATGAAGTTACCCATCTCGCAAGTTAGGGTTACTTGATCTTTAGTAAAGCATAATCAATAGTGGCTGTTAGTCAACAGCCACTATTGATATAATTTTTATTTAACAAATTGAGGCATAATTTCGGCTGCGGTAAATAAACCAGTGATCCCTCTGCGTTTTAGGGCAATTCCCGCCTTGAGATAGCCAAAAGCAGGGCCACAAACATTAGCTGCCATGGTAGTCTCATCCCCCAGGGTAAAAGTATGGGTCGAGGTTTTCCCTTCAAAAGTTCGACCGGTGATCTGAACATTAGTACTAAGGGGCTTTTTCGGATTACGAGTATCTACCACTCCGCCTACGGTAACCCGATCGCGATCGCAGATTCCCGCTAATTCCAGCATAATGTCATCGGCATGTTCCATATTTTCTAGGGCGATAATGCCGTTAGTTTTATCCAGTAAAGCGCTGACTTCTTCATCGCTCATCGATCTTGCTGTTTCAACATCATATTCGCTCATATGGGCAATATCTTCGCGAATAGTAGCCTTATAAGCTTCCCAATTAGCAATTCCTACCCCAAAAGTGATATTGACGCTATGGATTTCAGCATAGCTTTGGGCTGCTACAGCTGCGGCTGCGGTTAATAATCCAGGGGTGGCACCACAACCTGTCAAATAGGTAATTCCTGCTGCTTGTAAGTCTTTCTGGAGCTCTAATAATTGTTCTACTGCGCTAGTGCGTTTGAGCGCATCGACTAGGACTCCTTGCCAACCAGATTTTATGAATTGTTTGGCGACATCTGCCATGAAAGTATTAGGCAGATTGGGTAAAGCTAAGAAATAGCCATCTACTGAGTGATTAGTAACTAAATCCTGGATACTATGAGCGCTGAGAGTACCATCAGCATCCAGATAACCTAGAGAACCGCGATCGTGATAAGTCTTAATTGCGGTATTAGGATTTAATCCTAAGGCATTGTAAGCATAACCTTGGCGGTCTGCTGCTGCAACCCAAATCATTTCCCCTTTCGGAGCCAAAAGTCTTGCTGCTGCTTGACCTAAACCACCAAAACCTAAGACTCCAACTTTTATTGGTTGATTAACTTTATTTATAATCATTTTTCTTCTTTAAATCAGAAATCGAACGAACTCTAGCATTGCATACTTATCGCCCATTTCTCCCTATCGTGTACATACAAGTTAAAAATACTTTGACATAGTTGAGCTAGGTTTCCTAGTTAGAAGTCTGGGAAAAAAAGTTCAAAATCCCCCGATCTTGGTGTCTTTAGGGGGCTAATTCAGTTTGCAATCAGACGATAAGTTAAGCAAGCGCACCACTATGTAAACCTTATATTTATACTTGTTAAATTTTGGTATTCTTCGATTATTGTATATTTTTTTTACGCAATGAAGATTTTTTATAGATTTTATCCTTGACTAGATGTTAAAGCTAAGGAAAACTTAGTAAGTATTGAAGTGATTAATCTATCAATTATTAACTTTTGATACAATCTAAGTCATTGAGCTGCTTCAGCCAAAGATATGTAAGCCCATTGCTTGATTCCCAAGTAATACATAAAATTAAATTCTCTTGATTGTTCACTGAAATAAAACAGCCATTTTATAATTTTATTTGCTCATGAACGCCGAAACCTTAGAATTTATTATTTATCCCGATGGTCGGGTTAAAGAAACAGTTACAGGAATCATTGGCTCTTCTTGTCAAGAGGTGACAGCAGCTGTTGAAGCAGAATTGGGGGTAGTTATTTCTCAAGAAACAACTTCAGAATACTACGCTCAAAAAAACCAACAATCAACAAAAGTAAATAACCAAGATACTTTTAGCGATTGGTAATTTAACATAATCTATCTCTTTTTATTTAATATCAAACCAAAATGTCTCATTTCAGCAATATCAAAACTAAAATTCGGAATCTCGACTCTTTAAAATCCGCCCTTAGCGATCTCGATATTGATTGGAAAGCAGGTTCTGCACCCATTAGAGGATATCAAGGACAAACCAGAGATGCAGAAGTGGTGGTAGAGCAAGATAATAACTATGATTTTGGCTTTAGCTGGAATGGTAGTGAGTATGAATTAGTAGCAGATTTACAATATTGGCAACAACCTCTCACTGTAGAGGGATTTCTGAGAAAAGTAACTCAACGCTACGCTTATCATACAGTCGTCAACGAAACTTCTAAGCAAGGATTCCAAATTTCTGAAGAACAGAAAAATCAAGACGGTTCAATTCGCTTAGTAGTACAACGCTGGAACGGTTAGATGTCAGATTTTGATTCTACCCCCGAAACTACAGGTTTAGAGCCAGAGTTAGGGGGAATTTTTCGAGACGCGCCCGAAAGGACTGGCTTGGAGCCAGAATTAGGTGGAGTATTACGGCAAAAAGGTGCTTATGTAGACGAGACTACTTGTATCGGTTGTAAGCATTGTGCTCATACTGCGACTAATACTTTTTATATCGAGCCTGATTATGGACGGGCGCGGGTTTTTAATCAGAATGGTGATACAGAAGAGCTAATCGAAGAGGCGATGGATACTTGTCCTGTGAATTGTATCCATTGGGTAGATTATACAGAGCTCAAAAAGTTAGAAGAGGCAAGAAAATACCAGGTAATTAAAAATCTTGGTTTTCCTCAACATATTAACCGTCCTAAGATTGATAAAAAGTAAATATAAAATAGCTATTATAATTTTATTTTTAAGATGATCGCATTTTCCATAGACGACCTAAACGCGATCTCTATTATCTATTTCATCAACAAATCTTAAAACCCTGTTGTATAGACAATATCTAGGTCATTACTAAGGGCTTTGACCGGGTGAGCGAAATTTACGGTGGCAAAAATTAGTTTTCGTGTTGTTTAAGTCATAGGTATTTACCCATTACTCATTACTCAAAGCGATTTCCTGACGCATTTCAGCTTCGCTCATGCGGTTTGTGGTTAAAATTTCTTCAGGGATAACAAGACTCATAGCTAAATTTGTCTACTACTATAAACATTTTAAGTTCCTGAACTAATAAATTACCTTTGTAAAATTAGAATTAGAAGAGATTCTTATTTATTGAGAACATTCTTGATGGCGACAGAAATATCAGGAAATGCCAGAGGTTGAATGGTTCCCGTAGAAAGTGTAAATTTAGTAGCGTAATCTCCGTCTAACGGTTCCCGAAACACTACCAAATGTAATTCTTTGAGATTTACAACCCAATATTCAGGAATACCTGCTTCAGCGTAGATTTTATTTTTGATATCTAAATCTTTCTCTAAACTAGTGTTAGCGTATTCAAAAGTGCGCGTTCCCTTGCGTCTTAAGCCGCCCTAAAGGATACCGCTCCGCACGCCCCGAAGGTAGTCCTTTAGGATAACGCGGGGTCGCACTTCAATCAGCCAGAATATATTTGTGATGCTCTCGGTATTCCCGTCCTAAACGTTTGACAATGGCTAGATCTGGTTCTGGTTCAGAATTGTTAGGTAATATAGTTGGTTTAGCATGGCGAATTTTGGCACGATCTCCCAGTAATTTTGCCAGATACTCTCCAGCTTCATCACTACAATAAGCATGAGGCTCTCCTTCTGGTGGCATTTCGACAATTTCTCCCTTTAGTAGTTCAACTTTGCGATCGCGCAAAACTCCAGCAGCAATCATGCGGTGATATTCTTCAGTTGTCCACTTGGCAGTTATCAAAGTCATAATGTAACTCCGTCACCTTAATTCTTTTATTTTATTACAGTGCGATCAGGCAAAGCCTGGCTCTGCATGGTCAGCCGAAGGCTGGCGCTGCGCGATCGCATTTCTATGAAGCTCTAAGCGCGATCTCGTGCACGATCCGCTGCCCCTTCTGGCGGGAATGGGGGTTCAAATACAACAAAATTAACTAGTGATACGAATTCATTAATCACTGAAACCCCCCATCCCGGAGCTGCGCAAGTGCGGCGCGCGAAAAAATTTGCTTTACGGTACGCTTAGTGCAATTTTCACTGATTGAGATTGCAGAGTGTACCCTTGTTAAGGATTGACTTTTAAAGCATTAACTATAGTGTTTGAATCTATTTTAGAAAACATCCAGCAAAAAATTCTTCAGCAGCATTATGTTATGACGATTCATGCTGATGAAGAGATGGATGATGACAATCTAATGCTAGACGATGTTGAGCAGGCTATCCTCACAGGAGAAATTCTTGAGCGTCAGAAGGATATAGCTACAGCAGAGCGTAAATATCGGATTCGAGGATATTCCACTGATGGCGATCTTGTTGAGGTGATTGTTAAGCTAGGCTTATCTGGCAAGGTAATTATAATTACGGTCTATGCAGTCTGAATCTGAAGAATCTATTGTTTGTGATGTTTGTGGTTGTGCTGAAGCCAAAACTCGCTATACTTCTCGAACCTATGGAAAGGGAGAAGATCTACTTGTAATTGAAAACGTACCAGTTATTAGTTGTCCTAGTTGCGGTACGAGTTACCTGACTTCATTTACTCTCAAAGAGATTGACCGTATTAAGCGCGATCGCAAAAAAGTAGCAATTACGAAATCTGTGGAAGTTGCTAGCTTCTCATCTTCACATAAGTAACAATATCCTTAAGGCGATCGCGCAGTGCCAGCCTTCGGCTGATCGTGAAGCGCCTCGCCTCTGGCGAGATCGCATTTCTATGAAGCTCTAAGCGCGATCGCCTGATCTTGTTAGAATCAATGTTGCAGCTATTATGAAAAAGTCAGTCGTGACATTGTGTTTGAGATACGATCATTGAGAATTAAGCGTAAATTGAAGTAGAAAAGCGATCATGGATTGGAGACAATACATTCATTCAAACCCAAACATTTTATTAGGTAGGCCAGTGGTTAAAGATACTCGTTTATCGGTTGAGTTTATTTTAGGATTATTTGCTGCTGGCTGGACGGAGTCACAGGTATTAGAGAGTTATCCAACATTAAATACGGAATCAATACGAGCAATTTTTGCCTTTGCTGTTGAGTGTATGCAAGATGAATTTCTGTATACTTTGGCACCGATCACTGAGGCAGGCTAGTGAAATTTTTAGCGAATGAGAACTTTCCGCTACCCAGTGTCAGAATTTTGCAAAAAGCCAGTTACGATGTACTGGCGATTACCGAGGAGTCACCAGGAATTGAGGATAATGAAGTATTAGCCTGGGCAGCATCTGAAAAACGGGTCATCCTAATATTTGATCGTGATTATGGTGAATTGATTTATCGCTTAGGTCTAACATCACCATCGGGTGTAATTTATCTTCGTTATCGACCATTAAGTCCTGTGGAACCAGCCGAACAATTGTTGATACTATTTCAGACTGAAGGATTACAATTTGAAGGCCGATTTACAGTCGTTGAAAGAGAACGAATTCGTCAGCGACCATTGCCCGATCATCAATAAACTGTTCTCATTAGTTTTAATTGTGAAAATAGCTATTCCAATCTCTAGGCGATCGCATTTTCAATGAATGACCTAAACGCGATCGCTGATTAAAGATATTGTAAGAGAATGCCTTTTTCCTTCATGTTTATTTTGCTTCCATGTAAGCTAGCATCAAATATGAAGCTCTAAACGCGATCATCTTTTTTAGGTTTCATGGTAACTCGTCAACTGCCTGTAAAACCTCTGTATAAAGCTGTTCATCAATCCAAAAGCCGACTCGATCGATTAAGATATCGAGTAAAGGTTTTATCTCTTGAATCAAGTTGCTGCGTTTAGCGGCAACCAGAATACCTAAGACACCTGTTATTTTTAGACCTAATCTTAGCGCAGCAGATCTACCCAGTCGTTCATCAATGATAAGTCGATCGGCTTTTAACTCAACAGCTAAAGCGATCGCTTTAGCTTCTCCAGGATCTAGTTCTTTGCTTAATGTCCTTACCAGTGCTTGATCGGCTGCCGATTGAGTTTTGATCCAGCTGAGCTCAGGAACAACTCTGGCACTAACATCAGTATTGCCAACATTAGTTATTTCGTTGAAAACAGTAGTCGGAATTAAAATTTCATTGTAGAGCTGACGCAATAGATTGAGTTGACCAATGGTAGAAAGATAAAAGATCGGTGAAGTATTACTGACAATAATCATCGCCAGTTGTTTGCCTCTAATGTTTTTAGGTCTTGTTTAAACTCGTCAACTCCGTAATGAATAGGAATTTTACGGCTACCTAAAATTCGCTGAAAGTCTAACTGATTCATACCTGCAAATTGACTGGCTGTTCCCAAGGTAATTTTCTCTTGCTGAAAAAGCAAAATGGCAATTTCTAGCTGTAGTTCAGCTTCTGAAATATCTGCTGTTTGCAGAAACTCGTCAGGAATCACTAAACTCATAATTTAACCCCATTTTTCCGAAGTTCATACTCATTTATCGTATTTTTAAATCTCTTGATTATCAAATTCAACCATCAATGTAGTGTCATCAATTGCTTTAGCTTTATAAATTCTAGGATATTCCATATCTTTACCAGAGCGAAATTTACTTTAGAGAAGTGCTTGCAATTTAAACAAAAAGCGCTCTTTCCATTCATAAAAGATTTAATCAATTTCTCTCTGGGCAAAATGTTCCATCAGCATTCGGTGGTAAAAGACATAACCCCCACCAACTTTTTTCATCAACAGGCGCTCTGAAGCATAACCAAGGAAGCGAGCATAGTCACAGGGAATAAGACCTTTTTGGTAGAGCATCCAGCGAAGGTTAAAGTGTTTGATACAAGTTGCTCCACCATACTGTAGTCCTACAAGCGGACCAAAAAGAAGCCCTCCCAAAAAAAACCATTGACCAAACAGAATTAGTCCTCCAACTAGCCCTCCAATTAGCCCCAACATTCCTGTAATCACCATACCAAATATCCCTGCAATCAATCCAACCAGACCCATAATCAGACCAATAATCAGACCAACGATCAAGACAACTAGGGCAAAATTTTTAGCCGAACTCCAAATTCCTTGATTGGGAAAAGTTCTCTGCTCTACTTCAGTACTACCCAAACCACTATACAGCCCAAAAATCAGCCCTCCAATCAGCCCCATAATCAGCCCTCCAATCGGGTTTACCTGCAGCAGCCCAATAATCAGTCCCAAAATCAGCCCCAAACCCAGTTGACGAATTAGCCTAGACTTGGCTTTTTGCCATGACCAACTCATTTGCTCAAATAGCGTGATTTCGTTGCTCAGCATAAACAGCCCTCCAATTAACCATCCAATCAGCCCTCCAATCAAAAAATTTCTGATTTGATATTCTCTTATCTCACTTCGACTCTCTAGCCACGTTGGTTGTATCTTTTCAATCAAAAAAACCGTTTGCGATTCGTTCATCATCCTTTTTGCCAACCAACTGAGCCAAAACAAAATCTTCTCTTTAGTATATTTTTTTGGGAGCATCCCAATTTGGCACATGAAACTTTCAATTATGCCTTGAAACCCTAGTCTTCTCGTTAGTTTGCTTAATAGATTTACGAAAATGGGATGCTCCGATTTTTTTACTTCATTTTCTCGCTCTAAATTTTTTTCAATATATGATTCAAATAAGTTGTCAAGGCGATCTTGAGATATGCGAAACTGTTTATAACATTCTTCTGCTGAACAATTTTGATATGTCCAAGTCATCATGTTTAAGATCAAAGGAGTTTGAGCAAATTCTGCAATCTCTCGATCCCTTTCAATAACGGTCTTTAAACCTGATAGAGAATCATCCGCATTTTTCAGGAATTCCAATAACTGTTGCTTAGAGAGAGGTTGAATACAAATCACACTACTTAATAGAAGCTTTTCAGTTAGAGCTCCATAATCCTTGACTCGACTACAGACCACAATTTCAGTTTGAAGATGCTTGGCAATAAATTTATTAATAGCTCTTACACAAGCATTGCGCTGTTGTTTTGCTTTTTCTTCATTTTTTTCATCTAAGCTTGCTCCTACTTCATCTAATCCATCCAGGAGTAAAATCAGTTGTTCCTGTTTAATCCCAGCTTTACTCAAAGACTTAGGCACTTGATATTTCTCTTGGAGTTCTTTAATTAACCATTTTTTCAATGAGACTTGTTGCTTTTGTCCCCAATTTTGCCCCCAAGAAGATAGATTCAAGACCACTGGTATCGGCTTCGTCATGTCCAGTTTAGTAAGCTCGATCAGTCGCTTTGCCAATTGCAACAGGGCAATAGTTTTACCAGAACCTGGCTCTCCTAATATTAGTAGAGTTTTGCCTCCTCCAATTTGACCCATGATATCTGTCTGTTGTAGTTCATCATAGGATTCATCAATATCTATGGGAATAACTTCTAGATTATCCAGAGGACGCAAAATTTGGCCAGAAGGATTGATTGGTACATTTCTATCTATAGCAATATTAAAGCAGAGAGAAGGTTTTAAGAAGCCCTCAATCCAGAATTCCTTAACTTTCTTTAAGAATGTCTGACGCTGGCGATATTCAAACTCAGATATTGGTTCTTCTCGCTCAATAGTTGTTTGTCCAAACCGATCTAAAACATCGCGCAATTTATCGTAATATCTCTTTCTATTCCCTTCTTCGATGATTTCTTTGTCAACTTCAGGGGGAATATTTACTGATAATTTAGTTGCTTGCGATTTATTTTCTTGAACTGTCTTTCGTTTCAAAATTATTTTTAAGGGTTCAGAAGCAATTTTTAAATCATCATCTTCAAGAACTTCCATCTTGCGAAATTTTTCAGTACTATGGAATTTAATCTCTACATTTGGCATATTTCTTTGAATGGAATTATAACCCCATTTATAGCTGACTTCTATGGATTGTTCTCGTACCAAGCCCTTATAAAATCCAACTGAAAAATAGTAAGCAGCTTTGTCTAGAATTTCGCGACTTGTTCCAATTACATAAGGAATATGTTCAACAATTAAGTCTGCTTGAACTTCTGTATGACAAGCATTTAAGAGAACACATTCTATCTCCCTGCCACAATTTCTAAATAGATTAGAAAGAGCTTCATTAGATAGAAATTGTTCTACTCCTTCTTGATTTTCAAATACTAACCCTTGCTTGCCTGCTCCATGTCCGCAAAAATGAACAATATAGGGTTGATTATCATACAATAATTCATCTAAGTTTTCTACAGTAACCGCTAACTTGATTTTTATCTCGAATAGTTCTGAATTTTTACTACGTTCTATAGCACTTTCTAAATCCCTAATTTCTCGATCTATTCGGAGATCTCCTCTAGGATTAGAGGCTAAAATCAGAATTGTCTTCATCTAGATTCTTTACTCCTTAACCGTGATTTGAATCTGCTGAGTTGCCCACTCTGTATCAGGATCGGGTTCGTACACAAAAGCACGAGTTTGATTGGGAGGATTATTGACATCACTACCAATAGCACTCAAGAGATTATTTAGAGGATTAATAGTTTGAGCTTCTCCCCTTGTTCTTAATTCTTCTACTTTATTGCTAAGTTGTAAATTAAGATTTCCTCTAGTTTCTAGTCCACGATCAAGAGAAGGTAAGATTAACCATTGGAAATTTGCTAATCCTTTGGTGGCAAATACTTTTAAAGTTTCTTTGGTTTGTTGATAATTTGCTGGTATTTGTAAACGCAGTTTTGTATATGCTTCTTGTCCGGGATCTAAAGGAAAGAAAGAAGAAAAGTCTCCTTGAATGGGAACTTGTGAAATCTCCCAAGTAGGTTCGAGATCTAATACGGCAACATTGAGAGTTTGCTCATAGTTATTCTTGATTTTTAAATAGGAAACTTCCTTGGGTTTGAGAGAAACATTTTGCGGATCTCGAAAGGGTTGTTTATTGCGATCGCACAACTCAAATTCTAGATAATCTGTCAAATCTGATGCCGGATTATCCAAAGCTTGCACTGACTGGTATTTAGCTAAATGAACCAAACGATCTACAACTTTTTGCGGCGCGCCCGGATCATTTATGCTTAAAGCTGGACGAAGATTATTAATCGGCATCCCGATACAGATTTCATAGCTGCCATCTTTAGCAACTGCTACTTGAAAATGTCCTTCTTCCCCATCTTTTATTTCCACTACCCAACCATTACCTGCTAAAGCTTGACGAACTTTCTCTAAGGCTGCAGTTTGCCGATCTACTAAATCTGCTGGCAAATCCTGTTCCTTATCCCCTGCTTGTTTGCGATCAAATAAACGTACTTTGCGAATTAGATCTACAGGTGCCGCAACCATAACTGCTGAAGCACCAGGTTCGATTTTGCCTTTAACCTCGATTCCTCCTGCTGCCGCATCTAAAATTATCGCAGTTGACTTATCGGCTTCAATGTCATCTGTTATTTCTGCGATCGCAATTTGTTTAGTCTTATCAGAAAAATCATTCACCGCAATAGGCTAAATCGCAAAGCGAGTACCACTAGTCAAGCCTGCTGCTAATCCTGCATCTAAAGTGATTGCTGTGCCATCTTCAGCTGCATCAATGACAACTACAGTATAGGGTTTATATTGCCGTTGATCGCCAAATACCAGGCGATCGCTATCTCCGATCAACATCGGTAATTGTTGGGGAAATTTACTCTGAATCATCCCCTTAACCCGATTATAAAGAGACTTATAGGTTAAGACAGAAGTACTGCTAGTTAGGGTATCGATCATCCAGTAAGTCAAAGCACCGTGACGTTGTCCACCACTGACTGCATATTCATAGGCCAATTCTGTAGGACGACATGCAGCGAGGAAGAGATAATCATTAGCATTAGGTAGCCAGCCAGCGGATAATTCGCGATCGTTTTGAGTTAAGCTGCGCCAATTATTGAGTAATTCTTCACGGGATGCCACTAAACTATCTTTGCTGCGAGCGGTGCTGTCAACTATATTATTTTCATTACCCCGAATCGCACAATCTCCCCTAGTTGCACCTCCTGAATGACAACTATCAAAAACCACTGTTACGATACAACCTTTATCAGTTAAGCGTTTGAGCAAGGTGGCAATTTCTACATCCCGCAGATAGCGACCATCAGAACTACCAAGATCCATCGGCACAATTCCTTCATCCTGGCGCTGCTCCCCTTCTAGTTCAGGATAAATTGTAACGGCACGTCCTCCATGTCCAGCATAGTGAATGTATACTTGTTCTCCCGATTGTGCTTGATTGGTGATTTCGCTAAAAGCCTTGACGATATTTTTATAGGTTGGTTTGGCTTCTTGAAATCTAGAAGCTGACTGACTTTTAGCTTTTTCAAAAGGAGAAGTTAATTTCCAGATCTTCTTCTGGGGAACATTAAGACTCTTACAAATATAATTAGCTACAAGATCGATATCCCTAATGCAACCTTTGAGATTTCCATAATAGGGATTGGGTTCATAGCGATCTATGCCTATTAGTAAAGCGTAAAAATTAGTATTCTTAATCTTTGAATCATTCATAATGATTTATTAACCCTGTCCCTACTTAATTACTTTGAAGTGCAAATAACTTTTTGTGCAAAATAATGTTTTTTGTCAGAGAGACCCCGTCGTTTTACGGCGGGGTCTCTCTGACTTCGTAATATTTCTTGACGAAAATAGTATTTTCTGGAGATGGACTTGAATGGGTCAAGAAATGAGAATAAATGATTTTGAGCTCGAAAGTGGTAGCTTGAGTTGAAGATTTATTGCGATCGCATTTTTAATGAACGACCTAAACGCGATCGCCTAAACTTGTTAAAATCCATATACTCGCTATTATGAAAAAGCCAGCCTTAACATTCTAGTGGTTTATTTGTAATAGCTATGGCTATTTTAGTCTGCCATGCTAGAGATTTAGAGCTTACTATTCAGGAGCAGGAGAAGTCTCCGCTCCTTGAGAAATCCTAATGACCGTAACTAATGCCCCACTAGCAATCAGTCTCACAACATATAAACTACATAGTAACCTTTAATCGATTTATGGGAATCATAAATTGGGTAAGGGCTAAATAACAATCTTATTATTTATTTGACTGTCTAATTTTTTTAAAATTAGAATCATATTAGGCATTACTTTTATATTTAAATAAATATTCTGAATTGAAATCTAACAAGTAAGTCATGGAATCAAGGGAGAATGGTAGTCGCGTGAACAAGCACAACAACTCAGATAATCGTAAGCCTAGCGATATAGACAAGAGAACAATCATCCAAAATTTTGATGGGACTGCCATTCAACCGCCAGACGAAATTCAGAATTTATTGGAGGATCACAGCTCGGAAGAAGAAAACTCTTTATCTCTTGATGATCTGGATTTATCCGCCAAATCTTCGGATGATGCCGAAGATTTGTTACCTTTTATACAAGATAATAGTGATAATGATATAGAAGACTTAGTACTCGAACCAGAAATCGATGCTTCCCTAGATGACCTACTAGATTCTGATTTAGATCCCGAAGTTGAGCTTGATCATTTAGATGAGCTTGATGATTTAGTCTCAATGAATATCGACCTTGATGGGACAGATACATCTAGTGAACTAAATGACTTAGATAATCTTTTAGATGACTCTATAAACGAGATAGATAATGATAATATAGATGAGCTTCATGATCTCGAAGGGTTACTAGATTCAGATTCTGACTTAGATAACTTACTAGATTCTGCGCCAGAAAAACAGCCATCTCCTACTGTTAAGACTCCAGCTCCCAAGGCTAAAATCAAACCTTCTCGACAACCAGAAGCTCCCAAAGGAAAAACTTTTGATCAGACAATGCGGGTGTCAGTCAAAAAACTCGACAACCTCAATAATATGATTGGAGAGTTGGTAGTCAAACGTAATCGTTTAGAAGAAGATCAAGAAAGGTTACGCCGCTTCCTGGATAACTTATTGAATCACGTGCAATCCTTGGGAGAAATGGGAGCAAAAATGCATGATCTTTATGAGCGATCGCTTTTAGAAGGAGCCTTAATTGCCAGTCGTCAACAAAATCAAGTATCTTCCCGTAAAGTGTCTGGATTTCTTGATCCTAGTATGCAAGAGGAAGAAGATGACGAACTCAACGCCTTAGAATTAGACCGTTTTACCGGATTCCATTTACTTTCTCAAGACATTATCGAGCTAATTGTCAGGGTCAGGGAAGCAGCCTCTGATATTCAGTTTGTAGTTGACGAAACAGATAAAGTTGCTCAGTCATTACGACAGGTAACTAGTCAGTTGCAAGATGGCATGAACTCCTCGCGGATGGTTCCTTTTGAACAAACAACAGATCGTCTCCCCAGAGCAATTAGAGATATATCCCATAAACTCAAAAAACAAGTCGAACTTAAAGTTGAAGGCAAGGACGTTCTCATTGACAAAATGATTGTGGAAAATCTCTACAATCCGATGACTCATTTAGTAAATAATGCTATTACCCATGGAATTGAATCTCCAGACGAAAGAATCCAATTAGGAAAAAGCGAACAAGGAACAATCCAGATTAGAGCTTTCCTCCAAGGGAACCAAACCGTAATTAAGATTACTGATGACGGAGCTGGTATCGACCCGGAAAAAGTAAAAGCCAAAGCTGTCGAGAAAAATCTAATTACCTGGGCGCAAGCGCAAAATCTCTCCAAGCAAGATGTTTACGACTTACTATTCCATGCTGGTTTTAGTACCAAAGATCAAGCGGATGACTTCGCAGGGCGTGGTGTGGGCATGGATGTGGTTAGTACTGATTTAAAAAAGATTCGCGGTACGATCAGTATTGAATCAGAAGTTGGTAAAGGGACTGTTTTTACCATTCGATTACCTTTAGTTCTTAGTATTTGTAAAGCTTTAACTTGTGTTTTCAATGGTACTCGGATTGCCTTTCCTATTGATGGGGTTGAAGATACTAGGGAATATAATTTAACCGATATTCAAACTAATGCTAACGGTGTCAAATCTATTTCTTGGAACAATAGCCTGTTACCTTTCCAACCTTTAGATAATTTACTTTCTTACAATCGTCGGATTAGCCGAGCGGGTATCTATAATGTCAATCAGGAAGAAGACACTGTTTCCATTATCATTCTTCGCAGTACTGATAACCTACTAGCACTAGAGGTAGATCAAGTATTAGGAGAGCAAGAAATTGTTATTAAACAAATGGAAGCCCCAATTCCTAAGCCAGCAGGGATTGCGGGGGCGACAGTGCTGGGTGATGGCACCATTATGCCTATTGGGGATGTACTGGAGTTAATTGAAATTGCCCAAGGCAAGAGAACCATCAATCTGGGCTTCAATATCTGGCAAGGTGGCAAGGCCGAGAAAGAAGATAAGATTGCCCAAGAACCAATGGTATTGGTGGTTGATGACTCCATTACAGTGCGAGAATTGCTGACTCTTAGTTTCAATAAGTTAGGTTATCGTGTTGAACAAGCCCGAGATGGACAAGAGGCTTGGGATAAACTTCGTGGGGGATTGCCCTGTGACATGATTTTCTGTGATATTGAAATGCCGAGAATGAATGGATTGGAACTATTATCTAATATCCAAAAGGATGAAACACTTAAACTAATTCCTGTCGCGATGTTAACTTCTCGTGGGGCAGAAAAACATCGTAAAATGGCTACTGATTTAGGCGCTCAGGCTTATCTAACCAAGCCTTATACGGAAAAAGATTTAATGGATGTAGCTCAAAGGTTAATTGAAATTAATCGAGCCAACCAAAAAGCAGAATCAATGCTAGCCCATACTGAAGCTGAATTAAATATTGATAATGACAAGACAAAATTGTCAGTAAATGGGAATCCTGTAGTGTTAATTATTGATGATTCTGTAACTGTGAGAGAGTTGCTGGCTACAACTTTTGCGAAAGCTGGTTATCAGGTAGAAAAAGCTAAAGATGGGCAGGAAGCCTGGGATAAATTAAAAGGAGGATTAGAATGCGACCTGGCTTTTTGTGATATTGAAATGCCTAGAATGAATGGTTTAGAGTTATTATCTAATTTACAAAAGGATGATAATTTTGCTTCTTTCCCCATTGCAATGTTAACTTCCCGTGGAGCCCAGAAAATGCGCAATATGGCAGCAAAAAGAGGAGCCAGAGGTTATTTTGTGAAGCCCTATGTAGAAGAAACTTTATTAGATGCAGCACAAAAAATGATCAATGGGGAAATTTTGCTGGAGCTAGATACATTGGATGATGAGGAAGAATAAGTAATAGGTAATGATTTAGAAATAACTCTTCAGAAACTAAAAAATCAATAGAATAGACTGAAAGTCTTGCTATGATTAGTTTCTGCCCTTTTTATTCGGAGAAATTAATTTATTTTTGAATTTTGAATTTTGAATTTTGAATTCCCCGTCAGGGGCTTTTGACTTTTCCTCACTGGGGTTAATAGAAAAAACTTTATTTGTTTTTGCCAGAAATTAAACCTCTTCTCCCATCGGAGCTAGAAGCCTGAAGAAAATGTCTTAGGTTTTGAATCTGTTGACTGGGCTCAAGTAAATCTAATTTTGCGATCGCACTTTCTAGGGTCAGACCTTCATGGTATAAAATACGAAAGGCTTTTTTGAGTTGCCTGAGATCCCCTGGGGACAAACCTCTTCTTTTTAAACCGACAAAGTTCAGAGAGCGCACTTTGGCAGGATTCCCTTCTACTAGCATATAAGGTGGGACATCGCGATTAATTCGACTCATACCTCCCACCATTGCCATCTTGCCAATATGGACAAACTGATGAACGCCTAAAACGCCACTGATGACAGCTTGAGATTCGATACAAACATGACCAGCCATCGCCACACTGTTAGCAATAATCACTTCATCCCCAATCAGGCAATTATGAGCCACATGAGCATATGCCATCAGGAGATTATCATTACCAATGACAGTCGCTTCCCCTTCTTCTGTGGCTTTGTTAATGGTGACATATTCCCGAATTTGATTATTATTTCCTATTTTAACTAAACTATTGGCCCCTTTATATTTTAAATCTTGGGGTTCTAAGCCAATAGCTGCCCCAGGAAAGATCTGATTATTAGACCCGATTTCCGTACAGCCATCAATTACAGCATGGGGACCAACGATAGTATTGGCTCCTATTTTGACTTGAGAGCCAATGATGGCATAAGGAGCTACCCGAACTGTAGGATGCAATTGGGCTTGGGGATGAACAATCGCAGTAGGATGAATTAAATGACTATCTAACATAGCTGAAGATTTGATTGCAGAACTCATAATGCCTAATTTAAACCGCGTTTAATTTGAAATATATCGTTTTGGTGATTGTTTAGGGGAAAGTTAAAGGGGAAAGGTTTTACAGAATATATACTTTGCAAAACTTCAGTTTTGAACTTGTACACGATTTATTTAGTCGATCAGAGAAAATAACATTTCTCCTTCTACTGCTAGTTGACCATCTACTTCTCCTTTTCCTTTCATTTTGGCGATTCGATTGCGTTTTAATGCCAGAAGTTCGACAGTCATGATTAATTGATCACCAGGAGTTACTGGGCGACGAAAACGAACTTTATCAATGCCAGCAAAGGCAAACAACTTTCCTTCTAATTCTGGTATTTGCATTAAGATTGTGCCTCCTACTTGGGCCATAGCTTCAATTTGTAGCACTCCTGGCATTAAAGGTCTACCTGGGAAATGTCCAGGGAAATAAGGTTCATTAAAGGTAACATTTTTCAATCCTACTGCTTTTTCTTGGGGTACATATTCGAGAATGCGATCCACTAAGGCAAAAGGATAGCGATGGGGCAATAGTTGATGTATTTGTTCTACGGTTAAAACAGGCATTTCATTTATTATTTATTTATCATTGACGAGCGACCCTGCAGATTTTTAATCTGCTAAGGAACGCGCGAGTTATCATTGACTAATTAGCAAAGAAATTTTTTTAGCTAATTGAATATGGAGTTTGTGACTAGCTTTATAAGCTAGAAAATGAGCTTGGGGAAAGGTGCCGAGTAAACTCAGATCCCCTACTAAGTCTAATAGTTTATGACGGGCTGGCTCGTTAGTAAATCTTAAGGGAGGATTTATCCAACCTTGATGGCTACAAACCAAGGCATTATCCAGACTTCCCCCTTTAATCAAACCAGCTTTTTGTAGCTGTTCAATTTCTTCAGCAAAACCAAAAGTACGAGCCGGCGCGATTTCTGTGGCAAAATCTTCTCTATTGAGAGTCCAACTATGCCATTGGTTACCAATCACAGCATAGGGAAAGTCAATACCATAGGTAAAGCGAGTCTCCGACGCTGGCATTGCTGCGACAAAAGCATCTTGTTCTTGCACTACTACGGGTTGTTGTATTACTAAAGGAGGAGGGGAATGATGTTCAATAGTTTGATTGTGACAAATATTTTCGGCTATTGCATCTGCCCATAATTTTGCCGAACCATCGAGGAGAGGGACTTCAGCACCATCGATTTCGATCCGGGCATCTTGGATGCCACTAGCAGATAAAGCAGCAAGCAAATGTTCCACGGTTCGGACTTTAACCACAGAGCCTGAGGTCGTTTCCTGGGCTAATTCTGTGGACAGGGTAGTTTGACTAACCGAGTCCAGATTAGCTGGAATAATTGGCTGTTGGGGTTGATCCACTCGCACAAAATATCTACCTGCTCCTGGCTGTGCTGGCATTATTTTGACCGTAGTAACCAATCCCGAATGTAATCCCACTCCCGATAACGTAAAAGCTGTGACAGCTTCTGGGAGATTTTTCAGCATAATTTTTTTTCCTCATCACTGATACTTTTACTTTTTCCCTTGTAAAATCTACCAAACCAGTAAGTAAATCAAAACATGGCAACAACAAATAAATTTTGGCTAACAAATCTGATTCTGACAATTTTCTTGGGGAGTTTGCTACTAGGAGGTTGCACAACAGAAGACTCTTCCCAGGCGACCTCATCATCTGATAACCTTACCCCAGTACAATCTATAGTCAACAAAACCAGTAGCGCAAAAATGTTTGATAACTTACCAAGACTCGAAGGCATGGCGAAAGTAAAATTAGTAGTGAAAGGTTCGCCGATCATTATTGAGGTTAATGGTATTGATGCACCAATAACTGCTGGTAATTTCGTTGATTTGGTACAACGGGGAGTTTATGATGGTTTAATTTTTCACCGCGTCATTAAATCACCTCAACCTTTTGTGGCTCAAGGGGGAGATCCTTTAGGTAATGGTACAGGAGGTTTTGTTGATCCGGAGACTGGCAAAAAACGTTCTATTCCTCTAGAAATTAAATTAGCAGATGATGATGAACCTACTTATAGCAAAGGTTTAGGACAACAGTCGGGCATTATGTCTCCTGATGTAACGCTCAAACATAATCGCGGTGCAGTAGCGATGGCTCGTTCTCAGGCTCCTGATTCTGCTTCTTCTCAGTTCTATATTGCTTTAGCTGATTTGGATTTCCTTGATGGAGATTATGCCGTTTTCGGTCAAGTGTTAGAAGGCATGGATGTGGTCGATAGCATCAACCAAGGGGATGTTATTGATTCTGCCGAAGTCATCGAAGGCGTAGAAAACCTGAAACAGTAAACAGTTATCAGTTATCAGTCGATTATAGTGATAAGTATTTGTGCAAAATTAATCACTAGCGTGAAAATATACTACTTATTACTTATTACTTGCATAGATGGATGTTGTAGTTACGGGGATTGGCTTGCGGACTAGTCTTGGTTCTTTGACTGCAAGCTGGCAAAGTTTACAGGCAGGAAAATCAGGGATTCGATTAATGCAGCCTTTTCCTGAACTACCACCCTATCCTTTAGGTATGATCGGCGATTCTCCTGCAGATTTGGCTGATTTAACCAGGATTGTGGTGGAATCTGCTTTACAGGATGCAGGTTTAAAAACACCTCTGCCTGATTCTGGTGTAGTTATTGGTTCTAGTCGCGGTTGCCAAGCCACTTGGGAAAATTTGGCAACTCAATATTCTCCCAAGGCTCATTGGTTGGATAGTTTGCCCCATCGTGGAGCAGTATTGACAGCCAGACTGATTGAAACCAGCGCCCCAGTTTTGTCGCCGATGGCTGCCTGTGCGACAGGAATTCATGCGATCGCCAGAGCCTGGGAATTAATCCAAACTGGTAGCTGTCAAAGGGTAATTGCCGGAGCGGTAGAAGCGCCGATTACCAGATTGAGTTTGGCAGGATTTGAACGCCTCGGAGCCTTGGCGCAGACTGGTTGCTATCCTTTTGATCGAAAACGAGAGGGTTTGGTTTTAGCGGAAGGAGGGGCAGTTGTGGTTCTAGAAACGGCAACTTTAGCTCAGAGCAGAAAGGCTCATATTTACGGTCGGATCTTGGGCTTTGCTTTAACTTGCGACGCGCAAGCTATTACTGCGCCCGAGTCCAATAGCCGCAGTGCCGCGATCGCGATTAAGCAATGTTTAAAGCGTAGTAAGATCAAGCCTGATGAGGTGGATTATATCCATCTTCATGGCACTAGTACTAAGTTAAACGATTTGCATGAAGCCAAATTAATCGAGCATTTATTTACCCCTCAAGTTTCCGTCAGCTCAACGAAAGGAGCTACAGGACATAGTTTAGGCGCATCAGGAGCGATCGGCGCAGCCTTTTGCTTAATGGCTTTAAACACTGGATATTTGCCTCCCTGCGTCGGATTAAATGATTTGGCATTCCCTTTAAATGTGGTGCTCAATTCCTCAAAAAAGACCCCCCAAAACACTCTTTGTTTCAGCTTTGGTTTTGGAGGTCAGAATGCAATCCTAGCGATAGGAAAATAATTATAGGGATTAAGGAGCAAGAAACCATGCAAAGTTAACTACTCCTTTACTTGAACTTTCTTTAATCAGTTGATAGCTAACAGCTTAGAGCTAATCGCAAAGCAATTTTAATTCATATATGAAGATAATTAGCTTCTGCTTCTAGTTGCCTAACTAGTTTATCGTTACCTTGAGCTCTTGCTGCTTCTAGGCGATGTTCTAAATTTTTGCGGAGACTTTCACGGTAAGTTAGCGCTGCTTTGGCTAGTTTTTCTTGGCGATTTTGGTTCATAATGGACTCTTTGATCAAAAAATAATGCATATATTGGTATTTACTTAAGATAACATTTTTATTTTTAAAATGTATTCTTTGTAACAGAAATTTTACGGGAACTTAAAATTCTGCTTGTTGAGCCCAAAAGATTAATTTATGTATTATTTTTTCCAATTTACTTGTAAGGTGTTGTTTTAATGAAGAAGTGATTGCCTAGTAATCATGAAAACTGTACTGCGGTTGACTTAAAACTGTACTTTTAACAAAATACTAAGATTTTGTTAAATCAAAGCTTTGATCAGTTTGGAAGAAGTTAGAATTTCTTGTCTCACGCAGTATATTCTTGTCTGAGTGCTAAGAGATTATCAATCCCCAAAAATTCTCATGACACAAATCATAGAAAAAACTACACAGATCATAGAAAAAACTACACAGCAAATAGAAACTCTTTCGTTCGAGACTGGTATAGCCGATGGCAACAAGCCGAAGGATATCTATCTTAAAAAACTTCAAAAGTTTCAGGATGTAGCTATATTGAAACAAATCAGCCGTTATTTGATTGTCTTCGTTATGGTGATCTTGATGGGGATCACTACTGCAGTCCCTGCCAATGCCGCAGCTCAAACTCAGCTTTTTAACTCGAATCAAGTCCGTTTAGGAATTACCCCCACAGGTTGGAGTAACAGTGATGATCTGACGATGGATCTCAATCCTCCTATTTCCTATAAACAGATTATCAGTGAAATCGCACTATCAGGGTTTAAAGGAACTCAAGGAGCGCCTAAGTTCCCCAAGGATGTCGCCGTGTTGAAAAAGGACTTAGAGGATCGGGGTTTAACCATTTCTGAACCCTGGGTCGGGACTTACTTCACCATTGGAGCGGCAGATGATAGCCAAAAAATCTTCGAGAATCAGATGGCGTTCATGGAGAATTTTGATAGTAACGTCATTGTAGTTGCTGAACTCGGAGGGGCTGTCCATCAACAACCCACCGAACCCTTAGCAAACAGACCTATTTTTACTAATGATCAATGGGATGCTTTAACTGAGGGACTAAATTCTTTAGGTATGCAAGCCGCGGCTCAAGGCATGGTGCTGTGTTACCATCCTCATATCGGAACAGGAGTGGAAACGCTAGCGGATATTAAGCGATTGATGTCAAGTACCGATGATAGCGTTAAATTACTCCTTGATACTGGTCATCTTTACTATGCAGGTGTTAGCCAGAATGAAATTTTGGCTCTGATAAAAACCTATGGTCAGCGCATCAAGCATGTTCATCTCAAAAATATTCGCCAAGATATCTTAAATCAAGCCAAAGCAGAAGAGCTTAGCTTTTTAGATGCCATTCGCGCTGGGGTCTTTACTGTTCCTGGTGATGACGCAGGAATAATTAAATTTGAGCCAATTTTCCAAGCACTGGCTAATGCCGACTATAAAGGATGGTTAATGGTAGAAGCGGAACAAGATCCCAGCAATACTACCATTAAGCCTTTACGTGAACCGTTAGAGTATGCTCTGATGGCTCGCAATTATCTTCATCAAGTGACAGGTTTATAGTTTTCCATAAAGCATTTGTTCATGAATCACTTTGCTAAGAGGTAAAAAAATGTCATCTAGCGATCGCGAAGAAATTAGAAAACTATTTGAGGAAGTCTATGCCGAAAATGTGAGAACTAAAAATCTTCAAGGTTACGGTGATATGTACACTGACAGCGCCCTTTGGATGGCTCCTAATGTACCAGACCGCTGCGGTCGAGAAGATATTCTCGAAGGGTTTGCCCAGAGCATTGCCAACCAAGATATTGATCCTATTTTCACCGCTGATGAAATTAAGGTTATGGGAGATTTTGGTTATGTAATTGGTATTTCGATCGCAACCATTTACCCCTATGACGGTAGTCCATCTAAAAGGGTCAAGTTTAGAGCTTTATGGTTAATGAAAAAAGAACCCCAACAGTGGAAAATTGACCGTCAAATTTGGAACAATAAACCGCTATCAAAGCTGTAAGCTTCAAGCTGGAAGTAAATAAAGAAAAAAAGCTAATCTCTTTGCTCAGCTTGGATTTACCTAAGTTACATATTTCGATTGCCTTTTCGAAATTCTGAGGATAGAGTTTACATGCGTCTGAGCCTAATTTTGTATTTTGTAAATTTTGGAGATTTGTAACATGGACCAAGAACAATATCACGCCATACTCAAAGACTACTTTAACGCTTTCAGAACTGGTGATTTTTCCTTAGTAAAGTTCTCTTCTAAGATTCAATTTCTCAGCCCCATTAGTCAAAGTACCTTCGACGGCGTTGAAGCCGTTGTCAATTTTGTGAGCGATGTTTCGACTCGCGTTACAGAAGTAACTATTCTCTCAACCACTGTTGACTATCCGACAGCAAGTGGTGTCTGGCAGATGAAGACAACTAAAGGGACTCTTTATACCCTCAACAATTTTTTCCGTCTTGACGAAGAAGGAATTGTCTATGTTTGGCCTATGTTCGATCCTAAAGCCATTGTTGAAGATCCAGAAGGCTTGATTCCTTGGCTGACAGGCAAGGGCTACTAAGTTTCAGTTATTCAGTAGGGGTGAATGACCGTTCGCCTCTACAACAGTTATCAGCTCCTGAGGGGGGAGTTATTGAATTTTTTCTTTTCTTACCCTGCTTCCCCTTACTTGGATGGAAAAGCTCTCTTAATAAAAAGTGACTATATAAGATAAGAACGACATGAGTAACGCTTCATCTTTGCCCGATATTTACCTCAGCTTTTTTATGTTTACCACGGACATGAAACCCGATGATTTAGAATATCGGCAAATCGTGGTTGCCCATATTAAAAAGCTAAAAACCTATGGTTATAGTGGGTTTGAGTTTCCCATTGCCCCCAGCTTTGCTCCAGATTATGGCCAAACTCCAGATTATGCTAAAGATCTAGAAAACTATACCAATCTACGCCATTATTTGGACTCCGAAGGATTGGCCGATGTGGCGATCGCGACTAATGTCGGGGCAACACGAACCTTCGACCCCAGTGCTCCCTATCCCCAACAAAGGCAAGCAGCCTTGGAATATCTTAAATCAAGAGTCGATATTACTGCAGCTTTAAGGGGGGAAATTATGATGGGTCCGATCGTGATTCCCTATGGTGTTTTTCCCACCACAGATTTTAATGAGCCTATTTGGAGTGATCAACTACAGGAGCAGTTAGCGATTCGTTATCAAACCGCTCAACCTATCCTCAATGAATTAGGGCACTATGCAGAAGGGAAAAAAGTTAAATTAGCCATTGAACCAATCACCCACTGGGAAACTCCTGGCCCCAATAAATTATCTCAGTTAATTGAGTTTCTTAAGGGGGTGGAGAGCAAACAGGTGGGAGTTGTGATCGATAGCGCCCACGAAACCCTTGATGGAGATGGCCCCGAAATCTTTAAAACCCAAGTTGCCTATTTAGCCGAGCAAGAAAGGCTTCATTATATCCAGGTTTCTCCTCCAGATCGCGGAGCTGTTCATACTAGTTGGCTACCCTGGCAACCCTTCTTAGAACCTATTTTACAGGTCTATCAAGGGCCAATCGCCGTGGAAATTTTTAATGCTATTCCCGCCTTTATCAACTCTCTACGGCTGTCACGACGCAAGTTTTGGATTCCAGGCGAAGATAAGCCCAATCCCTATCCCAGTGCCTATGATATTGCTGATAAAGCTATCCACGCAACTCAACAAGAACTCCAGCAAATTCTTAATGCTAAGTAACGAGATTTCATCACATATGCCAGCAAAGTCATTAACTTCTAGAATAAGAATTCTCTCAATTTTTCTGACCTTTGTCCTCGCCTTCAGCCTAGTTTTTGGCGGCGTAGCGCAGGCGATCGCGGATACGACAAGTGGCCAAGAAGCAACTATGGGTGTCTGGGAAACAATTCCCCTGCCCCCTCAGAGCGATCGTATCCAGTCTGTCCATACCGTCCTGCTGCCTAATGGGAAAGTTTTAATGGTTAACGGTAGTAGTTTTCGCAGTCGCCTAGTGGAAGAGGATGGAGAATATAAATTTATTGAGGGTGTGGATCTGACTAACTACGATATCATTAACAATAGTGGGTTACTAGATCCGGAAACCGGAGAATTTGAACGCATCCCCTCACCTCCTGCTCTCCTATACGATACAGAGCTCCAACACAAGACCACTAACGATCTCTTTTGTGCTGGCCATATACAATTAGCCGATGGGAATGTCTTATTTGTGGGTGGTACAGGACGCTATTACCCTGGAGGAGCTTTTACTGGCTCAAAATGGTTGAACCTCTATAACTGGCGCACAGGAGAATGGACCGACCTGGGACAGATGAAAGATGGACGTTGGTATCCTAGTCTCATTACCCTAGATGATGGGAAGATCGCGATTTTTTCTGGTTTAAGATTTGCCGAACCCAACCAAATTAATCCTAGTTTAGAAATTTACGATCCCAAGACTGAAAAACTTCAGTACATCGATCTCCGATATGTGAAAAACAGTCCCTTTAACACCAAGGTAGAAGGAGAAGATGTTTATGATAGCATCGACCTTTATCCCCGCGTCTTTCCCTTAGCTGATGGACGTCTTTTAATCACTGGAGATGAAGCGGGTATTGCTGGGGTATTAGTCCCTCATTACAGCAAAAAAAGCTATCTCATGACCATAGAAGAAACAGCATCAGGGGAATCAGCTGTTAGTTTTGAACCAGGCCCAGAAAGATCAGAAACCTCTAAAGCTTACGGGACTGCCCTGCAAGTTCCCAATTCCGAAGATGTCTTGTTATTCGGTGGGATTATCGGCACCAATAGCATTAGTTTTGGACGGGAGGGCAATACTGACGGATTTCCAGAAGGTACGAGGATAGCCACCAGTTTACAACATTGGATTTCTCCAGAAAATAGTGGCGAACCTAATGGTAAATGGGAGATCTTTGATGATTTTCTTCCTCAACCTAGAGCTAACTTACAGGCTGTGATTTTACCCACCCAAGAAATTTTAGTAACTAATGGGGGTCGATATCCCGAATATCAACCGATTTATGAACCTTTATTGTTAACCCCTGACCAAGCTGTAGCAGCAGGCTATACAACTCAATCACTTAATACCGCCAAATTCCCCAGACTTTACCATAACGGGGCAGTTTTATTACCTGATGCTCGGGTGCTAATCGTCGGAGGAAATGCCAACCGAGCTGCCATCGAAGAAGATGGAACGATTCATGTCGATGTGCTGGGTGATCCTAAAAGATTTTTCCGTATTGCCAAGTTAACGAATAAATCAGGTGAGCCTGAGGAATTTGACATCGAAACTTTTTACCAAGATCCCCAACATTATTTTGCTGAGGGCGATCCAGAACCCTTTGTTCCCGCAGAAATCTGGCAAGGTGAGATCTTTAGTCCTCCCTATTTATTTAAGCCGGGAGCACGTCCAGAAATTCTGAGTGCGCCCGAGATCCTTAAATATGGTCAATCAGGCACTATTACAGTTAAAGATGGCACAGAAAAAGGTTCTTTAGTTCTGAATAAACTCGGTTCAGTTACCCATTCCTTTGATTATGGACAAAGGTTAGTGGATTTACCAATGAAAGTCTTAGCTGATGGGTCATCAATAGAATTTACTGCTCCTCCCAATGCCCATCTCTATCCCCCAGGATATTACATGATGTTTTATCTCAATGACATTGGTAAACCCTCCCATGCCAAAATTATCAAGCTTGAAGCTTAAGAGTTAGCTGAACTCAAGTTAATTGTCTTTCTTGTCTTGATTATCAGATTTTGCAAACTTTAAATGACAACGGTATAAGTTAATGGCACTAACAGAAGCAGACTTAAAAAATCTTCCTGAAACTGGCATTGATCCAGTAAATCCTGGTAAATATCAAGGTTTACTTGAAGATCTACAGGGAAATATTTTGAAAGGACATGGGCGAGAGCATAGCGTACATCTTTTTGTTCAGTGGAAACCTGGGCAGATTCAGGGAGCCAAGGAATGGATACAAGCTTTTACTCGAACCTATGTAACATCGGCTAAACAGCAAGCAGATGAAGCCTTACGTTATAAGCAAGAAGGAATAGCTGGAACTATCTTTGCCAATGTTTTTTTCTCTCGCAAAGGCTATGAAGCACTAGAATTTGAACCTTTTCAAGTTCCTAAAGATCAGCCTTTCACTATGGGAATGAAGAATAGTCAAATTAGAGATTTCTTAGGCGATCCTGAGGTTAAACAATGGGAAGTAGGCTATCAAAATGAAATTCATGCCTTAATTCTCATTGCTGATGATCATCTTCTTAAGTTATTACAAGCGGTCAATCAAATTACTGCAAAACTACGTCAAGTTGCGATCATTCTTCATCGAGAAGATGGCTTTATTCTCAGAAATCAAGCGGGGCAAGTTATCGAGCATTTCGGTTTTGTAGATGGAGTAAGTCAACCCTTATTCTTGAAACGAGATATTGTCAAAGCTCAGACTAATGATTCTGATTTTAGTCAATGGGACCCCAGGGCTTCTTTAGATATTCTTTTGGTTAAAGATCACAATGGCAAGACAGAAGATAGTTATGGCAGCTATTTAGTCTATCGCAAACTAGAACAAGATGTTAAAGCATTTCGTGCAGATCAGCAAAAACTTGCCCAAACCTTAAACATTAACAATGATTTAGCTGGAGCCTTAGTCATGGGTCGTTTCGCCGATGGAACTCCAGTGACCAAGTCCGATATTCCTACCTACGCTGTTACCCCAACTAATAACTTCAATTACGACGCTGATGTTGACGCTACGAAATGTCCGTTTCACGCTCATATTCGAAAAACGAATCCGCGAGGAGATACAGGTAGAGTAGAATCTTCCCCTGGTTTTGATGAAGCTTTAGCAGTGGAGAAAAACCATCGTATTGCCCGTCGAGCTATTAGTTATGGAGAAAACGATACCAACCAAGCTCCCCAAACTGGGTCAGGATTACTGTTCCTTTGTTTCCAAGCTAATATTGAAAATCAGTTTAATTTTATGCAAGCGAGATGGTCCAATCCCGATCGCTTTGTGCAAGTCGGGGTAGGCCCTGATCCGGTCATTGGTCAGCCCGAAGGAACTCAAAAATGGCCTAAAAAATGGGGTGAAGCAGATACTCAAGAATATGGGTTTAAACTCTGGGCCTTTATGAAAGGAGGAGAATATTTCTTTGCTCCCAGCATCAGTTTTCTCACCCATTTAGGTTAAAACTTATTGGTTTGATTGAACTAGCACCGTTTGGCATGACAAGCGTGAACTTCTACCAGTACCTTAGGGAATTGCGATCTCCAATGGGTAACGGTTGCATAAGATTATATAGCGCTACGCGCAAGTCCTAAAGGATACCGCTCCGCATATCAAAAGTCACCCACCCCTAACCCAACCCACCCCTAACCCAACCCACCCCCAGCCCCTCCGAGGAGGGGAGCAGGAGGGGAACCAAACCAGGAGGAGAAGTCAAAAGTTTACTAATCATAGGCTTGGGCGTTTACTAATGTCCTAACCTTGGCACATCAAATAGAAAAAAATTATGAAAACCTTATCTGATACCTTAACCGTAGTGGCCTCCTTGCCTGTGCCGCCAGGGAATATTACCTTAACGCCAGATGGTCGAATTTTTCTGAGCCTGCATCAGTTTTACAATCCGGAAATTCGCGTAGCCGAACTAGTTGACGGGCATTTAGAACCTTTTCCCAGTGGGTCTGAGTCCCAACTTATTACCTTTGACGCTGTCTTAGGAATTCAGGCTGATGCTAATGGTTATGTCTGGATACTGGATAACGGAAATCAAAGTAAGTCACTGCCGAAACTGGTAGCTTGGGATACCCGTAAAAATCAACTGGCACGGGTAATTTATTTACCTCCCCCCATTACCTTGCCTAACTCCTTTATTAACGATTTAGCGATCGATTTGACCCGTAATGTGATCTATATTTCCGATCCCATAACAGGTCCCGAATCAGCGCTCATTAGAGTCGATTTGCAGACAGGATTAGCTACACGTATTTTACAAGGACATCAAAGTGTAATCCCAGAAAATATAGATCTTGTCATGAATGGACTTGCCGTAAGCATTAAGCAACCTGATGGAACTTTAATTCGTCCTCACTTGGGAGTTAATGGTCTGGTTCTCGATGCTAAAAATGAATGGCTTTACTTTTGCCCGATGCACGGCACTGGTATGTATCGCGCCAAGAGTGCTGATTTGTGTAATCCCTATTTAAGTGCAGCTGATCTAGCCAGTCGAGTTGAACGATATAGCGATCGCCCGATTTGTGATGGCATTTCCATTGACCAAGATAACAATCTCTATCTGGGAGATTTAGCCGCCAATGGGATTGGCGTAATTAAACCTGATCGCTCTTACCAAAGGTTAATCACCGACGAAAAATTAGCTTGGACAGATTCCTTTAGCTTTGGGGCAGACGGTTATTTATATTGCAATTGCGATCAGTTAAATATGTCAGCTCCTCTTAATGCGGGAGAAGATACCTCTAGTCCGCCCTATTACATTTTTCGGCTTAAGCCCCTCGCACCCGGAGTTGCAGGTCGTTAAATCGAATAATTATTAAGAGAAGGTAGGTGGGTGGGGAAGGGGGAAAATTGGGATTTCTGTAGGGTCGAAGAATGCAACAATCTTGCAACGGCGACTGCTACTGAAGCTTACGTTAACAATTGTGCTGAGCACAAGTTTCAGAGTTACTTAGGAATACACTCATGAACATCAAACGTTGGTTATTTATAAATTTGATTGTCCTTTGCATTGCTTGGTTCTTAGGAACTAATACTGCTTGGGCAGTGGGAGGGGGTCAAGCTCCTGGTGCACCAGGGTCTACCTCCGTTTGGTCCTATGCCGGAAAGCAAGGTATTGGCACCTCCTATGAACAGTATGTTGATCAAAAATATCAGGATGGTGGTCCAACTAATACGATCTCTAAAGTTTGGTTTTCTCTAGCCCAAGGCATTGTCACCGAAACTGCCTATGGGGAAATTGATCGAGCCCAAATCAAAGACTTAGAGTTCTTAGTGACGGGCAATGGTTTTTTCGATGAAGAAAAAGTTGACACCGATAGCACTGTAAATTACATAGACACTGATAGCAGTGGCCGTCCTCTTTCCCCTGCTTATCGTCTTGTAAATACAGATAAAGACGGCAAATACACCATTGAAAAACATGTTTTTACCGATCCAGATCGCCAAACTTTGTTTACCAGGGTAATTTTTACGGCGAAAGAAAACAATATTACCCCCTATATTCTGGTTAATCCTCATATGGAGAATACGGGCACAAACGATGTGGCTTTTGTTTCTAGAAACAGTCTCAACGCCCGTGAAGGGGAAAATGTTTATGTGAGCGTTAAAAGTACCACTCCCTTTGTAAAAACTTCGGCTGGATATGTGGGTAGTAGTGATGGTTATCAAGACTTAGCTGATAATGGGTTCATGGACTGGACTTATGACTATACCGATCAAAATAATCCAGGAAATGTAGCCATGATGGCTCAGTTACCAACTATGAGTGCCGGTCAAACCGCTACCTTTGATCTAGTTGTGGGATTTGGCAGTAACTATGAAGAAGCGACTGCTCAAGCTGATGGTTCTCTAACTGAAGGTTATGACAGTCTGTTAGCTAAATACAATGGCACAGGTTCTGCTGTGGGCTGGGAAGATTATTTAGCCAGTCTTAGTAATGTTCCTGCCATGATTGCCAATACAGGGGATAACGGGAAACAACTCTATGCCAGTGCTTTCGTCTTAAAAACCATGGAGGATAAAAGCAATGCAGGAGCCTTAATTGCCTCTTTGTCAGTCCCTTGGGGTGATACTGTCAATGCGGATAGCTTTGCTACAGGATATAGAGCGGTTTGGCCGAGAGATTTTTATCAAGTAGCCATGGCTTTGTTAGCTTTAGGAGATACGGAAACTCCCCTAGTTGCCTTTGAATATTTACCCCAAGTTCAAGTGAAAAACAATCAGTTTGGGGATAAGGGTTGGTTTTTACAGAAAACCCATGTTGACGGCACTTTAGAATGGGTAGGGGTTCAGTTAGATCAAACTGCCATGCCCATCATGCTAGGTTGGAAATTGTGGAAAGCAGGTATTCTGTCTGATAGTCAGATGCGCAACGCCTACAATAACATGTTGAAGCCAGCTGCAGAATTTTTAGCTAAGAACAACACGATTAACAACGGTCTTCAAGGTGGTCCTGAGATTATTCCTCCCTATACTCAGCAAGAACGTTGGGAAGAGCAATACGGTAATTCTCCTTCTACTACTGCAGCGATAATTACAGGATTGGTCACAGCAGGGGATATTGCTAAAAATGCAGCTGGTGATTCCGATGCTTCTCAATCTTACTTCGGTAAAGCTGATGAATATCAGAATCATGTGGATAAATTTATGTTTACCACTTCTGGATTAACTGATTTCTGTAATCACTCAGGAGACTATTTTGTCAGAATCACCCAAAATGATAATCCGAATGATGGGGCTAATATTCTGGGGAGTAATGGTAAAAATGCCATTAATGAAACATTTGTTATAGATGGCGGATTTTTAGAATTAGTCCGCTATGGAATTAAAGCCGGTAATGATGCCAACATTGCTGCTACTGTCTGCGAACTTGACCATATTGAGAATACTTCGCAAACTCCAGACATTGATCCAGATAACTTAAAGATTAGGTACGATTTCACCTTTGATGGTAATCAGTATCCAGGTTTTAGACGCTATGGCAATGATGGTTATGGGGAACGCATTAACGATGGTGGCGGCTATATCGGTGGAGATATTCATCAACGAGGACGGGTTTGGCCCTTCTTTACTGGGGAACGAGGTCATTATGAGCTTGAGTTAGCTAAGGCTAACAATGGCGGCACTATTAGTGATGCTGAGGTTGCCCAGATCAGTGATATCTATGTTCGAGCCATGGAATATTTTGCCAATGATAGTTTCATGCTTCCTGAACAAGTTTGGGACGGAGTAGGTTCTAATGAAACCTATAACTATACCCTTGGTAAAGGAACTGACAGTGCAACTCCCTTAGCATGGACTCATGCCGAATATATCAAGTTAGTCAAGTCCTTAACTGATAAGAATATTTGGGATTCCTACGAAATCGTTAGGGCCAGATATTAAAATCCCTTAGCGATTAGTTCTTGTAGGGTGGGCAATGCCCACCTTGCCCAATGCTTATCAGTTTGTCAGTAATTTTCTAGGATTATTAAAAATGACAAATCTATCAATTTTATTGTCTGAAACCACCAAAGATCTAGAAGTACTGAGGGAAAAAGATAGTGAATATGAAGCGAGATTTACTGTTGAGCAGACAGGAAACACCAGACGCTTTTCCATTCACACCAATGCCCCCTTTGAGCAGAAATTATATGATCAGCAACGTCAACTTTATCAAGAATATTTAGTCAATCCCAGGGAAATTGTCGAATCAGGAGATTATCCTACCCTTGAGAGTAATCATATTTGGTTTGATGGGCTTTATGCCCTGGCTCTCGAAGAAGTTCGTCAATGTTCAGTATCGGAGATTCGAGATGGTGCCTATCTTGATGGACAAGCGATTCCGGCTCCTGAAGGCGGCTATTTTGAGACGGGTTTATTCTGGACTTATGTTTGGACCAGGGATATTTCCTATTCGGTGAATCTGAGTTTAGCTGTTGTTGACCCGATGCGAGCCTTAAATTCGGTGAATTTTAAACTCTCTGAACGTCGGGAAGGGGGCAGCCGGCAAATTATACAAGACACCGGCACGGGAGGGAGCTATCCCATATCAAGCGATCGCGTTACTTGGTCTTTTGGTTGCCAGGCTTTGTTGCGACAACTTCAAGGTAACACTCGGCGCGATTTTGCCCAACGTTCCTATGAGGCTCTCAAAAATACTATTGAACAGGATCGGCAAGTGATCTTTGATGTCCGAGATGGTCTGTACCGAGGCGAACAGTCCTTCTTAGATTGGCGCGAACAAACTTATCCCCGATGGGTGGCAGCAGATCCAGTGCAAATTGGCATGTCCAAAGCCCTGTCAACTAATTGTTGTCATTATAATGCCCTCCGCTTAGCTGCTACTCTCGCTGGAGAATTGGGCAACAGTGCTGAACAACAAAAGTATCAGCAATGGGCGCAGGATTTACGGCAAGCAATCCGCACCCAGCTCTATTTACCAGAGCAACAACTTTACTCGACTTTTATTACCACCACCTTTGCCCCTGGGGCTGCCTATCAATATGATTTATTAGGTAATGCCTTGGCGATTTTGCTAGATATTGCCGATGAGGAGCAAGCCCAGCAAATAGTTGCTCATTATCCTCATTTACCTAAAGGCGCTACTGTTATTTGGCCGCAACAAAGGGATACTCTTATTTATCATAATGGAGCGATTTGGCCTTTTGTGACGGCTTTTTGGCTCAAGGCAGCTCAAAAGGTGCAAAATGATCAAGCTGTTACCTTAGGGGTCAGTTCTCTAGTGCGAGGTGCGGCCCTCAGTTTATCGAATATGGAAAATTTCGATGCTGTTACTGGGCGAGTGGAAATAGATTCGGAACAAAAGGAACCCCAGGTAAATTCTCCCCGTCAACTCTGGTCAGTGGCTGGTTATTTATCGATGATCCATGAGGGGATTTTTGGACTTACTTGGACAGATTCTGGAATTATTATTGCTCCCTATATTACCCGTGAATTTCGCAACCAGCTGTTACCTCAATCGAATCGATTAGTCCTCAAGGGTTTGCTCTATCGAGGTCATCAACTGGATATTACGCTTAATTTACCCTCTGTAACTGAGGAGATGGCGGGAGCTTATGCTGTGGGAGCAATTCGTCTTAATGGACAAGGGATTACCTCAAAGATTACTGAGTCAATGTTGATCGAGAATAATATTATAGAAGTTGATTTAGTCGAGGGTAAGACAGAAACTTCTCCCCTTAATCTGGTAACTAACCTGGCAGATTATCGCTTCAGGTTTGCCCCGCGACCACCGATAGTGGAATCTATAACCGCGATCGCCGATCAATTAGAAATAAGGTTTAATCTCAATCAAGAAAATCCTGATGAAGTAACGGTTAATGTCTATCGAGATGGCTCACTAGTGGCTCAGGGACTCCCAGGTTATCTTACCAGTTGGCGCGATCTCAACACCCAAGGAGCGCGATCGCCTAGCTATTGTTACAATCTAGAAACAGTTTATATAAGTAGCGGCACAACTTCCCAACGTTCCCAACCCTTCTGTTATTGGGGCCCTAATAGCGATCGCATTTATGCCGTTAATGCTGATCAGTTTTCTGTCATCGGCGGTAATCGGTCTTTTACCCATGGGCGAGAACATTTCGACAATTGGGGCGAACCTGGACATACTATTACAGTAAACATACCAGCTCAGTTGAGCGGTCCTCATGCAATTCAGGTGGTGGCAGGAAATGGTGCAGGGGCGATCAATACGGGAATCACTTGTGCAGTTAAACATTTGCAAATGAGGAATTTACCAAATAATCAACTAGTTGCCGATGGTTATCTAATCATGCCCCAGCTTGGAACTTGGGAGCGCTGGCTAGAGTCTTCGGTTATTTTTACCCAAGTTGACTTAGTTGCTGGTCAAGATTATGAAATTAAGATTTTTGGCGATGAGCAGGCTATTAATATGTCTAGTTTTGCTCATAATGCAAACTATACAGGTGGTAATGGAGGAACCACAGGAGTCTACAATTATGTGAATATTGCTCAAGTAAAGTTGAATGCTTTAAGCTAAGAATTTTTGGCTTTTTTTCTTCAAAAAATAATACTGTAAACAGCAAAGATTTGGAAAATTAACAAGATTTGTTGGTATTTTTAGGCAAAAAATTAGAGCTTTTTAATGAAGATCTACATTTTTTGCTTCTCAGTATTAATCCTGTATTAACCACAAATTTATTACAAAATCATAACTCAAAAATATTTACGAGTAATAATTAACAATTATTAAATAAACAAAAAGTATTGATGGAGAATTAGGAAAAAGGTTTATTGTACTAATGATCAGTTAGTCAAAATGCAAATTATCAGCTATGGGTTCTAGGGCAAACCCATCTAAACCCTTGTATAGTCAAGATTTTCTCAATTCACTAAACATAGCACCTGAACACTGAAACTTTTTTATCCCGTCTGCTTTTCCTAACACCTAAGATTAGGTTTGCCCTAGCATGAGCCAGATTGCTATAACTGATTACCCCAGATGGATAAAAACCTAGAGTCAAGATTTGATTTGAGTTTACCTGGAAACATCAAGCCTCAAATCTTGAAAGATTAACTTTGAAGGAGAAACACATGAGCCAAAGTCAAACGACTGTGAAATTGGTTGATTGCCAGACTGTCTCAGGAACCACCTACGATGCTGTTATCGTCGGAGCAGGAGTAGCTGGAGCGATCGCCGCTAAACAATTAAGTGAACAAGGAAAAAAAGTTTTAATCCTTGAGGCCGGTACTGGCAAAAGCTTAACCCTAGAAGGCTTTCAAAGCCATGTTGACACGTTTTACCGTGCAGTAACAAAGAATGCTAACGCCCCGTACCCTAAAAACCCCAATGCGCTGAGCCCCACTGATGGTGCTTATTATTATTTTGAAGAGCAAGGTCCTCTTCCCCTGAGCGGTTCCTATACTAGAGTTTTGGGGGGGACAACTATGCATTGGGAAGGCAAAACTCTCCGAATGTTACCTGAAGATTTTGAGTTGCGGAGTAAGTACGGACAAGGTCTGGACTGGCCGATTAGCTATGAAGAATTGATGCCCTACTACCGCCAAGCGGAGTATGAGATTGGGGTGTCTGGAAGTGTAGAAGGACAAAAAGGTCTGGGTATTCCCTTTACTGAAGGTTATGTCTTTCCTATGGAAGAGCTTCCCCCCTCTTACTTGGATCAAAAAGTTAGGGAGAAAATTCATGGTACTACCGTAGATCTCGATGGCGAGATTATTCCCTTAGAACTTAGTACCTTTCCTCAGGGTCGTAATAGTGTACCTAACCCTGATTACAAATATTCCAATCGTGGTCGCGAATTCGTGCCTCAGGGAATTCCCACTCAAAGTACTGTTGAGTATGGAGAACGGTGTCAAGGAAATGCCAATTGTGTACCTATCTGTCCAGTTCAAGCCAAGTATGATGCTCTAAAAACTTTAAAAACAATAGCCTTTCCTGAAAATGTACATTTACTTTCCCAAGCTGTAGCCTATAAGGTGGAAGTTGGGCAAAACGGTCGGGTCACTGCGATTCACTATAAAAAATATGAAAATAAAAACTCTGCCGAGCATACTACTGAAGTTGTCAGAGGCGGCGACAAGACTATATTTGTTTTAGCAGCCGGTGCAGTAGAAAATGCCAAGCTGATGCTGGGTTCGGATTTGTCTAACCTCAATCCTTTGATGGGCTGCCATCTCATGGATCACCCCTTCCTCTTAGCTTGGGGTTTGATGCCAGAAGTGACTGGTACTATGCGAGGTCCTCTAGTGACATCAGGAATCGGAACATTTCGTCGAGGTGCTTTTCGTCACAATCAATGTGTCTTCTCGATGGATATCCATAATGATGGTTGGGGATGGTCAGGTACAGGTGCTACTGATATAGTACGAGACGTTGTGGATCAAGAAGAGAAGTATGGCTCCGTCCTACGCCAGGAATTGATCAGTCGTATTTCACGGCAGATCCTACTAGCTTTCATGTGCGAATTACCAGCTAATCCTAACAACCGAGTTACCATTGATCCCCAATATGTAGATCAACTGGGTAATTATCGTCCTGTCATTCACTTTGACGTACCTGATTACTGCAAAAAGACCTTTGCTTACTGTCGAGAGCTTTCTAAGACGATCTTCGCGCGTTTGGGCGCGGAAGATTACACCCACTACGATGACACAGATCCTGCCTACTTTGAGTATGAGGGTGAAGGCTACTGGTTCCGAGGAGGAAACCATTTTTCAGGAACTCATGTCATGGGCACGACTCCAAGTAACTCAGTGGTTGATAGTAATCTGCGTTCTTGGGAGCATGAGAACCTTTATATGCTCGGTGCAGGAAGTATGCCTTCTATTGGTAGTGCCAATACTACATTGAGTCTCGCCGCCTTGACCTTTAAAGCTTCTGAACAGATGCTTAAGGACTTGAACACCTAAGATTTATAGCAACAAAGCGTACTGATTCCATAACTCTTGAAAATATTGCCAGCAGAGGTACTACTAATGACTACTGATACTTTAGAGTTGATTACGACGGTTGAAGACCTGCATTATTATCTGACCCAGGCTATGGCCATAGAACATGCAACCCTTCCTCCTTATTTGACCGCCCTTTATTCCCTGAAACCAGGATCGAATCTAGAGGCTTTCCACGTTATTCGCTCCGTTGCTGTGGAGGAAATGCTCCATCTAACTCTAGCAGCAAATGTGTTTAATGCTGTGGGAGGAAACATCGAAGGAGTGTTAACCAACCCTGACTTTGTTCCTACCTATCCCACTTACCTACCCACAGGAGAAAGGGAATTCACTGTTCCCTTAAAGAAGTTTTGCCTAGAAACAGTAGAGACTTTTCTCAACATTGAAAGAGCTGCTCATAGTGCTGAAGATAAACCATTAGTAGCATCTCGACCCGCGCAAATATTGAAGCATAATTTTTTAAAATTTCTCGGTCAAAAAGATGACCTGAGCTACTACAGCATTGGATTGTTCTATACAGAGATCATCCGTGGCTTAAAGGCACTCGATAAAAAGTATAAGGACGAGGGTAAGAATTTATTCATTGGTGATCCTAACAAGCAAATTACCCCTGAATATTACTATGATGGTGCAGGAGATATCATCAAAGTGACCGATCTTGAATCTGCGATCAAAGCCATGTACGTCATTCAAACCCAAGGAGAGGCGTCTGGAAGTGAAACGATCTATGATTCGGAAAAGGAACTTTGCCATTACCGTCGCTTCCAACAATTAAAGTTAGGGAAATCCTATGTGATAGATAAGGAAGACCCTCGAAATTCTGATCTGCCGGATCAGCCCACGGGTAACGAGTTTACTGTAGATTGGGACGCTGTTTATCCGGTTATGGAAAATCTTACTCTGAGTAAGCTAAGAAACTATTGTGATCCAGATTCAGATTTATATCTTCATGCGCTGGAGTTCCAACAAGCTTACAGTGACTTCCTCGCAGAGATTGAATATTCCTTTAATGGCAATCCTGAACAGTTGCTTCCTGCTGTAGGAGGAATGTTCCGACTCAAAGAGTTGGCTAATAGTTTGATTCGTAATCCTATTCCAGGATTGGAAGGGGTTAATGCTGGCCCGATTTTTAAATTTGAGTAAAAAGCAAAACTGGGAAGTCAGCCGTACTCCGCCGTCCCGCCAAGCGGGATCGAGATAAAACGACGGAGTCTACACTGACCGCATTCCCATTGGTAAAAACCCAATCGAAGATGAGCAAACCAAAGCTAAAAATTTTGTGGAGGTAAATAACGAGTGAGTATTGATAAATCTGATTTGATGGACTATTTCCTTGATTTCTCCGCAGTGGTCACGGGATTTTCTCGGTTTGATCTTGAAGGAACAGGTCAAGCTGAACTCTATTTTGACACCATTTGGGGAATCATTGGTAGCGAAATACTTGGAGAATTGCTAGAGATCTTTCATGATCTCGACAAGAGGGCAAAAAAGAAATATGACCCCTCTATTTTAACCGAGGGATTGAGTTCTAAGATTTTGGCATCGGCAAAACGAGGTCCAGTTGCCCGTAATATCATCAAACTATGGTATACATCCACCTGGGAACAACTTCCCCCTGCATGGCAGAATTGGTATGGTACTGGTAAAGATGATAAGACCTTTATTCCTAGTGCCCAAGCCTATCCTGAAGGACTTGTTTGGCGAGCAGTTGGGGTCAACCCCCCCGGTGCAAAAGCTCCAGGCTATGGGACTTGGAGTGACCCTCCTTCTGTTAGCCTTAGTTAATTTGGACAGGACTGACGCATAACTTATTAATGTAGTTTAAAATTGCTTTGCCATTAGCTTTTTTACGGGCACGATGGGGGAATTAAATAGTTGGTAGAAAGGCTAATTTTGATAACTATTGCCTCTGCTTCCTCTTGCTTGTCTAAACTAGCAATTTTCCTTACCCCAGCAGTATTGATTAAGCATCTACAAATATTGTTACTGCCTAAGTCCTGTGAGATTTATTGCCTAGAAAATACCCTTAATTAGAAGTGAAATATGAATATTAAACCTTGGTTTCGTAAAGTTTCTGCTTTTATCCTCACAACTCTCCTCAGCTTGACGCTGTTTAGTTTTCCAGCCAATGCTTTTGTTAACCAAGATTACATTCACTTAAAAGCGACAAATGAATGTAATGGATGCGATCTAACAAACGCCGATTTATCGGATATAGATTTGTATGGCAGTGCACTCCTTGAGGCGAATTTATCGGGAGCTGATCTGTCGGCAAGCTTGCTCAATGAAGCCAAGCTAAACGGCGCTAATCTAACAGGAGCTAATTTATCAGAAGCTTTGATGCTAGGGACAAAGTTAAACAATGCTATTCTGACTGATGCCGATCTCTCGGATGCAAAATTGAATAATGCCGAGATGAGTGAGGCAATCTTGTCTGGTGCGACTCTAACAGAGGCTGAACTAGAATATGCGATCGTCACTGATGCGGATTTGTCTAATGTTGTCGCCCAAGAGGCAGATTTCTACAACGCCTATTTATCGAGCTCTAATTTGTCCAATGGGGATTTTTCTGATTCTTTGATGGAAAATGTGAGATTATCAGGGGCTACTCTGACTAATACTAATTTCACTGATGCAGATTTATTTAAAGCGAGGATGCCAAATGATACGATCTATAACGGAGATGTCTCCCAGTTTGGTGCCTATGATTAGCATTGCCAATCAAGCAAAAATTGTAACCATCTAATCAGGATAAATTTTGCCAATCTAAACTGTTCTAAACTTTCGTTGGGTTAACGTTAAGTTAACCCAAACCACTTATTTAAATATTAATAATTGATATTTATTAACGGAAAAAATCTCTCAATCAAAGAATTTTTAGATTACTCCGTTTTATGTTCTTATTTCATAATTGGAATATTGTGGTTTATGTATGAGAGTCACCACTCCCATTATGAAACAATAAAATTATAATTGTGATAAGTGATCGCGCAGCGCCTCGCTTTGCGAGACCACGAGGAACGAGTGAACCTCTCGCCCTTGTTAACCTTATTATATTAACTAAAAAAATTCAGAAACCATAAAACTTTCAGCCTCTTGAACCATCCCTATTACTCATAAAGTAGCTGTGCCGAATAATATAGTTGCTCTTTTAACTGACTTTGGCTTGCAAGATGTTTATGTTGGTGTGATGAAAGGTGTAATCGCGAAAATCAATCCTCGCTTATCAGTCATCGATCTTAGCCATAACATTCCGCCTCAAGATCTGATCGCAGCCAGATTTTCCTTACTCAATGCTTATCGTTATTTTCCAGACAATACCGTTTATGTTGCGGTAGTAGATCCAGGAGTTGGCAGCGATCGCAGAGGAGTAGCGATTCAATTTCCGCAAGGGTTTCTCGTAGGACCCGACAATGGAATATTTACCGGGATACTAGATGCTAGCCCTGGGATCAAAGCAGTAGAATTAAATAATAGTAAATATTGGTTAACTCCTAATCCGAGCCAGACTTTTCACGGCAGAGATATTTTTGCCCCAGTTGGAGCTCATTTAGCTGAAGGGGTTGCTTTAGAATCATTGGGGGAAGCCATATCTCTAGAGAGTTTGGTTACTTTGCCTTTACCTGCATTACAAGTAACAGAAACTTCGATAACTGGTTGTATTCAATATTGCGATCGCTTTGGTAATCTTATTAGTAATATTCCTGTGGATCTGATTAGCGATCGAGACTGGACAATTGCAATTGCTAATCACAGAATTCCCTCGGCAAAAACTTACAGTGATGTTGCTAAGGGAGAGCCCCTAGCTTTAGTGGGAAGTCATGGTTATGTAGAAATTGCGGTGAATGGTGGTAGTGCTAGAGAGCAATTAAAACTTACAGTCGGGGAGATAATTTTACTCTTTTAAAAACCCTAAGACCTAATCGCACTTTGAACCGAAAACTTCAGAAACCTGAGTTTAAAAATTTTTTGGCTGAGCTGATTTTAGCAATTTGCGATCCGCTACGCGGGGCGCGAAGAGATCTGCTTTGCAGACCGCGTAGTGCCAGGTTTTGCCTGATCGCGCAGCGCCTCGCTTTGCGAGACCACGAGGAACGAGTGAACCTCTCGCCAAAGTCTCTACATTTCCGATAATATTGAAGGCTGCTTTGATTAACTAGGAGGAACTAACCAAGAAAAAATTGGGTTAGGAATATTCCTCAACAGTCCATAAACTAAGCAAACAGTTATAGTTACTAATATTTGTTTATTTTTATGATAAATAGAGTACAAGTTTACTCCATAAAAATACTGAAAGAAATAGGGTATTATCCAATAAAAAAAATAGGGTAAGCATATTATAAATAATGGATTAAGCCTTAAAGCTGCTTGCCAGTTTCCATGTAGTAATTGATGTAAAGCTCTTAAAATTCCGCAACCAGGGCAATAAAATCCTCCCCAGTCTCTAGATAAACTTGGAGGATAAATATTACTATGATCAGCTGGATTAAAACTATATAAAATCGTAACTACTAAAGCCGTTAAAAAATATATTAATGCTAGTTGAACTTTTTTGTATGACATAACGACAGATTCGATTTAATTTTTCTAGTATAGTCGCTGAAGACAAATATCAATTTGTCTGAGTATACTATTGTTCGATTAAAGTAATCCATTAAAAATTAGTGAGGAAAAACTATGACTAATCCCCAGAGTGTAAATGTTAGTGGGAAGAAGATTGCTTGTGGTATCTGTGGTATTCTCTTAGGAGCTTTAGGAATTCATAAGTTTATTTTAGGTTATACTACCGAAGGATTGATAATGCTATTGGTTAGCGTTTTAACCTGTGGCATTGGCTCACCAGTCATGGGTATCATAGGTTTGATTGAGGGAATTATGTATTTAACTAAATCTGATGATGAGTTTTACAATATCTATATGGCATCAAAAAAAGGTTGGTTTTAGTGACTAATGCTTAAATTTAAAAGAGTTACGAGCAAAGTTTTCTTTGTAGCTTTAGGAGCGGGTTACTTTTCCATGTTTTCTAATTTAGATATTAATATATTCCTTAAAGGCTATCTGACAATAGTGCCAGTACAAATACTAGTACTGATATATGGAGTTTACTTAATACACAGTAAAAAGCAAAAGTATAGCCAAAAATCTAGAACTCATAGTTGAGTTTTCTAGTTAACACAATTTCCTCAATTACAGTAGTGTAATCAGGTAAGATATTAGAAAAATTATCAAGAAAGAACCTCTGCTAAGGATTTAAAAGTTTTCACTAATTCTTGGCGACTAAAGAATTCGAGTGGGAAAAGAAACATTGCCATAATTTTTTCCCACTTCTAATGGAAATATCTCATCGCATCCCAAAGAAATAAAAAAAACGCAACTTTGAAGATTTACCAAACCGCTACAATATTCTATATGGAAAGCTTCGTCTGTTAAAACAACATGTTCAGGAAAAGCATTTGCGATCGCTTTTCTAATCGCCCTATCGTCCTAAATCCGATTCTGAAAGGACAGTTGTTGATTGCCAGTTTTAAGTAGGCTAAAAACTTTCTACCGTCTGCTTTTTCTAAGTAGGGAAACAAATTTATTTGTATATTTTTCAAATCTAATAGTAAGTCTTTCTTTTAGGTATTTATGGCTTTAGGGGTTTCAAACTAGACGCGGTTTAGATCCTTAGCTTTTTAAATCTCGTTCCTTGTTCTTCCTTTCTTTCATTCTCCTCATCCTCAAGACCATCTATAAAATCAAAAAACGAAGACCGATCCCCTGATATGATAAGAGTGTGAAGGATAAAACATACCGATTGCATTCATTAACTGAGGGTAACTGGTTCAAACTAATTTGCGGAGCTAGTTATCAACATCTTCCTGCAGTTCGTAGTTTAGCTTTGATTTATACCCTAGCAGGAGTTGACTGTATTGATGTCGCTGCAGATTATGCTGTAATTACCGCTGTCCAAGAAGGTATCCAAGCAGCTCAAAATTGCCCAGATCTCGATCGGGAATTGAAGGGCAAAAACAAACCCTTGCTGATGATCAGTATTAATGATGGAGAAGATCCTCATTTTAGAAAAGCAGAATTTGATGTTACCCAATGTCCAGCAGAATGTTCTCGTCCTTGCGAAACAATTTGCGGTGCCAACGCGATCGCTTTTAGTGATGTCGCCACCGAATTCTCTGGGGTGATCGATCGCCTTTGTTATGGCTGTGGTCGTTGTTTACCTATTTGTCCAGAACAATTAATTACAACTCGTTCCTACGTCTCTACGCCGCAAGCAGTGGTTTCTCTGGTTGATGAAATGGGTATAGATGCGATCGAAATTCACACTCAAGTCGGGCATTTTGCCGATTTTAAAAGATTATGGTCAGAAATTTCTTCGGGTATTGATAAGTTACAAATACTTGCCATTAGTTGTTCTTACCATCAGGATGCGATTCCCTATTTACAAGCTCTGGTTGAACTGATTCAACCTTTACCTTGTCCTTTGATTTGGCAAACTGATGGTCGTCCTATGAGTGGTGATATTGGCATGGGAACGACTCATCTTGCGGTGAAATTCGCTCAAAAAGCAATCCAAGCAGGTTTACCAGGATATATACAACTAGCAGGCGGTACAAATGATTACACTGTAACTAAACTCCAAGCGGAAAAAATGTTAAAGTACCAAGCAAAGAGCTTTGAAGTCACTAATAGATGGGTTTCGGGAGTTGCCTATGGTAGTTATGCTCGATCTTTAATCTCACCAATTTTAGAAAAATTAGAAATGATTAATTATTCAGATAATCATTCCGCCAAACAGTTAGAAAATCATCCTGATTTACTAGAGGAGTCAGTGGCAATCGCCCATAATCTAGTTTCCCAAATTAAATATTCTCCTTTACTAAAAAACTAGTCCCCAGCCCCTAATACCTAGCACTTTTTAAAAATAATTTGAATGACACAACAGCAAATTCCTGCTCACAGAATGCAAACTACTGATAACCTCGACGAATTGTTGAGGATATTTCCTAAAGTGATTCGAGACAAGATCGAAGTTCATCCCCAAAAAGATAACCTGATCGAAGTCGTGATGGATTTGGGAAGATTACCTGAAGCTCGTTTTCGTAATGAAGTCTGCTATTTGGGGTCAGAGTCGATATCAAAAGAAGATCTGCAATATTCTATCGAAAGAGTCGGGATGTTTGGTGGTGACAACCGTGCCGGAATCGAAAGAACTTTACATCGTATCAGTGCTATGCGTAATCGCGCGGGAGATATCATCGGTTTGACTTGTCGGATTGGTCGAGCGGTTTTTGGGACGATTGTGATGATTCGCGACTTAGTAGAAACTGGTGAGTCAATTTTGTTACTAGGTCGTCCAGGAGTTGGCAAAACCACTGCCTTACGGGAAATTGCTCGGGTTTTAGCTGACGATCTCGAAAAACGGGTTGTGATTATCGATACTTCCAACGAAATTGCGGGAGATGGCGATATTCCCCATCCGGCAATTGGTCGTGCCAGAAGGATGCAAGTAGCTCGTCCTGAACTGCAACATCAGGTGATGATCGAGGCAGTGGAAAATCATATGCCGGAAGTAATCGTGATTGATGAAATTGGCACAGAGTTGGAAGCTTTGGCGGCTCGCACCATTGCCGAAAGAGGAGTCCAATTAGTGGGCACAGCTCATGGTAATGCCCTGGAAAACTTGATTAAAAATCCTACTCTTTCTGATCTGGTTGGGGGGATTCAAGCCGTTACCCTTGGTGATGATGAAGCTCGTCGTAGACGCTCTCAAAAAACAGTTTTGGAGCGGAAAGCGCCCCCAACATTTGCGATCGCGGTAGAAATGCTGGAGCGTCAAAAATGGATTGTCCATGAAGATACCGCTCAAACCATCGATAGTCTGTTACGGGGCATTCAACCAGCAAGCCAAATTAGAACTGTAGATGATAGTGGGAAAGTTTCCATTATTGAGCAGGAAGCTGTGACTCAAATCAATGGCGTTTCGTCTCGCACTTCTTCAATTGTCGCGCCCCTCAGTCCTAGAGGTTGGCGTGCTTCGGGTAAAATGACGCCGATTGCCCCTTTAAGTAGAAAAAAAAAGCACAAAACCAATCCTGAATTTGAAATTATGCTGGAAGAGTCTTGGCAAACTCAAGACCCTAACAGTAGCAAAATTAGAACCCCAGGCCCTAATGGGGAAGATTGGCCTGTTTATATCTATCCCTATGGCATCGGTCGCTCTCAAATAGAACGAGTCATCGAGGTCTTAGATTTACCTATTGTCTTAACCAAGGATTTAGATAATGCCGATGTCGTCGTAGCACTGCGATCGCAAATCAAGCATCATTCTCGACTGCGACAACTAGCTAAAACCCGTAATATTGCTATCCATGCCGTGAAATCTAATACCATTCCCCAGATTACTCGGACATTGCGTCAATTATTACAGCTCGAAGATCCCAATATGCCAGAGGCTACTGACGCTCGTTTGTTTACTCAAGCTGGCAATGATGATGAAATCGAAGCCTTAGAAGAAGCTAGATTGGCAGTAGAACAGATAGTTATTCCCCAAGGACAACCGGTAGAATTATTGCCTCGTTCTTCTAAAATTCGGAAAATGCAGCATGAGCTTGTAGAACATTATCATTTGCAATCCGATAGTTTTGGAGAAGAACCCAATCGTCGCCTCAGAATTTATCCAGCTTAGTTATTGTGACTGATTGTTAGTTCTTCCTCATCCTTCATAATTCATCCTTCATCTTTAAAAATATTCCCCTTGCAAAAAAAATAAAAATGATTAAGATGGAGAAAGTTTAACTACTACGTTGGTGACTGCCTCCATAGTTTATGATCTATGCTTTATTTTATAAGGGCTTGAGCTTGATATTGTGGAAGTAGACCGTGCCTGGACTCGGAAATGGAAGCAAATATCGCTTGAACCCACCTGGTTTATCCAGGTCGTAAACTAGGGTAAAACGGCGTAGCGGTTAACTATTTCAGCAATGAGTTAAAGAATAAGATGGAGTGACACTGGGTTTTCTCTCGATGATAGAATTATTCCCCCCATGAGCTTCCAGAACATTGCCATTAAGATAACAGGTCGTCATTAGGTAATCGCAAACAGGGCATTCTGTGTGTATAACTTGTTGATTAGGGCAGCTACTGGAAATAGCTTCCCTGTCAAGAAAATAGCGACGAATCGCATTGGCACCACAATTGGGACAGGGAATTCTTTGCACTTTATTCATAATTGACTTTTCTTTAACGAAATATGAAATCTGTTATCTTATAGTTAAATAAGCATTTTTAAAGCTTTTATTGTTATTAATTCCTAGAATTAGTGGGATTAAACCTAAATTGCTGCGATATTTGTCAACTTTACTAGCTGCTAATTTTGTTAATAGAGTTCGTCTTCTTGATGGGTCAGAATGGTGCAGTTAGAAGTAGGATATGCTACGCAAGTTAGGACGAATCCGGCTGCTATTTGCTCGTCATCTAAGAAAGCTTGCTCAGATTGATCTACAGTGCCTTCGAGAATTTTGCCTGCACAACTAGAACAAGAACCAGAATGACAGGAAATAGGTAAGTCGATATCTTGTTCTTCAGCCGCATCATAGATAGATTGATCATCAGCTACTTCGATCGCGGTATTGATTCCTTCTGCTTCATTGATTAGCTTAACTGTGTAAGTTGCCATGTTGTTTCTAAAGTTATTTTGATAAAGTACAATTAGGTAGTTGTTTATTGGGTTTGGAGATGAACGCAGCCAATTCAGAAATCGACCCTGTATGGGAACGCTTAGAAAGAGGAAGACAAGCAAAGGCCGCACAAGGGGGTTATGCTGGCTATGGTTCCCCTGCCTTTGGTCAAAAAGCAGTGAATGGAAATTTAGTAGACGATCCGAGTGAACAGGAAATCATTGAGTTGATTCGCCGTCACCATAAATCGGGGAAATCTTTACAGCAAATCGCTAACTGGCTGAATGAAAATGGCTATAGGACTAAGCGTGGCAGTCAATGGCGGAAAATTTCCGTTAAGCGGGTGTTAGATCGACTTTATGGCAAGAATCCCCGAATTGCCCTTAAGAATCGTACTACTTCGAGAAGTTTCTGATTTACCTTCTGGCATTATAAACCTTGTCATCCCTCCTACTGAATTTATTATTGCGTAACATTTCTCTAATTATAAACCTTAAATTCTTTAATGTGAAGTATATTTAAAGAACGAAGGATTTTTTCGTAACATCCCTCTTGAGAATCAAAGTCGTGGAATTTAACCATAATTTTTTCACCACCCCCGATTTAGAAACGACCATAGATCGTCACCCGCTGATTATGCCACCAGAAATGCCTTTGCAGAAAGCGATCGCGATGATGAGTCAAGCTTGGGGTAGTAGCTGTGCTTTATCTGCTCAAGAGCAGTCTCTAGAAGAAGTTTCCCGCCATCAGGTGCGTTCTAGTTGTGCCTTGATCATGAAAGATGAAAAAATTTTGGGCATCTTAACCGAAAGGGATATTGTTAAACTTACAGCTTCAGGAATTGTCTTTGCTGATCTTAGTGTCGCCGAAGTGATGACTCATCCCGTGGTGACTCTGAATGAAAATAATTTTCCTGATATTTTTGCCGCATTATTTTTATTCCGTCGCTATCGAATTCGACACTTACCCTTAGTTGATAGCAATGCTCAACTACTCGGGGTTATTTCTCCAGTGACAATTCGGGATGCGATGCGCCCAGCTAATTTGCTGAAGTTAAGAAGAGTTGCTGATGTCATGAGTCGAAAAGTTGTTACAGCAACACCCGATCATTCGATTAAAGAAATTGCTCAACTGATGGCAGAGAATCATGTTAGTTGTGTGATTATTGTATCTGAAGAGCCCGAAAGAGAAATTAAACATCCTGAGGGAATTATTACCGAACGGGATATTATTCAATTCCAAACTTTACAACTATCGTTAGAACAGATCCTGGCAATAGAAGTAATGAGTGCGCCTTTATTTCTACTCAGTCCAGAAGATTCTTTACTAGCGGCTCATCAAGAAATGAAACGCAAAAAAATTAGACGCTTGGTTGTTTCCTGGAATTGGGGAAAAGGACTCGGAATTGTAACTCAAACAAGTCTTTTAAAAATATTTGATCCGATGGAAATGTATACTGTGATTGAATCTTTGCAACATACAGTACAAAAGTTACAACAAGAAAATCAGGAATTATTAAATAAAATACGAGTTGCAGAATAATCGTGCTTTGACCTTAAGAGCAGAAGAAATCCCTTCTAGTCCTCTAGTTTCTGCTTTGTTTAACGTTTAACGATCCATCTTGCAGCATACTTCTATTTTAGCAACTGCTTTACTTCGAAAAGATGAGTAACAATTGCCAGAAGATTTGCCATACAATAAAAATCTTTCTGATGTCTCAAGATCGCTTATTCGCAGTTGTCGAAAAATTAGAAATTTTTCTTTAGTTACTATCATTTGGTGCTGCTCATTAACCATAATTTTGATTTCCTCAAAATTTTTTACTAGGATAAATAAGGATGGTTTTCCGTGATCGATAAACAATATCAATGAATTCAGATCGATATTTTGTTTATATTCAACGAAACGAGTTGTTAGCTATAAAGTGAGATTCTCATTTCTCTTTTAGTTAATTTGCATTAACAATGAATCAGTATGAATACGGAGATTTTTATCTTGACGGTGAATATTGTAAGTACTATTACTTAAAATGCGATTAAAATAAAGATTAAACATAATTTCACTTGTAATTTTAGTATTTTGTCAATAGCAAGTAATATTTCTTTACAGAAAAAGCATAAGCTCTGATAGCGCTAAAAGCTACGCAATTCGATTATACAAAGTGTTTCAAAAAAGCGCGAATCTCTTCGAGATGGTGTAAAACGAATCACTTCTTGATCGAAAAAGCAGATTTCTTCAAGGTCTCGCCAAACAAGGCACTTCCTAAACACGTTATACTAGACTCCTGAGACTTTTCTCAGTAAATTCTGGCAAAAAAATCTCTTTTTAGCGTAAAAAAGGTTAACAATAGTAAAGTAATGTAAACTTCTCTCAGTTTTAGGATAAAAATCTTGCTATGCGTGTAATTCTGATGACGGGTAAAGGCGGGGTAGGGAAAACCTCCGTTGCCGCTGCTACAGGTCTGCGATGTGCAGAACTTGGCCATAAAACTTTGGTACTTAGTACAGATCCAGCTCACTCCCTGGCGGATAGTTTTGAGATTGAATTAGGGCATGAGCCCAAACAAGTACGTCCTAACCTCTGGGGTGCCGAATTAGACGCACTAATGGAATTAGAGGGAAATTGGGGAGCCGTGAAGCGTTATATTACCCAAGTATTGCAAGCTAGAGGGCTAGATGGAGTCCAAGCCGAAGAATTGGCAATTTTGCCAGGAATGGATGAGATTTTTGGCTTAGTCAGAATGAAACGTCACTATGATGAAGGCGATTTTGAAATTCTGATTATTGATTCTGCGCCAACAGGGACAGCTTTAAGATTATTAAGTCTTCCTGAAGTAGGTGGTTGGTATATGAGACGTTTTTACAAACCATTTCAAGGAATGTCGGCAGCTTTACGTCCGATTGTAGAACCTATATTTAAACCGATTGCTGGTTTTTCTCTACCTGATAATGAAGTAATGGATGCCCCTTATGAATTCTACGAACAGATTGAGGCTTTAGAAAAGGTTTTAACAGATAATACTCGTACTTCAGTACGATTGGTGATGAATCCAGAAAAGATGGTCATCAAAGAATCCCTACGAGCTCATGCTTATTTAAGTCTCTATAACGTCTCTACGGATTTGGTCATAGCTAATCGGATTATTCCCGACTCGGTTAACGATCCTTTCTTTGAACGGTGGAAGTCGAATCAGCAAATTTATAAACAAGAAATTTATGATAATTTTCATCCTTTGCCAGTGAAAGAAGCCCCACTTTTTTCTGAAGAAATGTGTGGATTAAAGGCCTTAGATAAATTAAAAGAAATTCTTTATCAAGATGAAGATCCTACTCAGGTTTACTATAAAGAGAGTACAGTTAGAGTGGTCCAAAATCAAGGAATTTATAGTTTAGAGTTATATTTACCAGGAATTCCTAAAGAGCAAATACAACTCAATAAAACTGGGGATGAATTAAATGTCAGAATTGGCAATCATCGACGTAATTTAGTTTTGCCTCAAGCTCTGGCAGCACTTAAACCATCAGGAGCAAAAATGGAAGAGGATTACTTAAAAATTCGCTTCAGTCAGGCAGCTTGAACATTGACGACCCTGCGCCGTTGCACGGCGTTTATCCAGAGCACCGATCTGTTTACCCAGCTCCGTGTTCTGGGGACAAGCCCAGCTCCGTGTTCTGGGCTAAGGAAGCGGTGGAAGCCCGCGTCCTAACCCTAAAGGGTACCGCTCCGCATAAGGATACCGCTCCGCGTATCGGCGTAAGACGCTTGCCCAGCTCCGTGTTCTGGGCAAGGGAATGCGCGAGTTTGAACGTTGACCATTAATCATCTAAATTGTTGGGTTTGAACTTCAAGTAACATCTGTTGAACTTGTTGGTGGAAATCGCCTTCTTGATCATAGAATTGCTTGAGTTGATTGAAACGGTGCACAGTTAGGTTATTATTTCTAATGATTCGCATGGTATTGTGACAATAATTGTTAGCAATACCGCGAATATTGGGAGCTAAATTTTGTAAAGTACCTGGTTGATTACAAGTTATATTTGGTGGTCTCTGATTAATGATAGTTTTTATATCGTGATAGGTTTGTTGTCTAAGTAATTCGATTTGGAATCCTGCTCGGGAATAATTAACGATTTCTTGTTGAGTATAATTTTGGGCATAGGCATAATAGTCAAAAGAAATTTTGTGATCTTTACGGTCGATGTTGGGGATAAAACCCCCAATTATGCCGATGGTTGCAAGAATACTAATATTTACTATATAAGTACAAAATTTAGGGAATTTACAAATAGAAAAATTAACAATTAACATAGTGGACTGAGGACTGAGGATTGGGGATTAGGTATTGGTTAATAGGTAGAGTTGTAGATTGAGAGCAAACTAGTCAAAACGATGAACTGATAACTGATAATGGATAACTGACACCAAAATCACCAGGGCGAGAATGGGGAAATTATATTTAATCTTAGGTCTAAGTAGATAAACCTTAGCAAAATACTCCTCCTCATTCCGGCACTGCTGGTAACTGATAACTGACAAAGGGTAGTTAATTATTTTGAAGGATTTTCGTTAATATAAGTTCCGTATTCTGAATTTGTATCATAATTGATAAGATTTTATGTCTCAATTTTCTCATCTAGTCGAACTGCTACAACATAGAGCGATCGCCCAACCCCATGATATTGCCTATAAATTTCTCTCTAACGGCACAACAGAAGTGGGAAGTCTAACTTATCAGGAATTAGATCGGCGGGCAAAAGCGATCGCATCTCGGTTACAATCGGTGGTAAAACCGGGTGCGAGAGCTTTGTTAGTCTATCCTTACCATGAAGGATTAGAATTTATTGCCGCTTTTATGGGTTGTCTCTATGCTAGGGTGATTGCGGTAACTAAAAGTACGCCTCGTCGGGGAAAGGCGATCGCGGAATTAACCGAAAGAGTTAAACTGTCAGGGGCTAGTGTTTTATTAACGACCCAAGAATTTTTAGATATTGTCGAGACCGAAGTTGCTAAGAATAACAAGATTCCGGGCAAATTTAAATTTTTTCCGCGCCTTGCTACTGATCGAGTCGATTTATCTCTGGAGAATGATTGGCAGAGCCTGAAAATCGAACCTGATACCATCGCTTTCTTGCAATATACCTCTGGTTCTACAGGAACGCCCAAAGGAGTAATAGTAACCCATCAGAATATTTTGCATAATGAGGAAACTATCCGCCAAGGTTTTAATCATGATCAATCCACTATCGTCGTCGGTTGGTTACCGATGTTTCATGACATGGGATTAATCGGCAATATTTTACAACCTTTGTATTTAGGAACTCCAAGTATTTTGATGTCTCCTGTATCTTTAGCCCAACAGCCTTTTGAATGGTTGAAAGCAATTTCCCATTATCGGGCAACTACTAGTGGTGGGCCCAATTTTGCCTATGATTTACTATGTTTAAAAGCGACTCCTGAAAAGTTAGCTGGTTTGGATTTAAGTAACTGGAAAGTAGCTTTTTCTGGGGCAGAAACTGTACGGGGAGAAACTATTAATAGATTTTCCCATATTTTTGCCAATTGTGGTTTTAATAAATCTGCTTTTTATCCTTGTTATGGCATGGCAGAAGCGACCTTATTTATTACCGGTGGTTTGCAACATGAAAACCCAATTATTAAATATGTAGATGGTGCGGCATTAGAAAAGAATCAAGTTGTAGAAATTAGTTCAGAAAGGACCGGCAATAAGGCGATCGTTGGTTGTGGTAGAAAATGGTTGGATACAGAAGTAATAATCGTTAATCCCGAAACCTTAATTCCCTGTAAACCTGATGAAGTTGGTGAGATTTGGGTTTTAGGTTCTGGTATTGGCAAAGGATATTGGGAGCAAAAGCAAGAAACAAAAGATACTTTTCAAGGTTTACTTAAAGGAACTCAAAGTCCTGAATATTTGCGAACTGGAGACTTGGGTTTCTTACAAAATGGAGAATTATATATTACGGGAAGATTAAAAGAAGTAATGCTCTTTTGGAGCAGATACTGTTATCCCCAACATGTAGAAGAAACGGTACAAAAATGCCATCCTGCTTTAAGAAAAAATGCTGGGGCAGCTTTCGCGATCGATCAAGATGGTGCCGAAAGATTAGTGATAGTTCAAGAGGTAGAAAGAAGTCATTTACGTTCTTTAAACTTTGAGGAAATTGTGACAGCTATTTGTCAATCTGTAGGAGAAGCCCATGAAGTAGAAGTATATGCGATCGCATTATTAAAAACTGGTAGTATTCCCAAAACTTCTAGTGGGAAAATTCAACGTCGCGGATGTTCGAAAAAGTTTCTTGAAGGTGATTTAAATATCGTCGCCCAATGGCAACAAGATCAAGAAGATAAAGCCGTTACAGAAATGGTTACTTTATAAAGGATGAGGGATGAGGAACTAGAGCGTCGATTCAGTATTTATAAATTATTAGTTCGGTAAGAGGGGGTGGACAAGGAAGGGTGGGGGGGTGAGCGAAAAAATGCGGACTTGGGGACTTGGGGACTTGGGGAATCAATTGTCTCCCTATCTTCCCACACCTCCCACACTCCCCACCCTTCCCACACTCTTCACATCTCTATCTCCCTGGTCTTACTTTTGACTCTTTGTTCACGGCTTGACAATTATGAATAGTTATTATCAAAATTTTTGGATTCGGGATTGGCAGCATAAAGATCGTCCTGGAGCAGCGCAGGTAATTAGTAATGTGCTAGCAGAATATGGGTTGTCTTGGCAACCAACAGAAGCTGATCGAGATGTGATCGAGGTGGAAACGGCTTATCTAGAATCTGGAGGAGAATTTTGGGTGGTTGAGTTCCAAGGAAAGATCGTAGGGACGGCTGCTTACTATCCCATTGCTCGGGGAGAACAAGCGGTAGAAATTCGCAAAATGTATTTGTTACCTGAGTTTAGAGGACAAGGATTAGGCAGATATTTGTTGCAACACTTAGAACAGGCGATCGCTAAAAAAGGGTTTAAAGAAATTTGGATTGAAACCGCTTCGGTATTGAGTGAGGCCGTAGTTTTATACGAAAAGCATGGTTATCAACCAGCATCTGGAGTAGAAACAGCCAGATGTGATTTAGTGTATGTTAAGCCGCTTTGAGAGCAAGCGACGGGTGAGCGAAAAAAGGTGTGGGGGGTGATTTTTGGGATACTTAGCTAGAAATCCCACGCAAAATTTCGTTCACCCTCAAGCGACTGAGAACAACATCAGTTCAAAAGAGTTGAGTTGAGGGTCAAAAACTAGAGGTTAATAAAATCTAAGCCAATTCAGAGCTTTCTTCAAAGATCGAGTCGAGATAAGTTTTATAGCCAGCATTAGTAAGTGACTCAATAATTTGTTGCAAATGAGAAACACCTTTAGTCATTAGTACTAACTCCAACTTTGCTGACTGCAGTGGTAAACAAGTAAAAGCCCGATGATGACGGACATCAACAATATTAGCTTCCGTTTTACTAATTAATCCCGACACTTCTGCCAAGGCCCCAGGGATATCCCTAATCTCAACTTCTAAGCGCACCAAGCGACTAGAGCGGACCATACTCCGTTGAACTATTGAGGACAAAATCGGTAAATCAATATTGCCACCACTGAGAATAATGCCTACTTTCCGACCAGCAAAGCGATCGCGATATTTAATTAAGGCTGCTAGCCCAGCTGCCCCTGCCCCTTCTACTAGAGTCTTTTCCAGCTGAAGAAGTAACCTAACGGCTTCTTCAATTTCGTCTTCATTTACTAGTAAAATTTCATCCACTAACTCACGAATAATTGGCAAGGTAAGCTTTCCTGGTGTTTTAACAGCAATGCCTTCGGCAATAGTGGAGTTGCTACAGGTAATTGGCTCCCCTCTGAATGCTTGAGCCATCGCCGGAAAACGTTGAGTTTGCACTCCTAAAATCTGAATCTGGGGACTAAGACTTTTAGCGGCGATCGCATTACCTGAGATTAAACCGCCTCCGCCGACCGGTACTATCAGAACTTCTAAATCAGAATAAAGTGCCAAGATTTCTAGGGCAATAGTTCCTTGTCCAGCAATAATCTGCGGATCATCATAGGGATGAACAATATTGAGCTGGCGTTCTTGAGCAATTTGTTGGCCTAAAACAATCGAATCATCTAAAGTCTCGCCATGCAAGATAACTTCTGCCCCAAAAGCGCGAGTTCGTTCCACTTTGACGTAGGGGGTAAAGCAGGGCATAACAATTATTGTGGGAATATCTAAACCTTTTGCTTGATGGGCAACTGCTTGAGCATGATTGCCTGCGGACATGGCAATAATTCCCTGCTTCCTCTGGGATTCGGTCAAAGAAAGCAATTTGACCAAAGCACCCCGTTCTTTAAAGGAGCCGGTAAATTGTAAGTTTTCATATTTAAGGATTACCGTTGCTTCTGTCAGTTCTGATAGTTGGCACGAATAACGACAGGGGGTATCCAATATTTGATGAGTAAGTTCGCGAGTTTGTCCGCGAATTGTTTGCGCTGCCTGGCGAATCCTTTCTAAGTTAAGAGTATTCATAACTTAAGGATAAAGGATCAGGGCGGAGGAACGAGAAACGAGACAAAGTTGAGCTTTTGGCGATACTAAATCCTATTTTGATTTATAAATATTTTATCAATATCAAATCTCGACAAGATTTAGAAAGTGAGTTTTAATCACTACTAATTAAAGTATCTTTAGTAATTTTGGCTCGCTGATATTTCCTATTCTGAGGAGAATCTTCCGCCGAATTTTGATCTTCAGAAGATGATTCTCTTGACTCAATTTTGATTAGTATTTTGGGTCCAGAACTAGCTAGACGTATTATCATCCCATCTATGGCTAACGCTGTATTGACCCTAGTGCCATTTATATACGTGCCATTTGCTCCCAAATTGACAACTTCCCATTCCTGACCAGCTTTTCTGATTTCTACATGATGACGGGAAACAACAGCACTATAAAGGACGACCTCATTGCTAGTTGAGCGTCCAATTCTAATTTTAGGTTCTTCTTCAAATGTCCAGCTTTGAACTGGTACTGGTTGCAGAGGATGTAAGAGGGTTAATGTAATCACAGACTCGCCATCTTAGATAAGTGTTGTAAATGCGAAAAGGCATTAGCTAATATTAAATTAAAAGTACTTATTTTAATCAAAGAATATAGTTTTAAGAACAATTCATAAATTTCTTTATTTACACAACTAACATAAGAAATATCTACATAAACAATATAGCCGATAATATAGAGAACTGGGGCGATATCTTTCTAGTTTATTAAAGTTTATGAAGTTTATTGGTTAACGCCATAATTTATTTTCCAATTCTCGGACTTTTCGCTCAAGTCTATCAATACGACCCCTTAATTCATCCATCTCTGATTGCCGAGGAACTCCTAGATCCTCAAGCAAATTTGTCATCTGTCTCTCCATCTGTTTTTGGAAATTAGCTGATTCTGAGTTGAATTGACTCATAAAGTCATCAACAAAAGCTTTGGCTCCCTCAGGATCTATTTTGCCATCTTTGACCCATTGTTCACTAACTTCCTTAAGTTTTTCGGCAACTAGGGAGGTTGTGCCTATCCCAACCATTAATAATTGTTTCAACCAATCGTTATTATCCATTTACTGCTCTTAATTTTTGATACTAAATTATACAACAGCGAAAATGATTTGAAAGTCCCCATGATTATAGAATGGCTGGGGTTTTCGGTAAAACCTCAATTAAGAGAAAAATTTGTCATCCAGGATCGAGAGATTTGGACTCCTATGCTAGCTCAGGCTGCTGGTTTTTTGGGCAAGGAAGTTTGGTTTGATCCTACTATGAGCGATCGCCTTTTTATTATTGTGCGTTGGCAATCCCGTGAGCAATGGAAGGCAATATCCCCTGAACTTCTAGAACAGACCGAACAGAAGTTTGCTTTAGCTATAGGAGCTGATAATTATCAAATGATCGAATCGAAAGAATATCAATTACAGTAGTTTACGACATTAAATTAATGGCTAAATGTTCCCGTTGTAATCGCTCCATTAAACCAGAGGCTTTAGAATGTCCTTATTGCAAGAATCCACTCAAAGCCTTTGGACATCCTGGCATTCCGGTATATCAAGCGACCGAGGACAGTTTTTTGTGCGATCACTGTCTTTATCACCAAGATGATAGTTGTAATTATCCCCAAAGACCCTATGCCAAATCTTGTACAATGTTCCATGACAAAGAAAAACCCTTAGTCGAAGAACCAGTAAATTCTTCTTCTAGAGGCTCCATCACAACAATCAAATTTTGGATTCGTCGGCATCGAGGATTATTAATCATCCTGATTTTAATTATTATCAGTGTCTTATTAGCTGTCATCTAACTGATAACTGTTTTAATCAGCTATAGGCTCTAAGCATGTTTTAAATCGAGTATTTTTCTAGGCACAAAATAGCAGGGGTTTAATTACTCCCCATAGGAGTAAAATAGCTAATCGCTAAAGGCTTAGAGCTTATAGCTAATCGCGAAGCGATTTTAAAGTTTTCTTAACTCTTGAGTTAAGGTTTGAACCGTAAAGCGAATTTGCTCTTCCGTATGGTTACAAGTTACAAAGAATCTTAATCTCGCTTCATTATGGGGTACAGAGGGGTGAATCATAAAGGGAACATTGATTCCTAGTTTAAATAAATTTTGTGATAATTCAATAGATTTTAGAGAATCCCCGACAATAATCGGAATTACAGGGGAATCTTTACTCATTCCTGTATTTAAGTCATGTTCTTTTGCTAAAGCTAAGAATAACTTAGCTCTTTCCTGTAGCCGAGTTACTCTTTCTGGTTCAGCTTGTAAGACTTCAATCGCTGCTAGGGTAGCCCCAGCATTGGGCGGTGACATTCCCACACTGAAGACAAAACCAGGAGCAGTATATTTGAGATATTCAACTATAGCCGCCGAACCTGCAATATAACCTCCACAGCTAGCCAAAGATTTACTGAGGGTTCCCATCCAAATATCCACATCAGCAGGATTTGCGCCAAAATACTCGGCAATCCCTCTTCCTGTAGCCCCAATTGTCCCCAAAGAATGGGCTTCATCCACCATCAAGAAGGTTTTATATTTTTTCTTGAGGCTAATAAAAGAAGGTAAATCTGCGATATCCCCATCAGTGCTGTAGACTCCTTCGATAACGATCAGAACCTTTTGATAACGGTGTCGGCGATCGCGCAAAATAGATTCTAAGGTCGCAAAATCATTATGGGGAAAAGCAACTAAACTAGCTCCAGACAAAAAGCATCCCTGAAGGATGCTGTTATGAGAAAGTGCGTCATAGAGAACTAAATCATTCTTACCAAATAAATGACCGATTGTCGTGACATTGGTCGCATGACCCCCTACCATGACGATACTGTCTTCTGTCCCTAGAAAAGCAGCTAGTTTCTTTTCTAATTCTCGATGTATGGGCTTTTCTCCAGAAATTAAGCGACTAGCACAGGCAGAAGTCCCATAACGAGCGATCGCATCTTGAGCAGATTTATCTACCAGAGAATCCCCACACATTCCAACATAGTTATAAGTTGCAAAGTTAATTAGTTGACGCTGATTAACAATAGTAGTGTCGCTAGCAACTTTATCTTGAGGAATAAAGAAAGGATTACCATTACCCAGAGTTTTAACCTGTTGTAATCGTAATTGTAGTTTCTGGTATTCTGGGGTTTGTTCGAAACAATAATACTCCTGAGGAATATTATGGCGTTCCGTTTCGGGGCTAAAAGTTTCTAATGAGGAAATATTTAATTCTGGAGTCGCAAAAGGGGAAACAATTTCTAAACTATTGCTCTCGGGATTATTACGGATCTCTTCTGGGTATGTCGCCAGATACTCTGCTAGGGATGCAATATTTTGATAATCCCAAAGTAGAGTAGGAGACAAACGACAACCTAAATAATTTTCTAGTTCTCCAGATACATTAATTGCCTCTACTGAATCTAAACCATAGTCACTGAACTCTTGGTCAATGTCTATTTCATGGGGGTCAATTTGCAAAGATTCCGCAATCTTATCAATTAACCAGCCCTCTATAACTTCTTCACTAGGATAAGAATTAGAGCCATATAGCCCATTATTTCTCCCTAGAGACGTGTTTTTTCTTGTTTTACCGTTTAAGGTTTCATTTAATAGTGTCATTTAGTTCTCCTACACCACTTTTTGAGCCATCTTGTTGGTCTAGCTGACACTTTTCCAGACCAGTTTATAGATATGATGGTTATTTTGCCACAAACCGTTGATTATAATCTACATAAATCTTTGTAGTATTATTTATAACGGTTAAAGTAATAAGCTATAAGCCTAAACCACCTCTGGAATTGCGCAAACGCTGACTATGGGACTTGTTCTTAGCTTCAGCTAATAATTAATCACATAGCATAACCTCTAACTGAAAAAATATCATATATATAGTTTTTGGTTTTGTAACTATAAATTCTAGCAATCACCTATCAGCTAAGTTTTTACGGGATTAGTCAAATCAATAACCTCCTATAATACTATGTAATTCCCGATAATTTTCTCAGGATTATAATAGCTGCAAGATGTGGAAATCTAAAACTTGTCTAGCTTGAAAACTGCGAAGTTATCCTCTGTTGAGTAAGTGCTTCAAGACGGCGGGGAACTGGGGCGGGAATGGGGGAAATTACACTTAGGTAACTTATTTAACTTGTTTGGCACAGCCACCTAACTACAGATGATGAAGGTCAAAGTTAAGAATTAATTAATTATTAAATTAACATGATTATCGATTAACCTTGGGCTTCCGTCAGCATTAATTGCACTAAACATGGAAAAATATTGTTGCAGCTTAGAAGGAAATTCTGGAAACTGAAAAATATTATCTCCTTTAGCGATATCTGCCCAAAAATAACGTAATTGAGGAATATATTTTGTCGCTTCTTCTGGAGCAAGATATAAAGGTTCAGAAGTCAGTAAGTTCATCATAAATTTATCAGATCTATCACCTAAAAATTCTCTTGATCTGATACTTAAATCTTCCCAGCCAGGTACCGAAGTTATTTGATGAGATTTTATATTTACTGATACTTTACCAGAATCTTGATTGGTTACTTGAACTATACGATAAGGGTGAGGATAGCTAACTAAAGAACCAGTACATATTTCATAAATATCATCAGATTCTGCTATGTCTTGCACATGTAAATGTCCAGTGAACAGCAATTTTACTTGATATTTTTTGAGTATTGTTAATAGCTCATCACGATTATCCAACATATAACGTTGCCCTAAAGGATGCCTTGATTGTCCTGGCAAATGTTCAATAACATTATGATGAACTGTAACCACAACAAATTTATCTTGTAACTTTCCTAGACAATCTTCTAACCATTGTAATTGTTCAATATCTAAGGCTCCTAATTGTTCTCCTTCAGAGTTAAATAAATTGGAGTTAAGGGCAATTAGTTGAACTCCTGGTACTATTTCTTGACTGTAGTAAAGTTGGGAACTATTCTGATAGCCAAACTGTTGATAATAATTAGGAAAATCTGAAAACGCGATCGCTGATTCTGTGGCTAATAAACTAGGAACATCGTGATTTCCAGGGATTACATAGGTAGGAAAGGGTAACTTAGCTAGACGTTCTGTTAACCATTGATGATTTTCTGGTTCCCCATCTTGGGTTAAATCTCCAGGTAACAATAAAAAATCTAAATTTAGAGATTCTAAATGAGCTAACGCTTTTTCTAAAGCAGGGATACTAACTTCTACTAAATGAAATCTTTTTTTCTCATAATTTATAATAGTTTTTGGTAAAGCTATGTGAGGATCGCTAACAATACCAAAGCTAAAATTAATATCCATAAAGATTATTGATTAATATTTATACTTTGTTTTTATTTATGTCCTAGAAGAAGAAACGCTTTTTTTACTAGAGCGACTGCTTGAGTATCAGTATTACTAATATTTGTTGCACTAGTAGACTTTTGCGTAAATACGGCTACCATTTATAAAACTTGAAAAATATAAATTAATGGATTTCTAATGGTGTCTAGGAACCCGATTCAGTAATCAAGAGCAATCATTAATTGAGAGGGATAGGGAAGTGTGGAGGGTGAGCGAAAAAATGCGTGGGGATTTGGGGACTTGGGGACTAATCATCTCCCTATCTCCCTGTCTAGATTGCAGTTTTTTAGAGTAAGTATCTATATAATTGTTAAGTAAAGGAGCTCGAAATAAAAACGAACATCCTTCAAGGAACAAGTCTTCGTCAACTAACTAACAATTCTTCACAAAGAATCCGAGTTGTATCTTTTCTATCATGAGCATGAATTTCTAATTCTGCTTTTGGTGGAGCATCAAATAGAAGACGTTGTTGGGGGAAAATTACTTTTTCAAAATACCATTGATCGATATTCGTGATGCGACCGATTTGAATTTTGTCAGTACGGTTGATATAGGAGCAAAGAGTAAAGGAGTTAGAATCAATTTGAGATAGAGATAACATTGTATTTAAAGATTAAAAATTCTTAACAAAGTCAACAAAATCGAAATAAAGTTTTTTCTTTAAAGGTAACTTGCTTCGATCTTTATTGAGAAATGTAGTTAGTTATTTAAGTATTGTAAACTTTCATTTTATTATTTATTACAAATCTAAAGATTTTCTTTAGATTTGCGCTTTAGGGTTTAAGATTCTAATGTTCCCTAAATAGCAGGAACAATATTTTCGCTCCTTTTGGAGGTAAAGCAAGTTGAATATTTCACTATTACGCCAAGTTTGGAAGGTAATCGAGCAAACAAATTTCTATGAACTGTTATCTTTAAACGATACTGAATTGATTCAAAGATTGTTAAGACAACTAGAAACCCAAAACAGACTTTCTCAAGAGGAGGCTGTGTTGGTGCAAGTTTACCTAAACTCAAAGCTTCCTCTGATTAAGGATTTAGCAGAGTCCCATCCTTGACTATATTGGCAGGCTCTCGCCTTTGAGGAAAAAGTTGATACTGAAATTCACTGCCAGAAAATTTGACTAGCGCCCCTGTGTAGGCAACAGAGGACTCAGGCCAAGTTTTCTTCATTAGAGTATATTATCTCACGAAGATGGGACGATTCTCCCCTAAAGCACGCCGACCTAGTAAGCTATGCGGAATAGGAGTAGTATTTTGCTAAGGTTTATCTACTTAAATCTTAATTAAATCTAAGATTAGTTGAAGGGTGAACCCACCAACGGTCGAAATAGTTCTGTAGGAATCCTGATCCGAAGGTGTATCCTTTAGGGCATCCGACCAGGCGAGGAGGAAGTCAAAAAGTTTTTTTCTAATTCACATTAGACGTAGATTAACTAATAATTAACCTTCATTAGAAGCCATAATTTTCGGTACACGGAAATAATCGCCTTCTTGCTCTGGCGCTGAATCTAAAAGAGCTTGTCTATCAGTGAAGGGTTGTAATTGATCAGGACGAGTAATATTACTAGTTTCAATCGCTCTGGTAGTTGGAAGAACATTATCCGTATCTAATTCACTCAACTGATCGAAATAATCTAAGATACTGTTTAATTGGGTGGTAAACTGCTCCTCTTCTTCGGGAGTGATATCTAATCTAGCTAGGTTAGCAACTTTCTTGACTTGTTCGCGATCAATCATAATTCTCGAAATTGTTATTAGAGATTAGAGTTTAAGGGTTAAGTACCTAAGTATATCTATTTCTGGCACTGTTAAGTTAGTCAGTTCTGATGTCCAGGATTAAGATAAGCTTATATTGACCGGTGAACACCGGTCACCGCAGGCACCGTCGTGTCTTGGCGAGCATTCCCTTGCGCCTTACGTCGACGCGGGTTCTCGCCGCTTTTACGGCGGTGTAACGGTGACTCAGCCCCATAGCGATTTTAAAAGAAAACATCCATTTCAGATCTACCAGTAACTCTCAGCCAGTTTTGAGCTTCTAAATAATTGTTAGGTGCAATGCGAATTGCTTGTTTCCAATATTCTGCTGCTTTATCATAAAAGGCCTCTGCTTTTTCTTCTTCTCCTGCTTCTTTTGCTTGTTCTCCCTGATAATGATATAAAACAGCAATATTATTGAGGGCTTGAGGCATTCTTGGATTTAGTTCAATAGATTCTTGATAAAGAGAGATCGCTTTTTCTAAATTGCCATTACTGGCATGAATTAGACCCATATTATAGAGAATATAACTGCGATCATTGGCATCTTCCTCTAATTTAAGAGCTTCCTCATAGTTGTCTAACGCTTCAGCATATTCCCCATCTCCTTGAGCAGACATTCCATCACGGTAATAGGCAAAGGCTTCTTTCGCTTTTTGATTAGTAGGCAGAGCTTTCAAAATGATATCTGCCATGACAGTAAATGTTTTATCGATAAAATTGTCGTTTCTTTGGGTACGAGGCATAGCTATTGTTTAGAGAAGATTTCCTATTGCTAGATTCTATCGTTTTTCTGCTGTCTACCTGTATTAAATTTTGTCTAGTAAAACTCAAGGTTTCAAAATAGATGGGATTCAGTATCAGAAATTACTATCGCAATGGTTAAAATAGCTAATATATGACATAATAAATCCTTATAAGAATTGATACTTGAAAAATTAAGGATAGCCGTGTTTCAACTAGGGAAACTAATTGCAGAAGCAAACATTCTCGTTCCAGTTGTGCTTCGTTTTCTATTGGCTTGCTCAGTCATAGGTCTTTTTGTTTGGAGTTTTGTCCGGGCAGTAGTTAGTGGATTTCTGATAGCGAAAAAGATGCATCAGATACCCTGTACTAGATGTCAATTTTTTACTAATGATCATCGTTTAAAATGCACGGCACAACCTTATATTGCTAATACAGAAGCAGCAATTCATTGTAGTGATTATCAATCCCGCTAAACTCTCACTTAGGCGAATTATCGGATATGGTGTAGATTGATTAAAAACAATCAAAAGTTAATGAGTGGTTTGGAAAATACGATCGCGACAGCTAACCTAATCGATATCTTGCAATATCGGGCTGAGTCACAACCCGACCAGACTATATATACTTTTTTAGTGGACGGGGAAACAGAGCAAATAAGCTTAACTTATCAAGAGTTGAACCAGAAAGCTAAAGCTATTGCTGCCTATCTTCAGTCCTTGGGTGCTCCTCAAGAAAGAATTTTATTACTATACCCTCCTGGTTTGGGTTTTGTAGAGGCTTTCTTCGGTTGTTTATACGCTGGAGCGATCGCAATTCCGGCATATCCACCTCGTCCAAATCGCTCTATAGCTAGAATTCAAAGCATTATTAAAGATGCTCGACCGACTTTAGCTTTAACTACCACCTCAATTCTCAATGGTTTAAAAAGAAGAGTCGAACAAGCTCCTGAGCTGAAAACGTTACGTTGGCTAGCAACAGATGATGTTAACTTACAATATGCGCAGCAATGGCAAAAAGTTGTAGCTTCTGGTGATGATCTAGCTTTTCTGCAATATACCTCTGGTTCTACCGCCGAACCCAAAGGAGTCAAGATTGCCCATAACAATCTGCTGCATAATCTCGAAGCAATTCACCGCTGTTTTCAACATTCAACTCAAAGTCAAGGGGTGATTTGGTTACCGCCCTATCATGATATGGGATTGATTGGTGGTGTCCTGCAGCCTCTTTATGGAGATTTCCCTGTAGTTTTGATGTCTCCTTTGATCTTTTTACAAAATCCTTTGCGTTGGTTGAAAGCAATCTCTCGCTATCGAGGCACTACTAGTGGCGGGCCAAATTTTGCCTACGATCTTTGTGTACGGAAATTTAAACCTGAGCTGGCTCTTGATTTAGATCTGAGTAGTTGGGATCTGGCTTTTAACGGTGCTGAACCAATTAATTATGAAAGTTTAGAAAAATTTGCAGTAACTTTTCGTCCCTATGGGTTTCGTCCGGAAGCTTTTTATCCTTGTTATGGCATGGCCGAAGCAACTTTAATTATTTCTGGAGGTGACAAAAATTCTTTTGCGGTCACGAAAACGATTAGTAGTAAAGAATTAGAAAAGAATCTGGTAGTGGCAACCTCGCCTAGCGAGGCTGATGCGCGAACTCTAGTAAGTTGTGGTAGTAGTTTATCAGATCAACATATTGCGATCGTCGATCCGCAAACTTTAATTCCTTGTCAATCTGGAGAAATCGGCGAAATTTGGGTTACAGGCCCTAGTATTGCTGATGGTTACTGGAATGGCTCCTTGATTACTCACAATACTTTCAATGCTCGTCTTCAGGAGAGAACAGACTTGAATTTCCTAAGGACTGGAGATTTAGGATTTATTGATCACGGAGAATTATTTGTTACTGGTCGTCTTAAGGATGTCATTATTATTAATGGTCGTAATCATTATCCTCAAGATATTGAAAGAACTGTGGAAGCTTGTAATTCTTTCATTCGACCTAGTTGTGTTGCTAGTTTTGCGATCGCAGATAAAGGAGAAGATAAACTAGTTATCTTGGTAGAAGTAGATCGTCATTATTGGGATCGACGGAAAAATGTTACTAAGTCACCGGAAGAAATAGCCGCAGAAAAAGCAGCGAAAGAGCAAAGCTTGATTCAAACCATTCGCCGTGCTATCTCAAAACATCATGACCTACAAACCCACAGTGTTGTGATCTTGAAATCTGGTGCTATTCCCAAAACTTCTAGTGGTAAAATTCAGCGCCATGTATGTCGCGATCGCTTTTTAAACGATGAATTATAGATTACATGATAAATTTTCACTATCAGATTCAGTAACAAGTCAGCTCTTGTATAAGTCTCAACAATTACAAAAATAATCTTAAGAGATGCTTTAAGATAACGATTCATATCTTCAGGGAGACGTAAGATCCGTGAATATACGGATATCTACTTAAGAAGTTTCCTAGTAGGATTATGACTACAATTAAATTATTCTCTGCCCTTACTACTTCAAGTGTTCTGGCTTTAGGTTTGGTATTGCCGGTTGCAGCTCAAGTGATTCCTGATGGCACTACCTCGACCACCGTTGAGGTAGATGGCACGATTAATGATGGAGAGCGAGCGGGGGGTAATTTATTTCATAGTTTCCAGGAATTTTCGGTTCCCGATGGTGGGAGAGCGTTTTTTAATAATGCTTTAGATATTGTCAATATTTTCTCTCGCGTTACAGGGGGCAATATTTCCGATATCAATGGATTATTGGGAGCCAATGGGACAGCAAATCTATTTCTGCTTAATCCAGCGGGAATTATCTTTGGGGAGAATGCCAGGTTAGATATTGGGGGTTCGTTTTTTGGTAGTACCGCCGATAGTATTATCTTTTCTGATGGGGAGTTTAGTGCCTTAGATGCGGATAATCCTCCTCTGTTAACGGTCAATGCCCCTCTTGGGTTGGGGATTCGAGATAATCCAGGGGATATTGTTAATGGCGCAACAGATGTGGGGTTACAAGTTGATGCGGGGCAAACTCTAGCTTTAATCGGGGGTAATATCAATTTTGAAGGCGGTCAAATCACTGCCCCAGGAGCGAATGTTTGGTTGGGTGGTTTGTCAGCTGCAGGAACAGTTAGGATTACTGATGGTTTTGAATTGAGTATACCTGAGGGGATAGCTAGGGCAGATATATCTTTTTCTGATGGTGCGGAAGTTAATACTGCTGGGGATAATGGTGGTGGGATTACTGTTATTGGTAACAGCATTACTTTAAGCGACGCTAGTCAGCTTTTTGGTGGAATTGCAGCAGATTCTGGTTTTGACGGTGCACAAGCAGGAGATATTAATGTGGATGCCACAGGTGCAGTTAATCTCAGTGGAGATAGTAGTATTCGCAATCAGGTTAATGGAGGCGCAACAGGCAACAGTGGTGATATTAATGTGACTGCACAATCATTAACTTTAACTGAAGGTTCTGCAATTACTGCGAGTACCTTTGGTCAGGGCAATGCTGGTGTTGTTAATATCACCGCCACAGATACCGTTACTTTTGATGGGCAAGATTCTGATGGTTTTAATAGTGGTGCTTTTAGTACTGTCCAGCCAGATGCAGTAGGAAATGCTGGGGGAATTACTATCACTACTAGTTCTCTGTCACTCCTAAATGCAGGAACAGTTAATACTAGTACTTCTGGTCAAGGAGATGCTGGAACAGTCACGATTAATGCTTCGGATTCTATATTTGTTGATGGAGAAGATCCCAGTGAGGAAAGGACAGTTGGAGGAATTTTTAGCAATGTTAGTAGTGGAGCAGTAGGCGATGCTGGGGGAGTTGAGATTACAACCGGGAATCTTACCCTAACTAATGGTGGTACATTGACTGCTAATACTTTTGGGCAAGGAAATGCCGGAACAGTCACGATTAATGCTTCGGGTACTATTTCTATTAATGGAGAAGATTTAGAGGGGTTTAATAGTGCTATTGGTAGCAATGTTACTAGCACCGGAGTAGGCAAAGCTGGAGGGGTTGAGATTACAACAGGCAATCTTAACCTAACTAATGGTGGCCGAGTGCGTGCTAGGACTAATGGTCAAGGAGACGCCGGAAGAGTTACCATCAATGCCTCGGGAACAATCTCGGTTGATGGAGAAGATTCTCAAGGCAATAATAGTACTATTAATAGCAATGTTACTAGTAGCGGAGTAGGAAATGCCGGAGGAGTTGAGATTACAACAGGGAATCTTACTCTTACTAATGGAGGAAATATTGGCGCTAATACATTCGGCACAGGAAATGCTGGAGGAGTTGAGATAATAACAGGAAATCTTACTCTTACTAATGGTGGTGTAGTGAATGCTAGCACCTTTGGTCAAGGAAATGCTGGAACAGTTATGATTAGAGCTTCGGGAACAATCTCTGCTGATGGAGAAGATTTAGAAGGGTCTAATAGTAGTATTCGTAGTGAGGTTAATAGTAACGCAGTCGGAAATGCCGGAGGGGTTGAGATTACAACAGGCAATCTTACTCTTACTAATGGTGCTGTGGTAAGTGCGAGTACCTTTGGTCAAGGCGATGCCGGAACAGTGAAGATTAATGCTTCAGGAACTATCTCCGTTGATGGGGAAGATTTAGAAGGGTTTAATAGTGGAATTGCTAGCGATGTGAATATTAATGCAGTAGGCAATGCGGGAGGAGTTGAGATTACAACAGGCAACCTTACCCTTACTAATGGTGGGGTAGTGGGTGCGAGGACTTTTGGTCAAGGCGATGCCGGAACAGTGAAGATTAATGCTTCGGGCACTATCTCTGTTGATAGAGAAGATTCTCAAGGTTTTATTAGTAGTATTAGTAGCAATGTTACTAGTACTGGAGTAGGCAATGCTGGAGGGATTGAGATTACAACCGCAAATCTGACTCTAACTAATGGAGGACAAATTAGTGCGAGTACCTTTGGTCAAGGTAATGCTGGTGCTGTCAATATCACTGCCACAGATACCATCACTATTGAGGGAGAAGATTCTCAAGGTGATAGTAGTGGGGTATTTAGTACTGTCAGTTCAGATGCCATAGGAAATGCAGGAGATATTAACATTACGGCTGGTTCAATTGTCTTGAAAAATGAGGGACAAATTAACAGTAATATTTTGGGAGAAGGTAATGGAGGCAATATTATCCTGAATGTTAATGATGATTTAAATCTCGATAACGGACAAATATTGGCAACAAATCAACCTCCACAATTTATTACCAATCCAGAAGACAGAGTAGGTGGCAATATTCAGCTACAAGTAAATAATAATTTGCTCCTCCGAAACAACAGTACAATTTCTGCTGAAGCAACTAACAATGCTAACGGTGGCAACATTAATATTGGTGCTGGGTTTGTAGTGGGATTTCCTTCTACAGGAACTGGTAGCGATATTCGCGCTAACGCTGTGGCAGGTAGAGGAGGGAATATCAACATTATTACTAATGGAATCTTGGGTTTTGAAGAAAGCAGCAATACAGTAGGTGATTTAAATAACACTAATGATATTGATGCTAGTTCTGAATTTAATGTAGATGGTGATATCACTATTAATTCCCCTGACAGCAATCCTCTTCAACGCACAGATCGATTACCAACTAACCCCGTCTCCGCAGAGACTATTTCTTCTGAAGCTTGTTCCCCTAGAGGAGGAGGAACTAGCTTAACTTATAAGGGAAAAGGAGGAGCACCACCTGAACCCACTGCACCTTTGTCTGCAGATGCGTTAATTCCTGACGGCCAAACGATTACATTAGACAAAGAGACTGACCTTAATTCTCTTCTGGTAGAGGAGAGTGAGCAGAAGCAAGAAGCTCCCAATTACGTTCCTGAATATATCAAACCAATCAAAACAGATCGTGGCGATATCTATCCTGCAAGAGGCGTCATCATTCGTGAAGATGGGACTGTTACCTTAACAACTTATCCTACCGATAATAAAAATAATCGCGTTCCTCAAGCTGCTGTCAATTGCAATTCCTAATGGCCTTGGGCGTAATCTCAATTGAGAAAATATATGAGACACAGAGAATAAATTATGTCAGGGCGATTCGCGAATTGACCCTACACACTAATTGGAATAACTATAGTCATTCCAAATAAAAAACATACGATACTGTAGGGGCGAACGGCCGTTCGCCCCTATGAAAGATATGCATCATAACTTGATCTGCTACCATACGGAAAATAATTGGAATAACTATATATGCCAGGGCGCAAGCCTTGCGCCCCTACACACAATCTCTTTTACTTAAAACCTAAAATGATATAATGCAATACCTATTCAAAAAGCTTGAAACCTTTACTCTAAAAGACTTTTAACTGTCTTGCCGAGCATTCCCTTGCTCGGTCGGCGTTCCCTTGCCCAGAACACGAAGCTGGGCTTGTCCAGATCGGTGCTCTGGATAAACGGATTGAAAATTCCGCGGGTTCCGACCGCTGTCGGCGGCGCGGGGTCTCGGCGCTTCTGACTTCCCCTCCTGGTTTGCTTCCCCTCCTCGGAGGGGCTGGGGGTGGGTTGGGCTGGGGGTGGGTGACTTTTGACTTTTAACTGCGGTTTATCTAGCTGCCATAAAGACTTGATTTTCTCTAACTTGAGGTCTTCCTGTCGCTACAGCCTTTGCCAGAGAACGTAAAATTTTCTTGGTGGTTTCCCAGTCCACACAAGCATCAGTAATACTTTGACCGTAAACTAAAGAAGTAGGATCGCTTCCTAATGATTGATTGCCTGCAATCAGGTGACTTTCAATCATCACTCCCATAATATGCTCATCTCCAGACTCAATTTGTTGAGAGATATTATCCAAAACCAGGGGTTGACGGGTATAGTCTTTGCTACTGTTACCGTGACTACAATCTATGATTAAACGATGATTTAAAGCTTTGTGCTTCAGCGCCTCAACTGCGTTTTCTACATCTTCTCGATAATAGTTAGGTGCATTTGAGCCACCCCGTAGTACTAAATGACCATCCGGATTACCGGTAGTTTCCACAATACTGGCTAATCCGTCGTTACTAATACCTAAAAAATGATGGGAAATTCTAGCAGCTAACATAGCATTAATCGCTGCTTTGAGACTACCATCAGTACCATTTTTATAACCTACGGGCATCGATAACCCAGAAGCCATTTGACGATGAATTTGACTTTCTGTAGTTCTCGCACCAATCGCTGTCCAAGAGATCAGATCGGCAATATATTGAGGAGTTATCGGGTCTAGTAATTCCGTAGCTGCGGGGAGGTCAATATGTGCTAGGTCGAGGAGTAAATTGCGAGCTAGTCTCAATCCTGTATTGATATCGTAGCTATTATCGAGGTGCGGATCATTGATCAAGCCTTTCCAACCTACAGTAGTACGGGGTTTTTCAAAATAAACCCGCATCAAAATTTCTAGTTCTCCTTGCAATTCTTTCCGCAAGCGAGTTAACCTTTCCCCATATTCGATCGCTGCTTGGACATCATGAATTGAACAAGGTCCGACAACGACTAATAACCTTTGATCTTTGCCTGATAGAATATCACGAATGCGATCGCGAGTTTGAGCTACTAAAGTAGCTGCTGTTTCTGTTAGGGTATATTCAGATTTAATAAAGGCAGGACTTAGTAAAGGTCTATTTTCAATAATATGGAGATCACTAGTATTTTTCATTATTTAAGGTTATTTTTTATTCGGCTTGAGAAACACCAATAGGCTATTTTATAAATCTAGCATTTTCTCGCTCACTAATACTCGGTTGTATTACTTTTTTACTCTCAAGTAAAGAATTTTAAAGAATAGAAGGTGGGGTAGTTCATAAGAATAGAAACTGTAGGATGGGCGATGCCAGTAAAAGTTACAGTAGTTGATAATCAAACTTCCGAACCAAGATGCAACTAGATCCGAAAATTCCCCCAGGTAGACTGCAAGATAAATGGGACTACTATAAAGATCACTGTAAATTAGTTAGTCCTGCCAATAAAAAGAAACATACTATTCTCATCGTAGGTACTGGTTTAGCAGGAGCTTCGGCGGCTGCTACCTTGGCAGAATTGGGTTATAACATCAAAAGTTTTTGTATCCAAGATTCTCCGCGTCGTGCCCATAGTATCGCTGCTCAAGGGGGAATCAATGCCGCGAAAAACTATCCTAATGATGGGGATACAGTCTGGCGATTGTTTTATGACACCATTAAAGGAGGAGATTATCGTTCTAGGGAAGCTAATGTCTATCGTTTAGCCCAGATTAGTAATCAGATTATCGATCATTGTGTGGCTCAGGGTGTGCCTTTTGCCAGGGAATATGGTGGATTATTAGCTAATCGTTCTTTTGGGGGAGCGCAAGTATCTCGTACTTTCTATGCTAGAGGGCAAACGGGACAGCAGCTATTGCTTGGTGCTTATAGTTCTATGTCGCGTCAAATTGCTGCGGGAAAAATTACCATGTTTCCCCGTCGCGAAATGCTGGATTTGGTCATTATCGATGGCAAGGCGCGGGGCATTATTGTCCGCAATTTAATTACCGGGGAAATGGAAAGATATGCAGGAGATGCTGTCTTACTCTGTACTGGGGGTTATAGTAATGTTTATTATCTTTCGACTAATGCTAAAAACTCTAATGTAACCGCTGCTTGGCGATGTTATAAACGGGGTGCCTTGTTTGCTAATCCTTGTTTTGCTCAGATTCATCCGACTTGTATTCCGGTTTCTGGTGATTATCAGTCAAAACTCACTTTGATGAGTGAAGGTTTACGCAATGATGGGCGAGTTTGGGTACCAAAAAACTCTGGGGATAAACGTCATCCCAATGAGATTCCTGAAGCAGAGAGGGATTATTATCTCGAAACCAGATATCCGAGTTTTGGTAATTTAGTACCTAGGGATGTGGCTTCTCGTAACGCCAAACAAGTTACGGACGAGGGCAGAGGAGTGGGCACCACGGGATTATCGGTTTATCTAGACTTTCGGGATGCGATTAAAAATTCAGGAAAAAATGCGATCGCAGAAAAATATGGTAATCTATTCCAAATGTATCAACGGATCACTGACGAAAATCCCTATCAAGTGCCAATGCGGATCTATCCGGCAGTGCACTATATCATGGGAGGTCTATGGGTAGATTACAATCTGATGAGTACGATTCCGGGATTGCATGTTTTAGGAGAAGCTAATTTTTCCGATCACGGTGCTAACCGCCTCGGTGCTAGTGCTTTGATGCAAGGTTTAGCCGATGGTTATTTCGTCATTCCCTATACTTTGGGGAGCTATATCGCCCAAACAAATTTACCCCCTGTTAGCACAGACGATGCTGCCTTCACTGAAGCGGAAACCGCTGCTAGTAATAAAATTGAGCAACTTCTCAATATTAATGGCTCAAAAACAGTCATGGAGTTTCATCGTCAACTAGGTAAAATACTTTGGGATGATGTGGGCATGTCCCGCAGTAAATCAGGATTAAAATCTGCGATCGCCCAAATCGCCGATCTGCGATCGCAATATTGGCAAGATGTCAAGGTGACAGGCAGTAACGACACACTTAATAAAAACTTAGAATTTGCCGGCAGAGTCGCTGATTTTCTCGAATTAGGCGAATTAATGGCGCGGGATGCTTTAAATAGAGAAGAATCCTGTGGCGCACATTTTCGCGAAGAATACCAAACGACCGAAGGAGAAGCTCAAAGAAATGATTCCGAATATTCCTATGTTGCTGCTTGGCAATATCAAGGAGCAACAGAACAACCTTTATTGAATCAAGAACTATTAAAGTTTGAGAATGTAGAATTAACTCAAAGGAGTTATAAGTAATTTGGCTAATGGTTAATTATTTACTTATTTACTTATTACTTGTTCCTCATTGCTAGTCTTTGCCGTGAAACTTAACCAGATATTTTTACAAAATTTTAGAGCGATTAAATTCTATTCGGCAATTATGATTGTCATCTGTCTAATTGCTGTTCAGCCTAAAAATGCTTCTGCCCAATCAAGATTGCCTCAGGAAATCACCATAGGAATAAGAAGTCTTGCTGGTGCAATTGGCAAAATCAAAACTTCAGGTAATTGGGGTGGTTTTTGTCCTTTATTTATCAAAGAATTAACTAAAGAATTAGCCCAAGAAAATCCTAATATTATTGTAAATTGGCCGATGATTGCTAATGAATATGAAGACAGATATGCTCAATTAAAAGAAAATACAATACAAATACAATGTGGGCCAGATACGATTATTTCAGATCGAGTAATACTAGAAGAAAAAGATTGGGAACACGTAGTATTTTCTAATCCCTTTCATACGACAGGAATCAAGCTTTTATTGAAAAAAGAATTTGCTAAAAGTAGCGAAGATGAAGAAGGTAATATTTCACAAGACAAATTAAATAATATCAAAATTGGAGTTATCTTTGATACCACAACCTACTATCAACTAAAAAAGAGAGGTTACAAAATTATTACCTTTAATACTATAGAAGAAGTACTCAATGCTTTAGAAGAGGGAGAACAGATACAAGCCTATGCTGATGATGCCCTAATATTAAATACTATTCTCGAAAGTGATTATCAACATGAAGGCTATACTTTATACCCTCAAGCTAAGGAAAAATATTTACCAGAAACTGAAAGAGAAAACTATGGTATAGCAGTGTCAAAAGAATCAGGTTATTCGCAACTACTATTAGAAAAAATCAACCAAACATTAGAATTAGCAAGTATTCAAGAATATCGAAAAAAATTAAAAACTCAAGAAGTAGGAAAAACCAGACAACAATTACTAGAGGAAAAAGATCGTTATATTACTAATTTGTTACAAAAATTTAAAAAGGAAAAAGATACTAACAAAAAATTAACTATAGTTGTAGTTATTTTGGCAATAGTGACTATACTGTCAACTTCTTTCCTAGGTTATACTATTTTTCAAAAATCGCGCTAAACGAAATTAAATTTTCCAACTTCTCAAGCGAAAAAATCAGCTAAAAATAGAAGACAGTTACAAGAATTCGTATTGATGATAGATTCTACTATAGCTTTAGTTTTAGCTAATTAGACTCAGGATACCAATTTTCATCTAAAACCTGTTCTAGAGTAAGCTCAACTTCCTCGGGAAGATCGAACAATTGTGCTACGGAACGTTGGCAACCAGGAAGAACATCTTGGTAAATCTCCTCTAACTTTGCTTTTAAACTAGGAGAATCTTGGAGTCTTTTATCCAGAAGAATCCGAAAGTTGACAATTTCTGCTCGCCAATGCTTTTTATTTCTTTGTTGCTCTGTTTCATCTCGCGCATTCCCGAGCCAGTCAGTTGGGCGGGTTCCCCGACTTGAAGGAACTGGCGTTTGCGCCTGAAGGCGACGCGGGGTCGCTCGCCAATATTTCAATTTCAGTAAATGTTCAGTCAGACGCATCATTGACACTCCCACCGTTAAGCTGACGCTGTAACGGGGGATTCTTGTTTCAGCGCCTCTTGGCTAGACACAGTTGCCTGTGCCCCCGCTAG